>NZ_JBNPWS010000015.1:0-126768 GCF_050433705.1 Paenibacillus sp. DS2015 | reverse complement strand
ACCTGCCTACTTCCAAGTATGTGCTAGGGCTGTATGGTTTCAAACATGCATCCTATTTTCATCCATGGGGGTGGCCGTCAGGTCATGGGAGTTTTGAACAACCTCTAAAAGAACAAAAGCCCCAGAGTTGTCGGCAAGCGGCAACCTCAGAGCTTTTGTGCAGTGGACTAAATTACTGACACAAACGATTAAATGCCTCCGAGAGCTCATCGGCAATATCTTGTGCTGACCGATCCTCTACCTGATGGCGTTCAATAAAGTGGACAAGCTGTCCATCTTTCATCAATGCAATGGAAGGTGAAGAAGGAGGATACGGTGCGAAATACTCACGTGCTTTAGCTGTAGCTTCTTTGTCTTGTCCAGCAAATACAGTGTACAAATGATCAGGTACTATTGCATTATTAAGCGCCATAGCAACTCCCGGACGACACTGTCCTGCAGCACAACCGCATACTGAGTTAATTACAACCAATGCCGTACCCTTGGAATTTGGTAAACTATTCTCTACCTCTTCCGGTGTTGTTAACTCTTGAATTCCTAAATTTGTCAGTTCATCCCTCATCGGTTGAACCATATCCTTCATATATCGATCAAACGACATAGACATGATCTATCACTCCTTTTATAATAACCGTTATAATAACGATGCTAATAATTCATATTATACCTTCCTGAGGTTTGAAAGCAAGCAACATGCGCCAGCTATATAGAGTAACACAAGAACAGTCTTCATATTCTAGATCTTCACAAGAATCTATAGCATTTGGGAAACACATACTTTAGTTCACTCTTCTAGCTTCTCATTATGCTAATGTATGTAAGCCATCTTTATTGTTTCTAAATTACGTGGTCACTGCTTCAGATGCATAAGAGCGAGGAAAATTAACAATGATGGAGGTTCCGACCCCCTCTTCCGAATCCACTGTGATTTTCCCTTTATGACGTTCTACAAGCGTAAGGCACAGAGATAACCCTAATCCCGTACCTTTCTCTTTAGTAGAATAGAAAGGGGTAAACAATTTATCTTGCACATTCTTAGGAATCCCTGATCCGTTATCTTGCACAATAAACTCCACACCCGTTGGTGTCGCTCTAGTCCGTAATATAAGTTGTCCCTTTTCTCCCATCGCTTCCATACCATTACGAGCTAAGTTAAGAATTAACTGCTTAATTTCTTTGGCATTCAACATAAGTTTTGGCGCATTCTCGTCCAACTCAAGCTCAATCGTCTGACCTCTTAAATTAGCATCTGCCCATAATAATGGACTCAGGTCATTAATAATTCTGTCAATATAACATTCTTCCTTCTCTGAAACCCTATTCTGGGCGAGCGATAAGAAATCATTAATAATACTGTTAGCTCGATCTAGCTCTTCCATTACAATGCGATAGTAATGGTCCAGTGAGTTCGGACTTTTCTCTTTCATCAATTGAAGGAACCCACGCACCACAGCCATAGGGTTACGAATTTCGTGGGTAATGCTTGCAGCCATTTGGCCTACCAGACTTAACCTCTCTACATTTCCAAGCTCACTACGCAATCTTTCTAGCTCTGTCATATCTTGAGTAATCATAACCGCGCCTAATACTTCTCCTGTGTATGAGTTGGTCAGTGGTGATGTGCTCATGTAACTAACACGAGAACCATTTGAGACAAGTTCATGGTCCGTTTTTTCCCCTCTTAAGGCTTGCGTAATTCGAGTACTAACATGCTCTTCTTCCTGCGGATCTACAAATAACCAAATAGGTCGTCCAAGCACATCAGATTTCTTAAGCTCCGGGTTCCGCGATTGATACAATGTCATCATCATGTCATTAATACTTGTCACAATTCCATCACGATCGACGGACACCATACATATAGGAGCAATATCCATCACTTGCTGGAGCTTATCTTCTCCACGTAGATACTTCTCAGATATCCCATCCAGTTGCTCCCTTAGAAGCCATTTTTCAAATGTAATTTCAATAACGTATAAGACCATAACCCCACATAAAGTACAAATAATACTATAAAGCAAAGCGACTACCACTTGTTGTGTCTCAAGTACATGAATATCATAACCATCAGCTAAGGGAGATATGCTCACAAACAACATCGCTAGAATTAGACTTCCTCCAAGTTTTTTAGTTTTACCTACAAGAGAATCCTTCAAGAAATAAGGCGAAATGTAGAAAAGAAATGGAGATATTATTATTCCTGAATGAAGTAAAAAATTGATATTCATACTAAACTTATGAAATATAAAATAACAGACCACATGGAGTACAGCTAAAGGAAGTCCCCATTTATAACCTCCATAAAGAATACCAATAAAGAGTGGTATTAGACCAAAATGAAGTGAAGCAAGATCAAATAATATCAAGGCAAATAATGAACATACAACTAGAGATATTGCACTACACCACACAATAATAGTAATAAAATTATTGGAGTTAAGCCTCTCCCGATTCGAGCAAGACCTTAAACACCGGTACCCTAGTGGGAAGAGAAGCGCAAATGAGATAGAAATTAACACCTGCAACAGGATGTCACTATATTCATAATAAATATAAAATTCCTCCTTAACACAACTGCCCTATTTAGTCAGGTTAATTCTGATTAAATCACATGTTACATAATATTACAATCTCTTCTATTATCTGCATCCATTGTTGTTTTCGCAAAGGTTTGATTATAATAACAATATGGGTTTAAGTTATTAACAGAAAAGGAAGATATCATTGACATATAACGTAATTATTATTGGCGGTGGTTCGGCTGGTCTCATGGCTGCAGTATCGGCAAGTCACAACGGAGCTAAGGTTCTTCTATTGGAAAAGGGAAATAAACTGGGTCGAAAATTGGGGATTTCCGGCGGTGGGCGTTGCAACGTTACTAACGCTAAGGAACTTGATGAATTAATTAAACATATCCCGGGTAATGGTCGCTTTCTGCATAGTGCATTAGCTACTTTTAGCAATCGAGATATTATGGCTTTTTTTGAGGACTTAGGAATTAAATTAAAGGAAGAGGACAACGGAAGAATGTTCCCTATCACAGATAAGGCCAAAACCGTTGTTGATGCCCTAATTAGCAAAGTGCGCTCGCAAGGGGTGGAGATCCGACTTCAGTGCCCTGTGGATCAAGTGCTATATAAAAATGGGCATGTAGCAGGTATTAAATTACGCTCTGGTGATGTCATAAAAAGTAACAACGTAATTATTGCAGTTGGAGGTAAATCTGTTCCTCAAACGGGATCAGAAGGAGACGGATATATCTGGGCCGAACAAGCAGGGCATACGATTACGGATCTTTATCCTACTGAAGTTGCCCTGACTTCGAATGAACCTTTTATTCAGAATAAAGAATTACAAGGATTATCACTAAGAAACATCAGTCTTTCGGTCTGGAATCCTAAGAATAAAAAAGTAATCGAACATCAGGGAGATATGATTTTTACTCATTTCGGCATATCTGGACCTACCGCACTTCGCTGTAGCCAATTTGTTGTAAAGTCTATCAAACAATATAAAACCAAAACCGTGGCCCTGACCCTGGACCTTTTTCCAGATAAAACAGCAGATCAGGTATCTCAAGAAACATTGAGTATTCTAAAAGAGGAAGCTAAAAAGGCGGTTAAAAACGCGTTGAAAGGTTATATTCCCGATCGTCTTATCCCTCTGTTCCTTCTTAAAGCGGGTATCGAGGAAGATTTGACCTTTGATCATATCCCTAAACAGCAACTACTTGATCTAACTCAATTGATTAAATCTTTTCCTATCTCAATCGATGGTACGCTCTCCATCAAAGAAGCATTCGTTACAGGCGGTGGCGTCCATTTGAAAGAGATTAATCCTAAAACGATGGAATCTAAACTTATGCCAGGATTATATTTTTGCGGTGAAGTCATGGACATTCATGGATATACAGGAGGCTACAATATTACTGCTGCCTTCGCGACTGGATATACTGCCGGTAAGAATGCCTCAATAGAGCAGGAGACCTCCTATTAACCTTTTGAATAATTCATGAAGCTAAGCAAATAGACGGTGAATCGATTCATGACTAGCGTCAAAGGTAGTATGAATAACCAGCCCCACCCTATACCCCATAAAGTTAAGGAAAAGGCTGTCGAGATCACGAAGATGTATGGAAGGTGCATGGTACGAACTGCGAGCATTCCCGCCTTCAAGGAAACTTCAGGTGACCATGGTAATAATGACACCCATTCATCATACAGAAAACGAGTCCAATAACGGAAAAGCCAATAAACGAGCATCGTTGAAACCGCCAGGAGTACTATGCATTTAATAATCCCAGGCGGTACAATGATTGCGATCACACTTACCCCCGTAAATTGTAAATAAAGTAGTAGATGCCTCGGATTACGAAACCATGACTTAACGGCAGCAGCCGCTAATCGATGCTCAGGTGAACGTGAATGATAGAGATAAGGTGAGCGCCGAAAAATCCAAGGTTTAGTCCTTGTTGGCATAGGTTTGTCTACAACTTGCTTCAGCAAGAATCCGGTAAACTTCATCCGTTGCTTGCTATCTTCTTCCACATCATTCATGAATGTCCCCTGATGATAGACTCTCTTTTTAACAAAAACGAAGACTACTATAATAAACAATACAGCAGTACATATCATATAAAGAGGTTGATGAATCCACAGAATAGTCACTCTAGCATAAAACGCACAAGGAACACCTACTCCACAGATAATCATTAAACGTTTAGTCCATCCAGAAAATGTAATCGTTACAAAATGTCGTATCCAAGTTACGATCCAGCTAGTAGCGATAGATAATACCAGGAAACTACCCAATTCTAAACCATCCGTACTCAAAATTCGCACTAGAAATGGAGATACAATCGTAAATAGGATAACAACCTTCATCGCAATAACAACCATACTATATATAGAACCTCTAAAGATCAGACCTGACATCCAGCGTTGATGCATACGTATGAATAAGGCATCCCCCCTCTGTACCAAGAGCAATATACCGCCACTATATATCCCTAACAACATAAATGATGAGAATAGCATACTGGGCGCCTGAAGGCTCCACTGTGGAAGATCCTCCACCCATAATCCATAATACAATCTACCTCCGAGGAGCACACCTGGAATCAGAATATATAGCATTACAGTCCAATCGGCAACATAACGTAATATGATTATTTGTTCTCTCAAATATTCCTTCAAGCGCCGCCAAAAAAGATTTCTCGGTGTACTAATCTGATATCCTATCCGTTTATCTGTCATGAAGAACTCCCTTCAGCTAGTCATAACATCGAAACAGTCAAACAATGATGCTCCAGGTTGCTCTGCTGCCTGACGGATATCTTCTAGTGAACCTTGGGCTACCATTTCACCACTAGAGATCAGAATGAAAGAATCACATATCTTCTCAGCTGTATCTAGTACATGTGTTGACATTAGAACACCTGCCCCACGTTTTCTTTCTTCCTCTAGTAAGTTGAGAAAATCTTTCGTCGCACGCGGATCAAGACCAATAAAAGGCTCATCCACTATATATACATCTGGGCGCCCTAGAAAGCCAATCATGAGCATCATTTTTTGCTTCATACCTTTGGAGAATCCACCTGGCAGAAGATCGCGCACTTTACTCATACCAAATCGTGCAAGTAGTTCTTCGGCATGTCTAGTAAAAGATTCATATTCTAATCCATAGGCTGCTCCCGCGAGGTCCAAATGTTCCCACAACGTTAAGTCTTCATAAAATACAGGTTGCTCCGGTACGTAGGCATACTTTCCTGAACCACCTGCAATACTTACAGAAGTCTTGGCATGCTTGAGAAGTCCCATGACTGCCTTAATGGTGGTACTCTTACCCGCACCGTTAGGCCCAATAATACCAAGAAGCTCCCCTCTCTTCACTCGAAACGAAATATTTGAAATCGAAGGTGTTCCATGTTCATAACCTGCATGTTCTATATATACTTCCAGTACGGTCTCTACTTCCAATTGTTCCAATTCATCTATGATTAGACTCATATCTTGTACACCTGCCCCCTTCCCAAAACGTTAACCCCAACATACTAGGTTAAGCTATTTAACAGAATCTGTAGTAGGAGAGACCTGTCGATCTCTAATTTTACCATTTTTTCCCGAAGAGAACAAAATATCCATCAATCCCTTAAAGATCAAAATTAGATAGAATGGTTCATATCTTCTACTCCTCATCATCCATGTTTAACGCTCTATCATTACAATAACCGACGCCTCCCGCACGATCATCGGTCCTAGGACTGATAAAGTGTACATCCTGAGGAATAAGATTTCAGTATCAATACCGACATATAATCAAAAGGTTTAGTTTTTAAATATTAAAAGCGCAGTGATTGTGATAAATCACATGTTAAGTTTGATCGTATTCACTTAATATTAAAGTACAAATACTAGATCCCAAGATATTCTATGAAGATAAAGGCGGTGAGAAGTATGATACAGATCCAAGAAATGGATACCCAATTATCTCTGCATTTGTACCGTGTATTTGCTAAATCATTCAAGAGTGTGAGTGAACACGCCGTAACAGGTAGTAAAATTGAAGGCTTCAACCCGACTGCCTTTGCCGTAATGGAGGTTCTGTATTACAAAGGACCACAACCGATTCAACAAATTGGTGCAAAACTATTACTACAAAGCGGTAATGTCACGTACGTTATCGATAAGCTGGAAGAACGTGGTTTCCTATTTCGTAAGCCTTGCCCTACCGATCGCCGCGTTATATTCGCTGAACTTACGCATGAAGGTGAACAATTGATGAATGCGTTATATCCTAAATTTGCCGAAAGAATTCATCGGGCGTTAAGTGGGCTAAATGCTGAGGAAAAAGATCAGATGATCTCACTTCTCAAGAAAATGGGACTTCAAGCAGAACGTTTATCTCCCTCCATGCGAAAGTGAAATCTCATGGACCTCTAGAAACATCTGAGAACAATTCTTACACACTAAGTGATCCTTATAACGAACAAGAACAAAGGGAGTGTCCTAAATGCCTTGAATCAGGCATAGGACACTCCCTTTGTTCTTTGTATGAGCAAGCGATAGCTTATGAATGGATGTTCCAAGAATGGTTGGCCAGAAGAAGGTCAACTTATTGAAGCATCCCTCTGGCCGACTTGTACCCATGTGTAATTTAGCCCCTCACCTGCTTCTCCTCTTTCTCTGGAGAAGGCGGAACATTGCGAAGCCCCATAACAATAAAGAAACTAATCACTGCAATGACTGCCATGACGATAAACAGAGAGTGTAGACTGCCTTCCATCACATGTCGCATCGCACTCCATAACGACGCTGGAACCTGTTCGCTACCTTCAGGAGTAAGTAATCTATTAATATCTTCCTGCGTTACACTGCCTGTCGTCTCTGGATTATCATTCAGTAATGCTACAATCTTCAAATTGATCCAAGAACCAAATACAGCCACCCCAATCGTCTGACCCAACGAGCGCACAAATGTATTCAGTGCAGTTGATGAGCCTCGAAGGTTATACCCGACAGAAGACTGGGCGATAATCGTGAATACCGTTGAAGAATACCCAAATCCTATACCATAAATAAATGTGAACGTTAGCAGTATATAGCTAGGCGTATCTCCCGTCATCATCGCAAGGCCCAACGCTCCGATCACAATGCCTCCAATACCGATCATTGTCGTTTTCCGAGAACCGGCTGTGAGTAATAGCTTAGCACCTGCTACAGATCCCAGCATCCAACCGATAGACATCGGGGCCATTGCTAACCCTGAGAAGGTTGCATTCCTCCCCATCACCCCTTGTATCCACAGAGGTGTATAAGTTGTGAGCCCAATAAGAAGTGAGCTGATCAGTAGATTAGCTCCTGCTGAGACAGCAATGTCACGAATTCGGAATAATTTCAGCGGGATCATAGGTTCTTGAGCTCGCTTCTCCACGATAAAGAAAAGGATGATAAAAATAACAGCAATGAAGAGACATCCAATTAATAGAGGTGAATTCCACTCATAATATTGACCTCCAGTTGCTAATGAGAACAACAACACTGTCATACCGATGGTAAAGGTAATCGCTCCAGCAAAATCAATCTTCGTCTCTCTTTTGACATTGTGCTTAGGTAAGTAACGAGCAATAAGCAGTATGGACAAGATCCCGAATGGTACATTAAATCCAAAGATCCAGCGCCAACTCCAATAGTCAACGAAATAACCCCCGAGCAGAGGTCCTACTAAAGAAGATATCCCCCATACTGAACTAAGAAGTGCTTGTACTTTACTTCGCTCTTCTATCGGATATATATCTCCAATAATCGTAAAGGTAACTGGAATCAGAGCCCCCGCACCGATCCCTTGAATCGCCCGAAATACAATCAATTGTTCCATGCTCTGTGAGAATCCACACAGTAGCGATCCTATGATGAACAATAGAGAACCTATTAAGAATACAGGTTTACGACCATATATATCACTGATCTTTCCAAAAATAGGTGTAGTGACGGCCATCGTTAGGAGATATGCCGTAAAAATCCAACTCATGAGTTGCATACCACCGAAATTGCTTACAATGGCCGGGCCAGCGGGTCCTGTAACGGTGCCCTCAATGGCGGCCATGAAAGTTGAGAGTAGAATCCCAACCATAATGAGACTTCGTTTGTTTTTTGCTAATGAATTCACGTCTTAAATCCCCTCTGTATTCATTTACCGTATTGTATTGTACCGCAAATATGACATGAAAGTATGTGAAATTTGATAATCGTGACTCTTACCAACTCCTACGAGCTCCCTTTTATTGTTGTTCCCAGTCCTTACGCAGTAAAGAATAAACATGAACATCTCGAAATCCATCCGGTGTATGCCGATATTCTCGTAAATTCCCCTCTAAGATAAAGTGCAGCGAAGTGAATAACCTACTAGCACGAGCATTACTAGGATCAACTAAGGCTTCAATCCGATTCAGTCCCATCACTTCAAAGCCAAATTGTATAATTAAATCCAGTGCTTCGTTCATATATCCCTGACCCCAGAATAAGCTGGACAACTCACATCCAATCTCGCCGCGATAAGCGCCTTCTAACTGCCACATATTGAAGCCGCAACTGCCCATCCAGGCACCACTCTGCTTATCTACAATCCCCCACCGTATCCCATCCTCAGTGGTAGATAGACGATTAAGAAATATAATCATTTCCTTAGCCAACTCGATGGTCTCAAGCTCTGGAATACCTGAGTATTCACGAACTTCAACCTCTGACCAACAGCGTAATACAGCCCCCGCATCATCGAGTTCTAATTGACGAAGGATCAGCCGTGCATCCTCCAACTGCGGAATATTCCCACCACATATGTACATTGATGATCAGCGCCTTCCATGGTTCATATTATCTGTTTCCCAACTTCACACATCCACTTCAACACGTATGACAACCCGTCTCCTACTCTGGAAGGGTAACGATAATTACGCAAATCGATTTAGATCCATCGGCGATTATGAAATTGATTCAAGTGAAACTTATACTTTCTTATATTTCAAAAAAACAGCTACCGTCGAATTCCCGACGATAGCTATCTAGTAATACATACAACATCTATTCTTCTTCCTGTCTCTCTCTACCCACCCATAGCAATCCTATCATCGTTACAAATGCAATCAATGCTAACAGTGGAATCGTAATAAATCCGAACCAGTTCAAGTAGTCCACATTACAAGGAACACCTACCGTACAGGGCGCTATCTTAGCAAATGCAGGAACTTGCTGTTCCAAGTAGTGATAGATCGAAATACTCCCACCAATAATGCTCAAAGGAAGTAAATACGGAACAATACTTCGGTCATTCTTATAGCTAGCAATAGCTAAAAGAATGACTTGAGGATACATGAAAATCCGCTGAAACCAGCAGAGTCTGCAGGGTTCATAATGCAGTACCTCACTTAGATATAAACTTGAGCATGTCGCAATTACACAGACAAGCCAAGCCAGATAGAGGGAATAGGTTCTGAAGAATCCTTTGCCTTTCATCGGTTATTTCTCCTCTTTGATCGCATTTGCCGATGCTACTGCATCATCAACTGCCTTAGTCAGAGATTCATAAGAACCGTCACCATCTAACTTCTGTCCATTTATATAAAGCGTCGGTGTACTTCTTATATTTAAAGATTGTGCAATCTTCATATGCTCATCCACTTCTTTTTGGTACGTCTTATCAGCAATATCCTTCGCAAGCTTATCATAATCAATATCAAGGTTCGCTTGACGAGCTAGTTCCACTAAGTATTCAGGTGTTGCCCACTCTGTCTGTTCATTCCCTTGATTATCATACAATACATGATAATACTTCCAGAATTCCTCATTGTTCTGATGATACACCGCCTGAGCAGCTAATGCGGCTGTATTAGAGTCCGCTTCTGGGCTAATGATAAGATAATTCATGTAATAGAAAGAGACAATTCCCTTGTCAACGTAGTCCTTCACAATTTGAGGTTTAAACGACTGACTGAACCCTTGGCAGGCTGGGCATTTATAATCACCGAACTCTACGATCTTGACAGGTGCATTCGTGTCACCAATGACGGGTAAATTCTCGTAGGCGAAATCAGATGATTTTTCATTTGAACTTGGTTTAATAACAAGAAGTAAGATAACAAGTACTACGATACAAGATCCTGTAATCCACATTATTTTCTGCATACGTTTTCTCTGTAATTCCTGTTGTAGCCTACGCTGTGCTGCAGTATTTATATTTACCTTCTTTTTGGGTTGCATAAACCTTTCCCAGCCCCTTTTCTCACAAATGAAAGGGAAGCAAATCATTTGCCTCCCTATGAATGTTTGATATAACTATAAGTTACTAACTAGAACCAAGTCAAACACTAGATTAGGATGTTTAATTCGTTGCAACGACTAACACAATACCATTCCCAGCAGGATCTTTGACGAACACTCCACCATATCTTCGATCAGTAGGGATTCCAGCGGACTTAAGTTCATTCTCGATCCCACTAAGGTCCCCTTTATTAGGAACAACAATGGTAAAAAATCTTAATCCCACCGATCCTTCGGGTGGCGTCGGCGCCCCTGCACCAGCCCATGTATTAAGACCAATATGATGATGATATCCTCCAGCGGATACAAACAATGCCTGATCACCATAATAAATGGTTGCATCAAAACCTAGTATATCCACATAAAATTCCTTTGATTTCTGAATATTAGCAACATGAAGATGAACATGACCCATAACGGTACCTAAGGGTAACCCACGCCATACATGTTCTCCCGCGTCAGCGAGTACACCTTGAACATCCATTGGATCGCTCATCGTAGCGAATTGTCCTGCGCTATCACGTGTCCATTGTTCACGAGGTCGATCCGCATAAATCTCGATTCCGTTCCCATCAGGGTCGGATAAGTATAACGCTTCACTAAACTGGTGATCCGAAGCTCCACTAAGTGGATATTTGGATTCGATAAGATGAAGAAGAGACTGTCCAAGACTTCTACGATCTGGAACAAGAATAGCAAAATGATAGAGTCCTGTTGTATGCCTAGGTTTCGCTACTGCTTCTTGATGTTGCTCTAGAACGAGCAAAGGATGAACCCCATCTACTGTCAACGATACTGTCTCCGCCTCTTGTACTAATATGCTCAAACCAATAACCTCCTTATAGAAAGTTATGGATCGATTTAAATCTTTTACTTTTAATTGGACATAACCGATGGATGTCGCTTGATTTAGTGGATAGCTCATATAATCTCCTTTCGTAAACCAGCATTAATTAATTACTTTATGTAAGTAAGTATATATTAATAACGTTTAGCTATAAAGTTATTTCATATAAAAAAAGTAACTGCATTACCCCCTTCAATAACTCTACTACTTATTTTATAATGGACAGGACAATTGTTTTTCATGAACGCACGAATGAGAGGGGACAACCTACGATGGCCATGATTCAATGCCACTTTTATGCACTTGTATACGCTTCACTCACCGAGCAGTGCAGATAGATTGCCACCAACAAGAATAAAGCCGAAAAAAGCAACGGTCTGTTAGGGACCCTTGCTTTTTTTGAGACTAATGGGTTTGAATCCACGCCATCGAGCAGACTGGTGCTTTTATTCTATCTTACTGCTTACTTTTGAAATACATCTTTCCGGACTTGCTCCACCTTGCGCTCTATTGTCTCCAATTGTGTCAATGCAGCTAGTGGATCAAATATTTGTAGTTGTTCTACTGTCTTTATATTAACGTCCATCTGATCTAATTGGGCTTGAATTGCAGCCGATGTAGAATCCCTATTCTCAACAGATGCCTTTATGTCTTCATTTAAGCTACTGACTTGTTTCTTAATGGCATCCATTCTCTGTGTCACCGTGCGATCAGCCTTCACCACAACGTCAACTTGCGTCTCTTCGACCTTCACACAAGTCTGCAATCTATTTCGCTCCGTAACAAAATGCTCATACGAAGCTTTGAGAGCAGATAGATGGGTTGCTGGGATTTGCACCGTGGACATTTCAGATTGAATTCGTGAAAGTTCAATCATGATATTAGACAGCCTTTCAACGATCCCTTCAACCATCTCACCCGTAGTCCCTTGGGATATTCCATTAAAAGTTTGAATAGAATCCAGTGTTCGATTGACTTGTACCATCAATTCAGCAAGGTCCGAACGAACTTGACTTATTTGTTTACGCCTCGAATTACCCAATCCAAGGATAACGACTATGATTCCTAACACGACAAAAACAATCAAACTTCCCAGACCTATAAGAACAGCTCCAGAGGTAGGAATTCGGTTGGGAGAATTGTCTTCATTAGGTTTCGGCTGCGTATGTGATGCAGACATATTATTGGATACTAATTCATTCGCAGAAGAAGACAATGACGACACTTGACTCGCTGTAATGGATTCTGTATCCGCAAAAACACCATTAGCCATAAATAAACTACTTAACATCATCAACAACACAATACTTTTCTTCAATTTTATTCACGCTCCAATCTATACTCAAACTTTCAATACCAGTATATAACATATAGGCATATAAACTCTTCTTTTGTCCTCAGAAAAATAAAACCGACCGATCATATTGGAGAAGATCGGTCGATCCATATCTTTACACAGATATGTAAATCATTATGCCTTCGTACTTGTGGTCTTATCCTGATCAGATATATCTAATACTTCATCACAAAGTTCCTTCAACATCTTCTTAATATCCTTGAATTCGGCAATACCCAGTCCAGTCATGCTATATTCATCTCCATGGGAAGTGAGAAAATTCAACTGATTCAATTTTTCCATCTCCAACTTCACTTCACGCTCTCCAATTTTATAACCTTGACGTTCGAGTTCTGGCAACATATCGTAAATCTTTAGATTGTTTTCCTGAGCTTGAGAAAGCAAATGAATTCTGATAAATAAATTTTGAACTTCTGCATGCATGTACTATTCCCCCTCCCTTTCACCTTGAAATTAACCTTGTATTCCCAAAATTAATTACCCTACTATGCTCAGCTGGAAACACTTTTTTCTCACCTTAGCGCTCTCCTAACGTATATTCCACTTGACGACAGGGGCTGTGCTGTACTACTCTTTTATAATTAACCAGTGGTTTATAAGGAAGGTGGCGTGTCTAATGTTTCAAGCGATTCCCTACGAGGGCGACCGTGGCTATCAATTCTTAGCCGTATTAGATCAATTAAAATCTCTTATTCATGATGAACCTAGCTCTATCGCTAATTTAGCTAATGCCTCGTCTTTACTTAACTTGTTTATGAAGGACACGAACTGGGTTGGCTTCTATTTATTTGATGGCAAGGAGCTCGTACTCGGACCTTTCCAAGGGCTTCCTGCCTGCATCCGTATTCCCTTAGGTCGCGGTGTTTGCGGAACAGCTGCTGCCGAGCGCCGGACACTCGTTATCGATGATGTTCATGCCTTTCCTGGTCATATTGCTTGCGATGCGGCTTCCAATAGTGAGGTTGTGGTGCCGATCATTAAAAATAGTGAACTGTATGGGGTACTAGATATTGATAGCCCGCTTAATAATCGATTTGATGATGAAGAACGCCAATTTCTAGAGCAATTCGTAGATATTCTTTCAGCTCATTTATAAGTTTCATTATTAAAGCTACGATTAACATACATTGGCTATTTTCAGCAGGCACGGATTATGAACTAGAGCCAAAAATAGACCTCCAAATCCCACTTATTGTGAGATTTAGAGGTCTATTTCAAAGAAAAATTCGACATAGAAAGCTCTCTCCATATTTACCGCTAAATGCGGACTTTCTACCCTGCGCAATAATAGTCTTATTTCAAATTCCGCTCAGCGTATTTCTTCATTCCATCACGAAGAAATTCAGCAAGTTGAGGGTGGTAAGCGTCATAGAGCTTTTTGAAATCCGCTTGTTCAACATATAGGTCTCCTAAACTGCTATATACTTCTGCTGAAGGCGTATAGAATCGCTTAATTGATTCAAAATGATGGGCAATAACCTGCTGTGCTTGTGGGCTATTCGGTGTAAGACCTGCCTCAATAACGCCTTTTAATTCTAAATTAATTCCCTCGACCTGTGCTTGTGTCTCTAAATAGTCCTCTTTCGTCCATTGTTGCATCTTCTGTTTACTCTCATCCATCGTAACCTCTGAATTATCTACATACCTAGTCAGAATATCTTGTTCATACTCCTCTTGGTTCTGTGGATCATACGCTTGATTCATTCCTTCAAATTTCATATGTCACTCTCCTTTTCCCTTACATATTCACTACGAAACATCCAGTGATATATCTAGGTCATGATTGATGATGGATGATCGTTTATTGTTTACCTCCCTGATGAATATAGAGTCACCCCTCTCATAATGCTTCTGGCGCAACTCCATATCGACTCAGGGAGAAATTTATTGGCTCAAGTTGCCTTCAGTCACTTATACCCTTCTCACGATAAATGAACCTTTTAATTTGGTAACAATACAGTCATTGTTCATATTATTGATCAGGTTCTTGAATAACGGTAAGTCCATCTACGTGTTTACGTTCCATTACTCTCAACTTCTTTCGATTTTCTGTAGTCTCAAATATAATGTTCATGTCGTAATCTTCAGGGTATAGCTCACTTTTCTCAATAAATAACTTCAACCGCTTCTTATTGACCTTTACCTTATGTGTCTGAATCATGACACCGACCATCCCCATAGAATCCTCTAGTTGATAGACGATTCCAGTCTTCCCATAAGTGCTCACATACACACTATCTCCTACTTCGAACCTTCGTAAGTGAACCGCACTCTGCGGATGTTCTTTAAGGTTATGTTTCTTATGGTATTTAGGGTTGCCTTGGGGCTGAATTTGGACTGACTTGGATTGCGAATCGACACTCGAATTTCCCTTGGCATATCCATGTTGTTGCCCTTCGCTACTAAGGCTCTCCTTCTGTCTAGTCACAATATGTTGCGAACGTTCGACAATACCTTGACTCATCCCTAGTTTTTTGGCTATTTCAATAGCATAGCTACGCCCAGCTTCACCAATGGTCAGACGATATAAAGGCTCTAATGTTTCCACATCGAACTCCATACGTGCATTCTGAAACCCTTCGGTGTGTGAAGCAAAAGTCTTCAGTTCATTGAAATGAGTCGTCACCATGATGCATGCTCCTCTACGATTCAACTCTTCTAGGATAGCAATCGATAATGCCATTCCCTCACCAGGATCTGTTCCAGCAGCAAGTTCATCAATGAGAAGTAGAGTCGAATGATCCGCTGATTCCACCATATGAATTAATCGCTGAATTTGAGCAGAAAAGGTACTGAGAGACTGCTCGATACTTTGTCCGTCTCCAATCACCGTCATCACTTTAGAGAACACAGCGAATGTACTACCCTGATCAACGGGTACCAGCAATCCTGATTGCACCATCAATGTAAGTATCCCAAGTGTTTTCAACGCAACTGTCTTACCGCCCGTATTAGGTCCAGTAATAATAAGTGACCGATAACCTTCTCCCAGAGCCATATCAAGCGGAATCATAGTCCTGAGCAGTAATGGATGTTTCGCCCCGTATATCGCCATGTTCCCATTCGCATTCAGCAGAACGGGAACCCCTCCGATCGACCTCCCATATTTCCCTTTAGCTATAATGAAATCATACGTCCCCGTAATTTCGATATTCAATTGGATATCGGTAGCTGCCGATTCGACCAGACTGGTTAGTTCATAGAGTACAATCCCCTCCTCACGAGATTCGTCAGCTTGAATCATACTAAGCTCTACATGCAGATATGCGATTTCCTCAGGTTCTATATATACCGTCTGCCCACTTGTAGATTGGTCAAGTATCGATCCCTTGATCTGTTTGTGATACTCTTTCCTCACCGGAATGACATACCGTCCATTTCTAACACTTACTAAGTGCTCTTGTAGAATAGCTTGATGTCGACTTAATATCGAGCTCAGCTTTTTCTGGATGCGATCTTTGACCACAAGCATTTTCTTACGGACACGCTCTAAATCCTTACTAGCTTGGTCGGTCACTTTCCCGTGCTGAATACAGCGATCGATTTCAGTTCTCAGCTTCGTCAACTCACTTAATGAAGACGCATAAGTACTGATTACTGGAGCAATATGCCCCTTTGATGCCATATACCGCTTTAACTGACTACAGCTATTCAAGAAAGTCTGAATAGCGACAAGATCCTGTTCGGTGAACATGTATCCTGTATGCAGGAGGGATACTACATACTCTATTCCATCCAATGATGGCAACGGGATACTTGCTCCCTTCTCTAGCAGCGCTCTTGCCTCTTCTGTTTCTTCCAAAGCTCGTTGTATCGATCTAAGCTGATCCGTTGGCTTAAGTTCCTCAATTAGCCGTCTACCTTCATAAGAAACAGCGTATTCCAGTAATTTTTCCTTCATCTTGTCATATTCCAACATTGCTAATGTTACATTGTCCATGGTGTACATGAACCTCCTTTGTTCTTTCTTAAATGATGAATAACAAAAAAGGGCAAAGAATTGACGAGTGTCATTCTTTGCCCTTAAAATCCTACTGTTATTTCTTCTGTAAACCCAAAGATACGCAGACCATCACCTAAGATAGGTGCTGCATGTTACCTGTACCGATGAATGAGTAGAGCGTACATAATGAAGCTATTACACTCTAACAAAATACAAAAAGACGTGCTCACAAGAGCACGTCTTACAGTGTGAATGAAGTGATAGCGCTACATTGAGCCTATCTAAACTTCACACCTGTATGGTTACAAAGAAATAAACAGCCAAAGGCGCCGTTTGATGCTTCGCGTGTTCTTAACTATTCCAAGACCGATCCACAGACATAAGAAAATAAACTCGCTCTCACAAGCGAAAATTTCTTGTCGTAAATACAGTCCATATGGAGTTAGGTTAGTTAAGAACATTCCCCGTCATCAAAATTTCTCCCCTTTGGTTTGGATGACACTAATTTACCAATTCAAAGACTAAAAGTCAATCATCTATACTACGTTCTTCACGCTTATCATTTAGGGTTCCTTATCATTTAGGGTTCCTGCTCACATAAGCTTCATATTCCTCTGGTGTATCAATATCCTCAGGCATATCCGATTGCACTGCTACCCATTGAATACTCTCCTGATAAGCTCGCAACACGTTCTTTGCTCCATAGTCTCCTTCTAATTGCAGTAATTCAGGAAAAAGTGCCTCGTCGAATAATACGGGATGGCCTGGACGATCCGTATACTTCACTTGAACGATAGAACCACCCTTAGCTTGATAATGTTCCACCACCTGAACGATCGTTCGACTATCCATATCTGGCTGATCTCCCAGAATGATCAATATAGCCTGTGGCCGTTGATGTTGAATAAGATGTGCCACACCAGCCCGGATCGATGAGCTGAGTCCTAATTGGGATTCATTATTCTCAATCCATTCCACACCTAAATCTTGAACGTGTTCATGCTTAAATACACTATCCTTACCCGATACAATGGCTACGTGTCCTTCAATAGCCGTGATTGCGGCAGTCGTAACACGACGAATCATACTCTCTCCGGCAATAGGAAGTAACAACTTTGGGCTTCCCATACGATTCGAGCTCCCCGCAGCCAAGATGAGAATCCACACATTATTTTTCAGCATATGTATTCTCCTTTACAACTGATGATGTCATTGTTGTACCTTTTCATCATTATAATCTAACCTTATAATCTAACCTAAAAACAGCAAAAAAAACGAGCCTTTAGAATCGCTTCTAAGGCTCATTTAAATCTAATTTCCCCACCAACAGGCATCTCTTACCAACTATTGTCCATCCTTAAGGAGCTTAAGAAACTCCATGGGTACGGTAAATTGCTGATTGTTGATCATAATACGTCTTAATTCTTCATCCGAAGCATCGGACTGCGCATCTTTGATCTCTTGGATTTCATGATGGAGTCGTTCCATCTGTAAATCCAATGCATTCGCAGAGTCCGCAGCATTCTTCAACTCCTGAATTAGACGATCAGGTACGGATTCATTATATTTATAGAAAATTTTATGCTCAAGACTTGCCCAGAAATCCATCGCGATCGTCCGAATCTGAACTTCTACACATACATGCTCTTCGCTGTCTGATAGAAACACAGGAACTTCAACCAGCAAATGAAGGCTCTTATATCCGTTAGGTTTAGGATTCTTAATATAATCCTTTACCTCTAGAATTTTGAGATCAGCCTGATTCTGTAGCATTTCACTAACCTGATAGATGTCTGAAATAAAAGAACAGGTAATCCGCAGACCCGCAATATCCTTAATATTACTCTTTATCCCATCAAAGGATAATTCATAATTCTTACGAAGCATCTTGTTCACAATGCTCTCAGGCGATTTCAACCGCGATGTAGTGTTTTCGATTGGACTATAGTCATGTAAAGATTGGAACTCTTCTTTCAATATTTCAACTTTCGTCTCTATTTCATCCAAAGCGAATTTATAGATCATCATAAATCGAGTAATGTCATACTTAAATTTCTTGAGTTGTTCTATCTGATGTTGAGCATTCATTCCTAATCTTCCTTCCATGGTTAACGATTGATAATAGTTGTAGCCGCCCTTTGCTTCAGTATAATCATCATTCAGCGCAATTTCAATTTCAGTGAAACTCTTCCCAACAAATAAAAGGATAAATTATATATCGTGTTACCAAACATATACAAAGAAAATATATGAAACCAATTGACCTACGTTCAAATTATGGTTATATTTGTAATATAATAGAAAAAATCACATTTTATATACATGTGAATAAGGAGTGGTGTAAGTGAACGATACAACCACGATACGCACGGAGCTAGAAGACTTCATTCAACGGAATGGATTAACCTATAGCCAATTAGGAAAAAATGCCGGGTTAAATGCGGGTACGGTGAGTTCAATTCTTACCGGAAATCGGGTCATGGCTGTCGATCAATTAGATCGAATGACTTCGGTGCTGGAACTGCCCTCAGGCCATTTCTATGAGCAATATATCCAAGAATGCATGATTGAAGCTGTGCCAAATTGGCGTAGAATCAGACCCTTATTGTACAACTGCGCAGAGCTGGACAAGCTAGACTGTATTCGCCAGATCGTGCAACTATTATTGGACAATTTAACCTATTCGCCTTTGTTATTTGAAGTCGCGGAAGATTTCTTCCAAACGGACAAACACGCGGCCGCAGCGATACTCTATGAAAGTGTAGCCACAAGTGAGCGACGCCAGCATTCAGAACGGTTGGCCTTCTGCCAGTACCGGTTGTTTACCCTGCGGTTAGGAGACAATCAGGAGCTTAATCTTCGGGCTGCTCTCCAGTTTGAGCCTTTCGTGGACCGACTTGATATCATCGACCAGCTTGATGCCCTGAAAGATTTAGCCAATACATATCGATCATTGCTTAAGTGGGATAAGGTTGATGAAGTAGCTCAAGAAATGGAGCACAAGGCCACTATTCAACTCTTCATGCCTGATAAGCTGATTAGAAAAGGAAAGGAACCTCAGAAGAAGCCAATCAGACCGCTGTTTGTATATCTGACCTTCTCTAATCTGCTTCGTGGAAGCGTGTGTGATGCACGGGGCGATTATGAGCTGGCATTACAATATACGTATACTTATGTAGATTTAAGCTGGGTGAAAGAAAAAGATGAAGAAACTCTGCATTGGGTCAATCTATTTATAGGATGGGCACAGGCCAATATTTACGTAGCTAAGCTCCTATCTGGAGATGTTAGCGTGCTTTCAGATTACGTATCCTACATTGAACAGAATACAGACGAAATACTTACGGGTCTCTTAAACATCACAAAGGCCGCTAACCGATTTGATATCGATATTGATAATATACTCAGACATTTTGAACCCCAGATCATCTCTTATGTGAAACAACAGCAACAAGCTACAGCTATATACACGCAACAAGTGATATCTGAACAGATTGCCAGTTTTTTTTACGAAATCGCTCATTATTATTTAAGTAAAGAATTATATCTAGATGGATTCAAATATTTATTGGATTCTATGGAAAAGTCTGTTATTATTAGTGATGAGACCCATATTCTCAAATCTGTGAGACTATTTGAAAGATTTCGAGAATTCGCATCTCATGAAACAGAATCAGAATATCAAAATCTATTAATAGAGGAGGAAAACAAATGAAAAGAAAATTGGTATTACTAATAACGGTTACTAGCTTTTTATTTCTACTCGCTATTCCAACTCAGGGCCAATTCAATGATCCTATTATTAAGCCGCTCATTCATGGAGGAGTAAATAACTTCTAAAATGTAAATATATCTACCTAAGACCAGCGCCTTGCGCTGGTCTTTTCTATCTCATAACGTATGCTAGAATAATATCAACTAATATATGAGCTCTAGTTCAATTCTACTTGATTACTAAGCCTAACAGAGGTGTAAACGAAGAAGCCTGCTGCGCTGAAATGATACACCCCTTTAGATCCTCGATCTCCACGTTCAATCCACTGAATTCACAGTTGCTCAGATCAATACCCTCTAATTTTGACCCTGACAGAATAGCCTGATCCATCTGACAATGGGTAAACATCGTTTTATGTAGCATGGATTGAAAGTAATCAGCACTCACTAATGAAGTATCCTCGAACGCTACCTGCTTGAAATCACAAAAGCGAAATGTGGCAAAATCACATACACTATCCAAGACAAGCACATTCTTAAATCTAGCTCTCGCGAAATTTGTCCCCATCATTTTACAACCTCTAAATTCTGTTCGATGAATAAATGCATCGCTAAAGTCAATGTTGGATAGATCGCATCTTTCAAACACCACATCTGTAAGTTCAATACCTGTTAGTGATGACTCTATTATGGTTACATTTTTGAAGACTACCTTCTCAAATGAAACCTTACTAGCATCCTGATATTCTATGATGGCATCACTGATGGAACCTAGACTGAATTCATCTTTGGATCGTAATTCGTGTATCTGTGATAGCACAGGTAAGTCTTCAGGAATCTTTGGTGAGTCGATTTTAGTATTCATGTATGCCTCCCACGTTTTCTTAATTTCATTTTATTTTCATTTCATTTCATATCTTTTACAAAATAATTTTTATCCAAATTTAGACATAAACGCCTAAACTAATGATAAATAGGGAGGGATATGGATGAGAAAAGAAGAATCTCTGGTACACCTAATAGAAACGGCACGACAACAACTCTGCGATCTGGAACAACTATACGGATTAGCGCATTTCAAAGTTCTCAATCAATCCATGATGTTGGACGAGCTCATTAATCAATATAATCGTGCTTATTATGCACAAACAAAAAGCCGATTACCTAGAGGCGGTAACCAACTCGTAAGTGAAGAACTTTTGCCAGATCATTCGCACCCTTATTATAACATCTTCGTGGGTGGGTAAAAATGGTTTAGTCATCTTTTTGTTTTGTCTTGTTTTGTCTTGTTATATTTTTTTTTTTTGTTCTGCGTTGTTGGAGATTGGACAGACTGCTGGGTAGTCATCGTATACACCCTTGCTTCATACGGACGAAGCAACAAAGTCTCTACATGATCCCCACTCCGTGCCGGATAGTTAGAGATCAGTAACTTGCCTATGTTACTCACATTGAGATGTTCCGGTAGCTCAAATACGGATTCTTTTTCAAAAAAGTTCAAAATGATAAGAAGTTGCTCGTTCCCAAGTGTCCTTGTATACGCATAAATATCAGGGTGCAAAGGTAATATTAGACGATACTCACCATACACAATGACCTCATGCTCTCTTCTTAGCTTGATCAGCTTACGATAATAATGATAGATCGAGTTAGGGTCTTGTAGTGCTGCATCTACATTAATGTCTAAAAAGTTAGCATTGACATTGATCCACGGCGTTCCTTTTGTAAATCCAGCATGTTCAGACTTATTCCATTGCATTGGTGTGCGCGCATTATCTCTACTTCTATCCCCTAGAACTTGCATAATTTTCTCTTCAGACATCCCTTGCCTTAGGGACTGTTCAACATAATTTAACGTCTCTACATCCCGATAGTCATCTATGCTTTGCATGCGTATATTGGTCATCCCAATCTCTTCCCCTTGATAAATATAGGGCGTTCCCTCGAGCATATGAATAAAAGTAGCTAGCATCTTAGCTGACTCTACCCGATACTTTCCGTCATTACCGAAGCGAGACACCGATCTAGGTTGATCATGGTTGCACAGATAGTTAGCGTTCCAGCCTTTGTTATGTAGCGTAACCTGCCAATGGCTAATAATCTTCTTAAGCTCGAGTAGTGTCCAAGGTTTCTTATCCCACCTCCCTGTACCTAAGGTTGCCGCATCTAACTTCATATGCTCAAATTGAAATACCATATTGAGTTCACTACGCATATCTCCTACATAATCTAGCGCTTGCTCTGGTCCAATCCCCGAAGTCTCACCAACCGTCATAATGTCGTAATGAAATAATACTTCATTATATAGTTGATTTAATGCTGTATGAACATTCTCTAGATTTGAGAACAATTCATAAGCTTGCACTGTGGGAAGGTTATTCGGATTATCTGCATCAGGCAATCCTTCCGTTTTCACTATATGCGCGATTGCATCAAAACGAAAACCATCGATCCCTTTTTTGAGCCACCAGTGAATCATTTCATGAATACAATCGACTACAGCTTGATTCTCCCAGTTTAAGTCAGGTTGATGCTTAGAATACAAATGAAGGTAATATTCGTCACTCTCCGTATCATATTCCCATACAGATCCACTGAAATAGGACTCCCAATTGTTAGGCGGCCCGCCATCCTTCCCTTTTCTCCAAATATAGAAATCTCGCTTCGGATTGTCTTTCGATGACCTAGATTCAATGAACCATGGATGCTCATCTGAAGTATGATTCAGGACAAGATCCATCATAATCTTCAGACCCCGCTCATGGGCTTGCGTAAGTAGACTATCGAAGTCTTCCATCGAACCAAACTCTGTCATGATGTCACAATAATCACTGATGTCATACCCATTATCATGATTAGGTGATTTATATACAGGACAGATCCATAGCACTTCTACACCAAGATCTTGAAAGTAATCTAACTTCGATATAATCCCCGGAATATCCCCGATTCCATCTCCATTACTATCCATGAAGCTTACCGGGTATATTTGATACACGACACACTCTTTCCACCATTTCTTATTCATGCCATAACTCCTTGTTGTGTATTTCATTATCCTCTATAATGAACTCTATTGATTAACATCCTACCCCTGTGTAGGCTTATTCGCGCCTTGGCAATCACGTAACTATAGGAGGCTTTTATGGAACACCAGACGATTCTAGCCATTGGTATTTTCCTGGTTGTATATGGGTTTATCATTGCCGAGAAAGTTCACCGTACAATTCTAGCTATGATCGGCGGAATACTTATGGTTGTACTCGGCATTGTTGACCAAGAAACGGCACTACATCATATTGATTTCAACACACTTGGCCTACTCATCGGCATGATGATCATCGTCAATATTACAGCCGAGACAGGTCTGTTCAAATACATTGCCATCTTGGCTGCTAAGAAAGCGAAAGGACAACCTGTCCGTATTCTTATTTCGCTTACGCTGATTACAGCACTTAGCTCGGCATTCTTAGACAATGTAACTACCGTGTTATTGATGGTTCCTGTTACCTTCAGCATAACCCGTCAATTAAGAGTTAATCCTTTCCCCTATTTATTTGCGCAGATCCTAGCCTCTAACATCGGTGGGACAGCTACTATGATTGGAGATCCACCCAACATTATGATTGGGAGTGCTGTTAAGGAACTAACCTTTATGGCCTTCATTGAAAATTTAACTCCTGTCATCATCATCATTATGCTTATTATTATTCCTATTCTTGTTCTTATGTTCCGTAAACAATTGAAGACAACATCTGAATTAAGACAGAATATCATGAACATCGATGAGAAGAGTGTGATCACGAACCGCACTCTTCTTATCAAATGTTTAGCTGTGCTAGGTCTGACGATCATCGGATTCTTCGTGCATCAACTAGTACATTTAGAATCGGCCACCGTTGCTTTATCGGGAGCTTTTCTACTCCTTCTTCTGACAGGAGAACATTTCTTAGAGGCAGCTTTTGCCAAAATAGAGTGGACCACGATCTTTTTCTTCGTAGGGCTATTCGTACTCGTCGGAGGGCTCATCGAGACAGGTGTCATAAGCGCCTTAGCTGAACAAGCGATTGCTCTAACAGGCGGTAATATAGCTGCAACATCTCTGCTCGTTCTATGGCTTAGTGCGATCGCTTCAGCCTTCGTGGACAATATCCCCTTCGTAGCGACCATGATTCCACTGATTCAGGATATGGGCACGATGGGCATATCGAATCTTGAACCTGTATGGTGGAGTTTAGCTCTAGGAGCTTGCCTAGGAGGGAATGGAACGTTGATTGGGGCAAGCGCCAACCTTATTGTTGCAGGCATGTCTGCCAAAGAAGGCCACCCCATTACATTTATGCAATTCTTAAAATACGGATTCCCGCTCATGATTCTGTCTATTATGATATCAACGGTATACATCTACCTTCGTTATTTGATGTAATATACCTTGACCATCAAACAAGCCTAAACACAGCCTCTAATCAAGACTGTGTTTGGGGATGACCTCTATTCTTGTTGATCGCTAGCACAATCTGGAAGCTACTCATTAGGTACCGTAGGTATACCCAGGAAATCGCACGACAGGCCACTTCTCCTTACGTAAAGCGTTCATCAACTCAGATCCCACATTCAGATTATCTCGCACTAACTGATCAGGCACTAATGCCATCCATTGCGTTAATGATATATCTGCATAGCGGTTACTTTTGAATACTTCTAAATACCATAATGTTTCCGTACCCGTGTTCTGAATATAGTGTCCGTAACAAAACGGCATATACCCTACATCTCCCGCTCTGATATCAAATGTACGTGCTGTTCCGTCAGCAGCGAAGGCTGTCATCCTTCCAGTTCCAGTCAGAACATACTGCCACTCATCGTTATTAGGATGCCAGTGCAATTCTCTCATACCACCCGGCACAATCTCTACCAAAGCAGCTGCAATTTGTTCTGATACTGGAAAGTTGGTAGAATCCACGATTCTGACTGAACCCCCTGGTGATGTAATGGGGGTCTGACCAAGTAGGTTATGCGTAAAGTTTCTTGTACCGAATGGATCTGGAATGGCAACACTTTCTAGTGGACCGGGTACTTCGGCTTGAAAAATATACTTTTGCTGTGTTGGTATATCTTCAAATGCACTTATAGGCACACCAAAATTGGCGGACAGTACCTCTTTCGGTGTATGTGCAAACCAGTCAGTGATCGTAAAGGTATCTAAATCGGAGAAGTCACCCGCATCAAATACGAGTAGAAATTCGCATCCTTCTTCCAGCCCTTGAATGGAGTGTGGAATCCCTGGAGGGAAATACCACAAATCACCCACACCTACATCTGCAATGAAATTAAGCCCATTCTGATCCACTGCCGTAATTCTGGCTCTTCCTACGGTCATAAAGGACCATTCCACCTGTTTATGCCAGTGTAGCTCCCTTACCCCTCCGGGTGTCAAACGCATGTTAACACCTGCGAGTGTGGTGGCGATCGGGAGCTCCCTTGACGTAATCTGCCTCGACCAACCCCCATGTTTAAGAATCATATTTGTGTCAGAGAACGAGAAGCGTAAGTTCGGCACCGTACCCGCATCGGTTATTGGAGGAACAAGCATATCAGGGTTCTCCAAAGCCCGCAGGATATCTCGTGGTCCAGGGTCCGTGGCACCTGCACCATCTTGTCTTATGGGTTCTGGTACCTCATCAAAGGTCACCTTGAAGTTAATAGGCTTAGCCATATATCACACTCCTAACACACCAATTCATCACAGACATACCCTCTGGAATATATGATGTTGTTAGCATGGTTATGTCTTTCTAATTCGGCTTTAAAGAAACGTAAACAGCGCGTAACCGATTGTGTATCGGCCACGCGCTGTTTATCCAAGTTCCAACAATAAAACCTAGCTTATATCAATGACATCGAACTGATGACCACATGCTGAGCAGAAACGTGTCTCAAGGGCCATCCTTTCTCCACATACGCACTGCTTCTCATCCCCAGCTGACCCCATCTGAGCTTGATTCCGTTGAATCTCATCTTGCAACGTTAGGATTTGCTGAATATAAGGATGTAGCTCTTCTAGGTTAATCGTCTCATCCTCAGTCGTTAGCGCAACAAAAACAGAACGTCCAATTTCTTGATACTGCCTTTCAATTTCCCTATGTTTGGAGCTATTCTGCATTTTGAGGCGGTTCACTTCCACAGCTACCTTGGCTTTATTCCCTGCTTCAGATACACCTGATTTCAGCTTGTCAAAAAAACTCATGTTTATTTTGCCTCCCATATAACTTTATTAGTGTGCCTGCTCGATAATCGATATATATTGCCGTTTCTTACTGGCTAGATCAAGTTCTAGACTAACGTACTCTTCGTCCAGTTGCCGAAGTAGCTGGCTAATTGCCGTTGCTTTATCCTCGACTTTAGACAATGTATCGTTAATTCGTCCCTGTACCATCCAATCCGAAATAAATCCATCAAAGAAGTAATCTGAGAATTTAAGAATCGTCCCAATATCAATATCAACAGACAAGGACATCTGAACATCATGGAGTTCCTTCTCGAATTGGCCCATTGCCCTTCTAGCATTATGGAGATAATCCATGGCCTCATCGATACGATTATGCTTAATATGCGTAGATAACATTCCTCCACCCAGCATATCATAAGTCCCCCAATTGCTGGCAGATTCAAGTCCTTCTATTGCATAATTAAGTCTTTCCATAACAGAAGTCCCAGCATTAATAGCTTCTTTCAATTCCTTTAGCTTAAGAGTTAGATCTGTTTGCGCTTCAGCAGCCTCCATAAGTTCACGATTATGGTGGATAATATATTGTTCCTTCTCACGCATAATCTGCTCATACTCGACTTTCCAGTCGTATATTCGCTCCATATTGTTCCGAATATTCTCCATTTGGTTCTCTATATCTTCCAATGTACGAGCGCTCTCATCATATTTCAATTTCACTTCAAGTACCTCGATTTGTTCACGCTCCAACTTTTCTTCTTTCTTACCGATTATACTGTAGATAAGGTTAGATAAGGTCATACCTGTCAGTTTTTCAACATCATTCTCTTCCTCGCTAAGCTTCTCTTTCCATCTACGTGCTTGCTCCTCTTGTTCAGCGCGCTCAGCCTCTAATAACTCAAGTCGTTGCTCCCATTTCTCGTAGTTACGGCCTTTTTCCTTCACTACAGCGAGCCTAAGATTCAGGTCTTCAAACATGCTCTTACCCCCATTCTGTATTCTTACTTCTCTCCATCTTAAACGTTTCTATTGTATAGAAGTTTCAATTAAGGTACATTTTGGGGCATTACCAAAGGAAAACTAGATTTTGTTGCAAAAAATAGATATGATAAGACAAGATTTGTTATGAAGGAGTGAATAAAATTTCATGAAAAAGAAACGTATATTCTTATCACTAATTATGGTGATGTCAGTAGTCCTCTTGTTAGCTGCTTGTGGAAAGAATGAGACAGCAGCAGAAGAGCAAGTAACAGAACCAACCGAACAGACAGGTCAGACCACCCCTGCACCCATGAGCTGGGACAAGCCACCTGCAATGGAGATTGATATTAACAAGACCTATCAAGCTGAAGTTACAACATCAAAGGGTACCTTTACGATCGATTTATATGCTAAGGATGCACCCCTCACAGTAAACAATTTCGTATTTCTAGCGAAGCAAGGTTTCTATGAAGGTATACTATTTCATCGCATTATGGAATCCTTCATGATCCAGACAGGTGATCCTAATGGTAACGGATCAGGTGGTCCTGGATATTCATTCGAAGATGAGAAGCCCAAACACGAATATGAGCCTGGTATTGTAGCTATGGCAAATGCTGGTGCCAATACGAATGGTAGTCAATTCTTCATATGTACTGGCGCAGATAGTACTGGACTACAGCCTAACTACAATGTATTCGGTAAAATAAGTACAGGCATGGATGTAGTCATGAACATTGCTGCCACACCTGTTGAGTCAGGCGAGGTTCCTCTAGAGAAAGTTACGATCAATGACATCAAGATCACTGAGAAATAACATTCCAATGAACTATCTATTGTAGATTTGCTAATCTAAAGGACCTTACGGAAGAAAGAAACCCGTCGAGGTCCTTTTGTGCTCCATATAAGGATGTTTGATTTATGCAATGAATAGCAGATAATAGAGAACACTAACCAGATCAAATATATGGAGCTTAGGACATCACCCTACGTACGAGCCAATCCTAACTTCCATCACCCGGAGGAACCTCAATTGCATGCTAACTATATAATTCTTCTACAACAATTCGAACGTGCGTCTTTACTCCTATCTTGTTTATTCTTTCTGACTCTCATTCCGCAATTCAAGGAAATTTTCCAGAAAGAAATCCACAATCGCCAACATCTAATCATATTATCTGCCATCTTCAGTCTATTCGCCATTCTCGGTACATACTCAGGAATCAATGTGGAAGGTTCATTAGTCAATGTCCGGATCATTGCCGTCATGTCAGGTGGCATTCTATTCGGACCTATTGTCGGGATCAGTACAGGGGTTCTATCAGGTATCCACCGATATGTCATCGATATCCATGGAATTACCTCTCTGCCTTGTCTGATCGCTAGTATCGTGGCTGGCGTCGTGGCTGGATATATTCATATCAAAATAAGTAAAAAGAAACAATGGATAGCTGGTATCATTGCGGGGATGTTGTGTGAAGCCTTAACGATGATCCTCATTCTGATTATTGCAGATCCTCATACTCTAGGTGTAAATATTGTATCTCAGATTGCTACTCCACTTATTCTTGGAGAGATTAGTGTCGGGCTGATTGTCTTGCTTATACAAGGTGTTGAGAATGAGAAAGATACCCTTGCTGCTAAGCAAGCTAAGCTAGCGCTTGATATCGCCAATAAGACACTTCCTTATTTCCGTTCTATTAACGAGCAATCGCTCAGTAAGATATGTGAAATCATCAGAGATGACATTCAAGCGGATGCCGTTGCCATAACTGACAAGCGCAATATTCTGGCTTATGTAGGATTGGGTTCACAATTATACAATCTAGGTAATGAAATTATTAGTGATGCGACGAAAGAAACGATCCGAAGCGGTGAAATTACCATTAGAAACAATGATGAAAATGATAAAAACCCCTTAGTTAAATCACTCATTATTATTCCGCTTAAAGAGAAAGGTGAGGTTACTGGATCCTTAAAAATTTATTATCATAAGGCCCACAAAATAACCTACCCCTTGCAAACCATGGCGATCGGTCTGTCTCAAATCATCTCCACACTGATGGAAGTATCCCGAATTGAGCAAGTCAAAGAAATGGCTAACAAGGCAGAGTTAAAAGCGTTGCAAAGCCAGATCAACCCACATTTTCTATTCAATGCACTGAACGCGATTATATCCTCGATTCGTATTAACCCCGACAAAGCACGGGAGCTAATTGTTAATTTATCGGGTTATCTGCGGTATAACCTAGAATTAAATGACCAGTTCATTGATATCAATAAAGAGTTACAGCAAGTCCGTGACTATGTTGAGATTGAAACCGCTAGATTCGGAAGTCGTCTCCAAGTCTCGTACGATATTGATGATATTAGTGTACAAATTCCGAGTCTTATCATCCAACCCTTAGTGGAGAATGCCATTGTGCATGGTATTCTCAAGTCCAAAGGGCCAGGAACAGTCATCATACGGGTCAAGGATGAAGGACAACATGTATTAATTTCCATTGAGGATAGCGGTGCAGGGATCGAAGAAGATATGATTTATAACATTTATCATGACCAAGTCCCGGACCACAAAATTGGGCTATACAACGTACACCAACGAGTTAAGCTAACTTATGGCAGAGGCCTGATCATCACTAGGCTCACAAAGGGAACAAAAATCCATTTCTATGTTCAGAAGGAGATCCGATGAAAGCAATCCTAGTAGAAGATGAATATTTAGCAAGAGAGGAATTAGAATATTTAATTAAAACACACAGTGATATCGAGATCGTCGGACAATTTGAGGACGGAATAGATGCACTTAAATTTGTACAAGATAACGATGTGGATGTTATATTTCTGGATATTAGCATCCCATCATTGGACGGTATTCTGCTTGGCAAGAGTATCAGTAAATTCTCTGAGAAGCCTTATATCGTGTTCATTACAGCCTACAAGGAACATGCGATCGAAGCTTTTGAGATTGAAGCCTTTGACTACATTTTGAAGCCATATCATGAATCCCGAATTACATCCATGCTTCATAAACTACAAGCTACCTATGCGCGGGAACGAGGACCCAATAAGCTCAGTCCAGTTGAACGAACATCCGTGAAGAATCGAATCAATTTGTGGAAAAATGAGAAAATTATTGTTGTCGATATCGACGATATTTATTATGCCTCAGCTCAGGAGAAAGTGACCTTCGTCTATACCAAAGATGAAGAGTACACCCTGAATATGAGTATATCTGATTTCCACAACAGCCTTCCCCTCGATGTGTTCTTCCGCTGTCATCGCTCATATAGCATAAATATTTCAAAAATAAGAGAGATTATTCCATGGTTTAACAACACTTACATCTTAAAAATGAAGGATTTAGACTATGAAGTACCTGTAAGCCGCAGTAAGATCAAAGAATTCAGGCAAATCATGAACATTTAAATGCATTTAATACTGTCCTCTATGCATCTCATTCCCAAAACCGTTTGTACCTCGATCCCTGTATTATAATACGGAATGTAAGGGTTAACATCATGAGAAAGAAGGCAGTCACAATGAAAAATACAACTATGAATCGCTGGCTTATTGTACTTGGAACAATCATCGTTCAAATGGGACTAGGCACGATTTATACATGGAGCCTATTCAATCAACCTCTAGTATCTAAATTCGGCTGGGAACTCAGTTCTGTAGCCACAACCTTCTCCATAACTAGCTTTTCTCTAGCCATTGCTACGCTATTTGCAGGTAAACTACAAGATAAATGGGGCATTCGCAAACTGATATCCATAGCGGGGGTTGTACTCGGACTCGGTTTAATGGCCAGCTCTCAAGTTCATTCACTAGCGCTCATCTATTTGCTGGCTGGTGTAGTTGTAGGATTCGCGGATGGTATTGCTTATATTACTTCTCTTTCCAACCTCATTAAATGGTTTCCTGAACGGAAGGGTTTGATTTCTGGGGTGTCTGTCGGTGCATTTGGAATGGGCAGTCTCATTTTTAAATACATTAACTCAGGCTTTATCAGTTCTATGGGGGTATCACAAGCTTTCTTACTATGGGGAGTCATCGTAATGATCATGGTTGTTGTTGGCGCCCAACTGGTTAAGGAAGCCCCTATCCCTATACAGGAAAATCACACAAATGTGAACGTGAACAATTCGCCACATCTAAAAGGCTCTGAAGTCAATTTCAGTGTCAAAGAAATGCTGAAGACCAAAGAAGCCTATATATTATTTATTACCTTTTTCACCGCATGTATGAGTGGACTCTATCTCATCGGGATCGTCAAAGATATAGGTGTACAGATGGCTGGACTTAGTATTAGTACCGCTGCGAACGCTGTTGCTATGATTGCGATCTTTAATACGGCTGGTCGTATTATTCTTGGGGCTTTATCTGACAAAGTGGGACGTTTGCGTGTCGTTGCAGGTTCTCTTGCTCTAACTACCGTTGCCGTTCTAGTCCTGAGCTTCGCTCAATTGAATTTCGGCATCTTCTTTGCCTGTGTAGCTGGAATTGCATTCTGTTTCGGGGGTAATATTACGGTGTTCCCAGCCATTGTCGGAGACTTCTTCGGCATGAAGAACCACAGCAAAAACTATGGGATCATCTACCAAGGTTTTGGACTAGGCGCACTCTCTGGCTCCTTTATTGCCTCTTATCTAGGTGGATTCAAACCCACATTTATCGTCATCGGTGCTTTATGCATGATCTCACTAATTCTAATCATGACACTTCATCCACCTGTCGGCAATCAGGATAGAAAAGAAACGTTGCACCTCAAACCACAATCCAAACTTGTATAACTACTTTTTATAGTTAATGTGCCTTTTCTCCAAAGTTTCTTCCAGTATTTCAATAAAATCGATTGAAGTCTCTGCATGAACCGCTAACTCATAAATATTTAGCAGTTGCTGATCGTTCAGCGACTCGAGCGCTGAAGGACGAGGAGACGGTAGAAATTTACTTTTCATCTTATTCCTCCACAAGCCATAAAAATTTATTTTTACATCTAATTCTTGTAAAAGAGTACCATTCTACCCTTCATCTGTCTCCTTATTTTCACCCTCTGAATTTTTCTTTACAAATGATGGATAATATGGAACAATAATAAATCTACTTAAAAAGAGCATAACCCTAAGGGGTTACGCTCTTTTTAGTCCCAGCCAGATATTTCTTAATTCTTGGTTCATTGGATTCTGATACCGTTGTGAAAACTTGCTTGGAACCGAAGAATACAACCTTTCGATCTTGATCGTAATCGGTAATATTGTCTATATTAGCAACATTAGATCGATCAAGACGTTCGAACCCCTTACATTGATAGGCGGCATATAGATCGGACAGTGTGGTGGGGAGTAAGAATTCGCCTTCTTTGCTATGAACGAATATTGTATTCTTATGATTGGAGAAATACAATATCTCATCTTCCTGAATTTCGTAGGAAGACCCGTCTTTATTCAGAACACGCATAATTTCCCCACCCTCATCAAATTACTTGCGGAGCTCTTGTGGCGCTTCTGGGCTGTGGAAAAACGGTTTTAGTACAGCATTGAAAAGTTTAGCAGATGATGCCAGAGCTTTAGAAGCATATTGAGCAGTCACTTTTTTCATGGACTTTTCCTCCTTCGCAAAGGGATAATTGTCAAGGACTGCACTAGAAATGCTAGTCCTACAACAGATGAGCCTATAATAAAATTAAGGGCTACCAACAGGACAGATACAATCTTTAGCCAAGGATATGCTTTCCTAGAAATATGAACATTAGCATCAGGTCTTGGTGCAAACCATAGCATGATCACAAGACTCGCAACATTCATATATATCAACATGCTACCAAAGAATAGCGACAAATGCGGAATGGCTACACAAATGACAATAGAAACGATGTTACAAGCCCATGCAGACTTTAAATGCGTCCCACCTGAACACATGCGTAATATACCTATGCCAAGAAATACGAGTACGGTTTCTCCCATTCTTCCAGTGACCCATCCCAAAAGTATCGAAGTAACGAAAATGAATACTGTATTAAGGATAATACCAAGTGAATACTGCATGACTTCAATAGAATGCGTTCCTTCAGGATCAGTTCGCTTAATTAAGGATGCGATTTTATAAGCCAAAGTTTTCATCATTACTTCTATCCTTCTTATAAGATATATATAGATAACCGTACAATACTAGAGCATACGCAAACGATTCTAAAAAAAACCATTTTGGAAAATAGTTGGCAAGGTAGATGGCCGAGATGAGAATGAGAACAGATGGAATATTTAAAGCAAACAAAATCTTATCTCTAGAGCTAATATAAATTTTACCGTTCGGTTTATCTGGAACGAAGTCGAAACCCTTACGTTTCTTACCTATGTAAATTCCAATTAATATTGCCGTCAATGCGGATAATGCTTGAAGAACTAACGTATATACACTTAATTTCGCTTGGAAATTATCGAATGAAATACCGATACGATCCATGATGGAATACAAGGAAGTCTGAATTAGTAAATAGGCTTGATAACCCATCCCCGTCATGATAGCAGCATAGAATATATGGATTCTGAACAAAAGCCATAGAAAACAAATCATGAGCACGTATTGTAAGACGATGTCTACTTGATCCAGTTGATAGTCATTTCTTAATATGTAGGAAATAAAACCCATCATTAAACTAGCAAATATAATCTCCTTAAGAAACAAGTCAATCTTGAATATCTTGAATGATAGAAAGAACATAGCGCTAGTCTCAAACACAGATAAGATGAGATATGGCCATAAATTCAACAAAATCCACCACTCCCGAATTTACATATTTCGACAATTACTTACATATATCATACCTTTAAAGGTATGATTATACAATCGAAATATTTCACAATACTATTTCTTACTTTGAAGAAATTCTTCTCTTAAATCAGTCAATATTTCACCTAACCAATTCGTGCCCTGCCACGTTTCACGGTTATGAATTCGAGGGTCGTCTTCAGCTAGTCCTACACTCCAGATCTGATCTAACGGACTCGCTTCTACCAATGTTGTACCTTTTGTATCCAAAAGTTTCGACAGCAATTCTTCGTTCTGCGTGAACTTCTCGTAATTTCCATCATGTACAATCTGTTTACAATGTTTGGTCCACATTTGTTGATTAAATGGCGCTACCTTCCGTCCAAGCTGCTTCTGCACTTCCGGAGAAGGTGCTGCTAGAATCTGATGCGCTATATCCTCATCACCAAACAACCACGCTTTCTCATACATCATATATTGCTCCGCACAATTAAAGGTGTTCCCATCTATGACAAAGGTGGATGGATACCCCTGTGACAAGGGTGATTTCGCACTCCAAAAAAAAGTGAATTTTTCCATGACTATCAATCCTCTCTTCTCGCAAAAATATCTATTTCAGACTTTCTTCTATAATAAGTTGAAACGACTCAAAAGGTGAATTCCTATAGTTATCAGACTTCAGCATCGAGAGACGTTCATTCATCATATCGTTGTAGAAACTGACTCGTCAACCCTATTTAGGGTTCCTATAGGATAGACAAAAAAAACTAAGACAGTAGCCAAGGATGTAACCCTTGCCTACTGTCTAGTTTTGTCTACATCGTTTTAAAGTCGTTTTCTCTTATAGAAGATAACGAATACACAGGACAATCCTAACACTACTAATGCACCAAGCGTAATGAAGACGTCCTTCATCGTTCCTTGTGGTGTGCTATTAGCTTGATTACCAAAGCCGCCGAAGTCGCCGCCTGGAAATCCTCCTTGTCCCCCACCTTGGCCTCCACCTGGAAATCCTCCTTGCCCCCGATCGAAGCCGCCCGCTTCGCCAGTCGGTGCTTCGCCTCCTGCTCCCGCTTGGCCTGCTTCGCCAGTCGGTGCTTCGCCTCCTGCTCCCGCTTGTCCTGCTTCGCCAGTCGGTGCTTCGCCTCCTGCTCCCGCTTGGCCTGCTTCGCCGATCGGTGCTACGCCTCCTGCTCCCGCTTGGCCATCAGGCACAGCCATCGCCGCGGTAGCATCGGTAGCATCAGCTCGATTGGCTGTTCGCGTCCGGCCACCGCCCATGCCACCGCCCCCCATACCGCCACCACTACCACTTCCGTCACCGGAAGAAGCAATCGTGCCATCAAGCTGCTGATTAATATTGCTCACTTGACTATCGTTGATACTGATCAGCTTTTCCACTCCAGCTTCATACTCTGCATAAGTATAGAAAGCGGATGGATCTGTCTTCACGTGAGAAGCGATCATATCCGATACTTGCGTCACACGTTCTTTAAATGTAGCGGAAGCAAGATAACCTTCCGTCGCATTTTGAATAATTTCATGATATTTCTCCTTATATTCGTCTACTTCAAGCAGTCTAGCAACGAGAGGGCGCTCAGCTAATGTCCCTTGCGTAGGTTCATCAATCAAGAGACTCGATGATTGTTCCGAACCACCGCCACCCATCATACCGCCTAAGCCGCCAAAGGCCATATTATAATCCCATGGCAGAACTTTGAATATCCCGTCATCCTCATACAGATAGTAATTTTGTTTATTACCGCCTATATAACTATCCGTGTTGTTGGTAACCACTTGGAGTGCAATGTACCCCAGCGCCTCCTCAACATCCAAATATTTCTCAATATCCGTACCGTTATTCAACTCGTCAATCATATCGATTAGAATATCGTCATTGGAAGATTCAGATTTCATAGCGAGTCCTGAATAAGATGAGGTCTTATCGTCAATCCATAGAAGATCACTACCCGATCCAGTCATTTCTCCTTTATACAACGCTCCATAAGAATTACCGAAGTTGGTTTCAAGATACTGCTGATCCACTTGCTGTACCGCTAGATAGAATCCATAGAGCTCATCATTCACATAGACATTAACAAAAGAATATCCCGGTGTTGGTAAGCCCATTTGTTCCGCTAATTCATAGGTTAAATACTCGCGCATATAGCTGGCATCACTATAGCCGTTATTCAGATTAATTTTGCTGACACCATACAACGTTTGAGATAGATATTCATCGAATGACAATTTCAGACTATATCGATCCGAATCGTCCATACTGACTACACTTCGTAAACTAAGATTACCTTTAGTACGAACACCAATGTTGTCAAAATGCATCCCATTGTAATCTACGGAAGCCAACTTTACTTCTTCTGCTGAAGCATTGTCCATCATACTCTGGAAATCATCTTCATCAATCGTAATTTTCACATCGATGACTTTATCTTTTGGAAATACGTTTGCTGTAATATTCTTCGTATTCTCAACTACCGAAGAACTTGCTTTACCACTGACTGTCTCACTCTCAGAATGGCTAGAGATATAGGTGGTGACTCCAATAACCACGAGAGCAACGCAGACACATACGACGATTGTAGCAACGGGTCTGAACTTCATCTCTTCATCCCCCCTTTATTGTGAGACATAATCGCCGCTGTAGCTAATTAGAACGGCATTTCTTACCCCATCAAGCTCCGTGATCTGATTTACGAAACTCGATTCATCATTGCTTAATCTTACTTCAAGCGTCATTTCGATATTTCCAGCAGTTACTGTTTTTTGTTTCACGTTGAAGCGTTTAACCGAAGTGTTTAACTTCTCAAGCACAGACTTCTCGCTTTCATTCCCCTGGCAGCTAATAACAAGCAGGTATGGCGTTTCGAACGAAGCCTTTTTGATAAAGATAAATAATACAAGCCCGATGATAACCGAACCAATGATAGCTAGTGTATAGAATCCCGCACCTGTGACAATACCTGCAACAGCTGCCCAGAATAAGAAGATCAGATCTATTGGATCTTTGATAGGCGTTCTGAAACGTACGATACTCAGTGCACCAACCATACCAAGCGACAATACTAAGCTGGAATTGATTGCGATAATAACCAATGAAGTAATTAAGGTCATCCCGATCAAAGCTACGTTAAAGCTCTTAGAGTATAGAACTCCACTAAATACACGCTTGTACAAAATAAAGATAAATAACCCGATTAAGAACGCAATAGCCATGGTAAGTAACATTTTTACAATACTGATATCTGAGCTGAAGTTCGTCAGCACCGAGTTTTTAATAACATCACTAAAATTAGTTGTTGCGTCGGTTGCTGCCTGTGTTGTTGTCTGATCCATAATTATTGATCCTCCCAATTGTTAAGTTTAAGGTGTTTCCTACATATAACGTACTTCGAGTTGGATTGCTGGAGTAAGCCATTGCTCTGAACGGCTGCCCTAATATATTCAGGAAGATATTCGTCATACTTGATTTCAAATACAAGGGTCTGATGATCCAGCGCATGAATGGTAGGCACATCCGGATTGAACAAATCTATAGAATTCAATCCTGTCTTCAGATGTTTATCAAATGTAATCCGAACATTACCCGTATGTGCTATGTAGGCTTCACGCACATAATCCACGATGACCCTCGGACGAAGGAGCTTGTGCTTCATGGCTCCATACATCTCATATAGCAATGGCTTCTCTGGAATATTCAGCACCTCGTAATTCCCACTTATAATATCGTCTGCCATTTCTCTCGTGATAGATTCTTTGATCTTCGTAATATATTCATTGAATTTAATCTTCTTCTCTAAATGAATAACCTGATCAGACAAGTTATAAATTCGAATCCGATATTTCTCCCGATCCCGAACTCCGCCTAACTTCTCATGGAGCGCCGTGTTGTCGATATCATCAAAATACAAACTCCGAATATGATATTCTCCTGTTGAATTAGCATTGGTATCTTGCTTCAACAAATTCTTCAATTGTTGTCGTATGATCAGATATTGATGTTGGTTAATGTTGTATTTTAACTCATGGCGATATTTCAGTTTTGGATTCATTATGTTTCACCCCTTTTCACTACATCCTTTACACTCGCTTTACAATTACTTTACATGACGAAGATTATTGCTAGCTTAAAAGCAACTGAGTGTTCGCTGAATGTTTCTACGGGCAGCTTACTACGATTAGCTAACTTGAGATTAGCCTCCTCATGCCTTATTTGACTTCGTTAATCCTGACCGTTAAGCTTTAAAAATTAAGTTATGTACGTTAAATGTTTAGGAGGAATTACATTTGAGCGGACAAAAAGGATACTGGATACTAGGCGCATTGTTAGTTCTGCTAGTTATTGTATTTGCTTATATAGAAATGAAGCAGACCCCAACAAATTCACCCACTACGCCCACTTCACTAGTGACCACTTTTAAGGATGATCCCATGACTAGCCGTGCCTTTACTTGGTATACGAAACGTGCTGATGCTGATACCGTCATTCAGTGGATTAAGGGATCTAATACGGAGTCCCTACAAGAACAAGGGGTTACGACGACTAAAGGTACAACAACGACGCTAGACATTGGAAATGGGATCATGGAGGGCGTTCATAAGGTCAATATAACGGGTCTTAAGCCCGGTACAACCTATGCCTATAAAGTAGGTGATGGAGATGCTGAAGGTTGGAGCGAACCCGCATTATTTACGACAGAGGCTGAGGATGTTACCGACTTCAGCTTCATTAATGTGACGGACTCACAAGGCATTACTGAGCAAGATTTCAAGTTATGGGGAAACACACTGGATCAAGCTTTCAAGACCTTTCCAACTGCACAGTTCATTGTACATGGAGGGGACTTAACCGAATACCCTGAGGATGAATCCGCTTGGGAGAATTTCTTCGGCAAAGCAAGTCCATGGATAACACGTTATCCTTTGATGCCCGTCACGGGTAATCATGACGAAGTGGATAAGGTCGCTGATCGCTTTGTTTCACACTTCAACGTTCCTAGTAATGGATCTGAAGACACGATCTCCGGTACAAGCTATTCATTCGATTATGGAACAGCTCATTTCGTCTTTATGAATACAGAATCAAGCGTCAAAGATCAAACGGAGTGGCTCAGACAAGATCTTACCGCAACGGATAAAGCTTGGGTTATCGTAGCGATGCACCGTCCCGCTTACGGAGGTAATCAGGATGAAAAAGTCGTTAAACGCTGGGTTCCCCTATTCGACGAATTCGGGGTCGATCTCGTATTGCAGGGTCACAATCATGAATATTCAAGATCATACCCTTTGAAAGATAACAAGATCGTGGAAGATGGAGAAGGAACAGTCTATGTTACACCCCTAGCTTCGGGACAAAAGTTCAATGATAAAAAAGAAGATCAATTCTACCAGCAAGTTCATTTCCAATATAACAAGCAGATGTACGCAGGTGTTCATATCCATGGTGCAACACTTACTTATCAGGCCTACGATGTGGATGGAAAGATGCTGGATGAGTTTATTTTGAAACACTAAATGTAAGTTGAATATACCCATAGTAATCACTTAAAAGGTAGCTTATGCTGCCTTTTTTTATCCTTATTCCCTTATTCTTAGTATGAATAATTGAAATTATTAATGTATCATTACAGTAATTTACAGTAATTTTCTGAATCACTGAATTTATTTTTCATAATTACCCAAGAGGGGTTTATTTTTCACTTTTTCACCTATAAAATGACGATATAACCTAAAGAGAGAGATAGAAAATTGGACTGTGAGGGGAGTACTTTACATGCGAATAACAGTAAAGACTAAATTTGTGGCGGTATTTGTCAGTGTTGTGGTTCTGGTGGGTCTATTCGGTGGGATGAATATCCTGACGATGCAACATCTCCAAAAGAATACGAATAAAATTGTACAAGAATGGATGAAAGGGATCTCGACGATAGACAATATTCACTATAGCGTAGAACATATAGACTTCGTGAAGTACCAAATCTTAGACAACCAAGTCGTTAAGGAGCGTACTGAACTATTCAAGGATATAAGTAGTACGATGAGTGAAGTTGATCAAAACTTGTTGGATTATACAAAATCATTGGCTGATGAAGTAGACACCGCTAACTTTACGCAATTAGAACAAGAATGGAACGCTTATAAGAAAGCTTATACTGTATTTGAAAATGCTAAGCTCTACTCCGTTGAAATGAAAGAAGCAACGACTAACATTGAGAGCGCGCTTAATAATGTAAAACAGCTCGTTGAACCTATCGTGTTATTCAATCAAGAGGGCGCCGAAGCCGCTCAAAAGGAAAATAAAGCTTTATCTGACTCTATTAAGAAAGTAATCATCTGGAGTATTAGTGCCATGATCCTTCTTATTGTCGCTATTGCCATGTTAATCATTCGAAGTGTGTCCATTCCCGTCCAAAAAGTATCTATAGCCCTTAATCGTATTGCAGATGGTGATCTCACAGTAGAAACGATAGTTGTTAAAAACAAGGACGAGCTCGGAACTATGGTTGATTCTGTCAATCGTATGGTATTGCATTTACGTGCATCCGTTAATCAGATGCTAGATGCTTCTAATAAAGTGGCTTCATCTTCTGAGCAACTACTTGCCAACTCTAAGAACAATGCCGATGCCTCGAACCACGTTACGATATCTGTACAAGAAGTCGCTACAGGTGCTGAAATTCAAGCTCAAAACTCAATTGAGTGCAGCAGAGCCATGGATGAGATGTCTGTAGGCATTCAGAGAATAGCCGAAACCGCATCCGAAGTGTCAGAGCTCTCTATATCTGCAACGGATAATGCAAGAATGGGAACAGACTCAATGCAGCGTGTCCTACATAAAATGCAGGCCGTCAGTACAGCGGTTGATCATGCAAATGGCGTTCTAAAGGACTTAGAAGTCCATTCACATAATATTGGTCAGGTTTCAACTTTCATAGGTAATATTTCAAGACAAACGAATCTGTTGGCACTGAATGCAGCCATAGAAGCCGCCCGTGCTGGTGAGAGTGGTAGAGGTTTTGCCGTTGTTGCGAACGAAGTTCGTCAACTAGCCTCTCAGACAGATCAATCCGTTAAAGATATTACCGAATTAATTAATAATATCCAACAAGATTCCGCTAAAGCGGTTCAGGTCATGAATGAGGGCCTACTTGAAGTGAATGAAGGCTTGCTGGAAGTCAGTGAAGCTGAGAAAGCATTTGGTCAGATCTTTAGCTCTTCTGAGAAGGTGGCCCTTAAAGTTCAGGAGACGGCTGCCGCTGCTGAACAAATGGCAGCAAGTTCCGAAGAGGTTGCCGCAACAGTTAATAATGTGGGTTCGGTAGCTCAACAGACTTCGGCTACTGCCCAGACCGTTGCTGCGGCGGCCGAAGAACAATTGGCATCTACAGAGGAAATTGCCGCTTCTGCTAAGGGTCTACTCGATATTTCACAAGACTTATATATGGTTGTGAATACCTTCAAGACAGACAAAACTATTTAATCATTCATTGAACACAGTATGATCATTGTTAAGAGAGGCGTCCCAAAAGTCATCCAAATGGCACGGGACGCCTCTTTATTTTGGGGTAACTCTCCTCGCATGGACCCTTTCTCCATGCCAACTTCATACAGCTCAACATCTAAGAGATCTCCGCATCACGGAGATCTCTTCTTCTTCATGGAGAAAGGGCAATAAGGAAATGTCCCAAATTGCATACCATCCTACTATGCTGGCAGTGATGCCCAAGCGGTTACGGCTGATCTGATTCCATAATGTGTTCGATAAAATCCAGCGCCTTCTCCTTCGTGTCCTCGCCCGCCAGGACACCAGCGATCATGCCAAGAAAATTGATTGGTAAGCTTGCGGCGAACTGCGTATCCGTAATGTCTATACCAACGACTTCATGTTGGCTATGCCCCTCCTCAACCCTTTTCAGGCGTGTATCATCTTGAGGGATTTTCCTTGCTGACACAACCAAATCCAGATCTTGAAGTCCTTCTTGCTGTCCGACCCAGAGGAGAGCAGCTTCATCCATAATGAGAATATCCGGAGTTTCAGAAGCCAGCACCGCTACGGCTCGTTGCAGATAAGTCATATCCAATGTAGTTGTACCGCTTCCTGTAGTCGGAAGATATATAATACTAGTCTCCACCCGTTTCCAAGCAGGATACTGTGTCAGAATCGCTTTGTTAAGCTCGTCATTTTCCCCTTCGGGGTCCTGTGATTCATAATTGCCCAGAAACACGATCTTTGCATCTATCGGCGGCAAGGAGGCTTGATATTCCCGTTCTTGCATATATTTATACAGAGAATTCCCTCCAAAAACAAGCACAATCAGCACAATGATGGATATTATCGTATGCATTTTGTATAATCGAAAAAAGTTCTCTATGGTACGCGCCGGGCTTGCTAGTCTGCCCCATTTCGCGAGCCTCCGATCCTCTTCTTCCTTAATTTCTTGTTGATCCCATGTATCAAGAATAAATTTAAAGGCCCGGAATTCCTCCTCATTAGAAGTTACTTTGCCTACAGCAGAACTGGAACGTTGCCGTTTCAGGAGCAGATCGAACCTCTTTTCTAAATCCTCACGTGTAATATTTTCAGGCAAATCCAAAAGTTCGTATGCTTGCTTCAGCTTCTCATTCAAATTTATGCTTCTCCCCTCCTGATGCTCATCATAGTTAAAATATAGTAGAAAACAATTAATCCCCAACCTCATTGTACATTATATATAAACGATTTTGTAATCGCTTTAAATCACGTTTATATTACATGTATTAATAATGTTGTTTTATCCATTCAACCTAGGGTTTCCCAAAGACAAGATGGTTGAGCTCTAGACAAATAGAACGTGCTATATCCCCTGGAGACAGCACGTTCTATTTCAACATTGTTATTAATATTCAGCTTCCGATTTCAAAGCCGCAACGATGGGAAACATAGCGGTTCATATCGATACAACCCTCGTGGATTGCCTCCAGCACCTATAATGAAGTCATTCATGTATATAATTTTTCAGAACAATCACAGCATTATGTCCACCAAAACCGAAAGAATTAGACATTCCTATATTCAATTTAGCTTGGCGTTCTGTATTCGGTACGTAGTCCAGATCGCACTTTGGATCAGGCTGCTCTAAATTGATGGTAGGTGGAATGATCCCCGTCCCCAAGCTTTTAACCAGAGCGATAGCTTCTACCCCACCCGATGCTCCTAACATATGACCGATCATTGATTTATTGGCTGTAATAGGAATACGATATGCTGCCTCTTTGAACATTTTTTTGATTGCCCGTGTTTCCGACTGGTCACCAATCTCCGTACTTGTCGCATGTGCACTAATAACATCCACTTCTTCTGGTTGGATGTTCGCTTCTTGTAGTGCCAATCGCATAGCTCGGTAAGCACCTTCTCCTTCTGGATGTGTAGCTACCATATGATAGGCATCTGAAGTTGCCCCATACCCAATAACTTCAGCATATATTCTGGCATTTCTACGTAGCGCATGTGACAATGACTCAAGAACAAGAATCCCTGCCCCTTCGCCCATAACGAAGCCATCCCGTCCCGCATCAAAGGGTCTACTTGCTCGCGTTGGTTCGTCATTTCGAGTAGATAAAGCCGTTGCATTCCCAAAACTAGCCAAAGATACTTCCGTGATAGCGGCTTCCGTACCTCCAGCAATAATCACGTCGGCTCCCCCATAGCGGATAAGACGTGCAGCTTCCCCTATCGCTGTATTCCCGATTGAACAAGCTGTGACTGGAGACATTGTTGGACCTAACGCCCCGAACTTTATGCTAATCAATGCCGCCGCCATATTAGATATCATCATCGGTACTAAAGTGGGACTGACACGAGCAGGACCTCGCTCTTGCAATAGCTTAGCCTGCTCAAGTAGAACTTGTATACCTCCAATACCAGAGCCGACATAGACACCTAAACGTTCTCTATCCATATCTTCAAGAATCAGTCCTGAGTCTTCTACCGCTTGCTCCGCAGCAGCCACAGCAAACTGGCTGAAACGATCCATACGTCTGGCTTCTTTACGGCCAAATCTTGCCTCAGCATCGAAGTCCCGAATGATTCCCGCAATTTTCGTCTTGTGGTTAGATGTATCAAATGTATCAATAATAGAAATTCCTGACTCTCCTTGAACCAGACGCTTCCATAACGTATCTACATTATTACCTAGGGGCGAGATCACACCCATACCTGTAATCACTACCTGCTCCATGTTATTTCCTCCATTCACAATGGCTTATGAACGTATCTTGCCATGAAATTTATCCTATTACAAGTTGTTGTTTATCATAGTATAATTAGTACTACAATAACATAACCTATCTACATTAAAGGTTGGGATACAATGAATCATCAGACGAGACTTCAAGCATTATCTGCATTTCTGAAAACACACCGAGCTAAAATCCAACCTCAATCTGTCGGTCTACCCGTAGGTACACGTAGAAGAACACCAGGCCTTCGGAGAGAAGAGGTCGCACAGTTAGCTGGTGTCAGCTCCACTTGGTACACTTGGCTAGAGCAAGGTCGAAATATTAAAGTATCTACCTCCGTTCTCGATTGTATATCTACAGCACTACAATTAAGCGTGGATGAACGTAAATATCTCTATGCATTAGCATTAGAGACAGGACCTGGGACTACCCTGATCGAAGAACAAGCCGTACCTCAGGTCAGTCCTTCACTGAATAGGATCCTCTTAGAACTTAAGCACTGTCCAACCCTTATTTCTGATCGGCGGTGTCATATTGTCGGTTGGAACCAAGCCGCATCTCATGTCTTTATGGACTTTGAACAGATTCCATATGAGCAACGCAATATGATTCGCTTATTATTTGTTCGGAAAGAGTTCCAGAGATTAGCCGTCAATTGGGAACAGTTTGTTAAGGGTTATCTCGCTATATTCCGCGCTTATTATGGACAGTATGTCGAGGACCCCTGGTACAATAACTTTCTCGAAGAGATGAGAGGGATACATCCCCAGTTCGATGATCTATGGGAACAAAGCGATGTGAGTTCTGCACCGGATGTTCTGCTAGAATTCCGACATGCCAAGGCTGGGAAAATGCTATTTCATTTAACATCATTGCAGGTTCATGGGAGTGATGATTTACGCTGTAGCATTTATACCCCTGCCCCAGATTCCACAACGGAATCTAAGTTAAGACAACTATTGGAATCTAGTGGCGGATAATACACAAAGCTATATATTAATGGACTCACTTAGATTGACATGCTTCATCTGAGCCGATTTCCAATCACAATTCATAATTCATAATTCATGATTCATGATGAAGGAAAACTCAAGAAGACCGTATCGGCTATAAGCCATGCACGGTCTTCTTAAGTAGTCATACCTCTTTGTACAGCTACTGCTACTGCTACTTCTATTTCTACGTCTACTTTTACTGCTACTGCTCCTACTGCTACTGCTACTTCTACTCCACTCTTCTAACCTTCTCGGCTGTCATCCGGTACCGGAAAGCCGAAATTCGGCATTCCGTTCAAGTTCCAAGTGAATACTTGGGCCCGAGTATGCCGATTCGGATCATAGAGAAGATCACCTTCGATTTCGGTATAATTTCTAGCATGATACACTATGATGTCCTCACTATCGTCGAGAGAACGCGTAAAGCTGGTATGTCCTGGACCATATTGCCCAATTGTCGCATTACTCTGAAATACCGGCAATTCTGGCGGTCTTACCATTTATGGCCGTAACTTCGGTAATTGCGATCATGATCTTGTGGCTAGAGTGTTATTTGATGTAGTGAATTCCTAGACTAATCAGGAATAAACGACTTCTTTCTGAAAAGGGCAGCATTCTATGATTTAGGAAATAAGAATGACGTTTCTCCTTTCTTAATAAAAAAACGGCTACTCCGATGTATACCAGAGTAGCCGTTTTAAATTTCCAAATGAAAGACTGGCTCAACCTTGAAATCAGTGCTTGAGTTTTCAGAAAGTGAAATTACAGGAAATTCTCCTGCTAATGTGACGAGTACACTAGCTGAGAGATGATTTAACTGGAATACCTCCATCTAGTTCGGCGCTATGAGGCTATAGCGAAGGAGAATCGGTAGAATTAACATGAGAAATTCCAGCTAGATAGAGAATTGCTAGGTCCACACCTTCATTAACAGGAGAATTTCCCGTTAAATGAAATCAACATTTAAGCATGTAGACTTCAGGAAATAAGGATGACGTTTGACTGGCCCCATCTTCTTAAGTAATTGCTTAACTCCTCAAGCGCTGGTTTTGGTTTTCAGCCGCTAAGCTAAGCTTCTTGCTTCCATTCCCCATGAAATAGATCACTATAAAATCCGCCTTGTGCCAACAGCTCTTCGTGTGATCCTTGTTCGAGTAATTGTCCCTCTTTCAGCACCAATATTCGATCTGCTTGCCGAATCGTATTCAACCGATGAGCGATCACGAAGCTGGTCCGACCTTCCATGAGTCGCTGTAATCCTTCCTGTATCTTAATCTCGGTTACGGTATCAATACTGCTCGTTGCCTCATCAAGCACAAGTATCGAGGGATCAGCGAGAATGGCTCGTGCAATAGCAAGTAGTTGCTTCTGCCCTTGACTAATCCCACTCCCATCCACACGAAGCACTTTATCATATCCATCTGTCATTCGCGTAATGAATGTATGGGCATTCGCATGCTTCGCGGCCTCTTCTACCTCTTCGTCTGTTGCATCAAGCCTACCGAAGCGAATATTCTCACGGATGGTTCCTTGGAACAAGAAGGAGTCCTGCAGAACGAATGCCATTTGTGAACGTAGACTTTCCCGTCGAATCGTCGTAATGTCACGCCCATCAACGGTAATAGTCCCACTACTAGGATCGTAAAATCGGGATAATAATTGAATCAATGTCGTTTTGCCTGCACCCGTTGGACCCACCAATGCGATCATTTCACCAGGCTTGGCCTCGAAATTCATTCCGGACAGTGTTTCTCCCACCCCATCTTCATCATATGAGAAGGAAACATCCGAGAAGCGAACAGCGCCCTCTAGAGTATCTAAGGTTATCGCTGCCCCCTCATCCTTGGACTCGACCTCCTCGTCCAACACCTCAAATACACGCTCCGCCCCTGCAATGGCAGACAATAGAGTATTCCACTGGTTAGCTAGGTCATTAAGAGGTCTCGTGAATTGTCTTGCATATTCAACGAATACAATAATAACCCCGACAGTGATGGAGCCTTTAATGGCTAGAATCCCGCCCACACCCGCTACAATTGCAAAACTCAGATTGTTCAGTCCGTTCATGAGCTTCGGAATGAACCCAGAGATCGTCTGCGCCCAGAAGCCAGATTGTCTAATTCGCTCGTTACGCTCCGCTAATTCACGAATGACACGTTCCTCTTGGGAAAATGCCTTGATAATCCGTTGACCTGACAATGTCTCTTCAATATATCCGTTCAATTCTCCTAAGTTACGTTGTCTCTCTTTATAGAGCGGACCTGTACGCTTTGTAATCCAGCGCATTCCCACCACCATTAGAGGTACAATGATAAAGGTAAGCAATGTTAACAAAGGGCTAAGCCATAACATCACGGCAACCGTACCTATAAGTGTCAATACACTAGAGAATATTTGAATGGCTGAGCTATTCAACGTTGAACTGACATTCTCAATATCATTCGTCAATCGGCTCATAATCTCACCCTGTTGCCGTTTACCGAAGAATGGAATCGGGAGTCTGTGCAGATGTGCGAATAAGTCGAACCGCATGCGATAGATGGTCTCCTGTGCGATCTCGATCATCCAAACATTGTGGAGCCAAGAGGTAAGTGAATAAAGCGCGTATACGGTGCTCAATCCAATGAGGAAATGAACCCAAGTCTGTCCCCCAGCTCCCCCCAGATAATCATCAACAGCCATACCTATCAGATATGGACCCATAAGCGAAAGAGCAGAGCTAAGCACAACCATGAATAGAACAAGGCTAAGTTTTATTTTACGACGAGCAAGATAGCTCCAGATCCTTTGCAATGTGCCTGACCAATTTTTAGCTTTGGCCTTTGGCTTACGCCCAGAAGTCCCTCCGTTATCCATCTCCTGATCAAGCTTCGGTGCGGGATGCTGAAATGGCTCAATGAATGCTTTGAACATGCTGTGCCTCCTCCCCATACTGAGATTCATAGATGCGGCGATATAGAGAAGAACTTACCATTAAGTCCTCATGTTTCCCTCGCTCAATCAGCCTACCTTCATCAAGTAATAGAATTAAATCAGCCGAAGTCGTAGAGCTGATTTTCTGCGTTATTAGAAATGTAGTACAGGACAAGCTTTTTAGTGCTTCAAGTAATGCAGCTTCTGTTCTCACATCGAGTGCACTCGTGCTGTCATCTAAGATTAGAATCTTAGGGCTTCTGACAAGAGCCCTTGCAATGGATAGTCGTTGCTTCTGGCCCCCAGATAAATTGACCCCTCGTTGTCCAAGCATGGTATCGTACCCATTCGGCAACTGTGCAATCGTGTCGTGAATTTGAGCCCGCTTCGCAGCTTGCTTGATCTGCTCTAGACTAGCATCTTCAAGACCCCAAGCGATGTTGTCACGGACCGAGCCCGTAAAGAGCACCACTTCCTGTGGTACATAGCCAATAGCTCCACGTAACCACGAGACATCAAGCTTCCGTGTATCGACGCCATCGATCCGAACAACCCCCTTATCCTGCTCATAAAGACTCGGTATCAATTGAACAAGCGAAGTTTTACCCGCTCCTGTTGCTCCCATAATCGCAATGGTCTCGCCTGCACCTACTTCAAATGAGATATCCTGCAATACAGAAATTCCACTACCCGGATATTGAAAGCTAATGCCATCAAATTCCACCCGGCCTTCCAGATCTGCCTGGTTCACTTTATTGTTGTCATTAGGATCAGACATAAATTCATATGTAGCATTCTCCGTAGATAATACCTCCTTGATCCGCTGAGCTGATGCAGAAGCTCTAGAGAAGGTAACGACAAGCCATGACAACGCGGACATAGCTCCAATCGTTCGTAACGAATAATTGACGACCGCAACGACTTCGCCCACTGTTGCGCCTCCGGTAGCGATATCCTTACGTCCAAACCATAATATAGCAATGATCCCCGCATTCATCATGAAGAGAATAAACGGCATGGTACTCTCCGTTAGTCGCAACGCCGATATCGTACCTTTCATCAATTCTCCACTAGATTTGGCAAATCTACTCGTTTCATGACTCATACGTACGAAGACACGGATTAATCTTATGCCCGTTAAATTCTCCTGAATAACGCCATTGACATGATCAAGCCGATTCTGAACCGTCCGAAATAACACGGATGCCTTCTTCATCATCCAGAAAACAAATAACAGCAATATAGGAACGGTAATTGTCAATAACAATCCCAGCTTCACATTCACGATTAATGCCATAATCACACTTCCGATTACCACGAGAGGTACGCGTGTCATGAACCGTAGACTCATAAACACGGTATCCTGAAGCTGTGAAATATCACCTGTCAGACGAGTGATTAAGGAAGAAGTCGAGAATCGATTAAATACAGAATAAGAGAACGACTGTACCTTCTTGTATAATTGATCTCGAAGATCATAACCCAACCCCTGACTCGCATGGGAAGCAAAGAATGAACTTAAGATTCCAGCAATAAATGCGAAGATTGCGCTTCCCACCAACACGCCACCCCACAACCATACGACAGATAAATCCTGTTTAACGATTCCATCATCAATAATTTTGGAGATGAGAAAAGGTTGGAGTAATTCCACAGTCAGTTCAATGAGCATCATGCTTAAAGCTACAATTGAAGCAACCCTATACTTTTTCAAAAATGAAAAGATGATGCCCATAACATTCCTCCTAGTAGACAAGATGATTAGTGATTAATGATTAATGTTTAAGCAAAAGACGAAGACTAACTCTGAATCTATAGGTCCTATTATAACGCAATCCTTAGATCCAATTCCTATAACCTACTATACCTAGTGATATACTACAATAAAGTGTAAACCGATTCCCCCTCATCGTGGAACCTCATCAATCATTGTTATATTAGTATATAATTTCAGTTGTAGACTAACAACTTAACCTTCAAAGGAGATCGTTGATGTGCATTTATTGTTTAAAGAGTTCAGTAATAATCATGAAATAACCGTTTATGACACTGATGAATTATATGGCGAGAAGGGAAATTTTCGCGTCCTACAGTTTTCGCATGCGGCGATCCAAGGTGCGCTGGATTTGAATCTTCCGGAACGCATCGTGTTTGAATATCCGCGGGCCATTATTCACTTAATGGCGTTTAACGACCCATTATTCGAAGATGCATTTATTATCGGACATGGCATTGGGACGATTGCTGGTCATTTTGCAGATAAGCGATTTAAGATCGCGGAGCTCGATAACAGAGTAGTGGAGTTGAGCAAGCAGTATTTTGGCTACAGTAAAGATAATGTGATTATTGGGGATGGACGCCACATTCTCTCGAACGAAGAACCACATACCTACGATTATATTATTCTAGACGCCTTTACCGCTAAGGGAACTCCGCGGCAGTTCATATCCAAAGAATTCTTTAAGATGACCTGCGAAAAACTCAACTCTGATGGAGCCATTCTCATGAATCTGATGGGAAGAGGTCAGCATGATAAGCTCATTAAGGCCATCTATACAACCGTTAGTAAAGAATACACTTATACTAAATTATTTCTCTTACCTTCAGACGGTGGCAACGACATCCTAAATATCATTATCATGTCCAGCCATAAGCCAATCCATTACCAAGCACGTCATATGGTAGGCTTCATTGAGTTCGAACTCACCGAAGGGCATATGATCGTGGATTGAGAGTCGTAATCCACGCCATCACCCTATAAGATCAATGTTACATTTTTTACATATTATTACTTCATACAGGGAACTAATATAAAGCGATTCCTATAATCTTAGGGGATTGATATTCAACAAAAATCTCACAACTTATTGATTTCAGGCAATAAACTCGATAAAATAAAGGTTGTGATATGTTCATATTAACATAATAGAATGATAAATTATGTAATTATATTTTTGGAGGGGATCATACATGCCAAGTCTTATTCTGGAGGGAGGAACCCTTCGTCCTATATTCAGCGCAGGTGTGATGGATGCACTGCTAGATGAGGAAGTGATGTTCCCCTATTGCATTGGAGTATCTGCAGGAATCAGCAATGGATTTTCTTATATCTCTAAACAAAAGCGAAGAAATCTAGATATTTTGGAAAAATACCGCCATGATAACCGTTATGTTGGTTTGCGTAATTATCTGCGCTGTCGTAGCTTTTTTGGGTTAGATTTTGTATTTGGAGAAATCCCGAGGACGCTAATTCCCTTTCATACAGAAACTTTCAACAGCTATACTGGCCAGCTGGTCGTGGGTGTCACTAACGCTCATTCAGGAACAACCGAATACATTAATGGCATGGATATTGATGAACATTGGACTATGCTTCGTGCGACATGTGCTCTCCCCCTATTCTTCCCTGCAATCGAAATGAATGGATCCAAATATTATGATGGAGGTTTGAGCGATCCAATCCCCATTCGTAAAGCCATTGCAGACGGTAACGACAAACATCTCATCGTTCTGACCCAGCCGAAAGGTTATACGAAGGCATTCAGTAAACAGAATATGATGATCGGTAAACTATTGAAGCGTAAATATCCGAAGCTCGAGGAAGTCTTGTTAACAAGACACGATAAATATAATGAAACTGTGGCATTCTGTGAACAATTAGAGAAAGAGGGGAAGGCGATCATCCTTCGTCCTGAGCAGTCTCTCAACAGCATGGAGAAGGATGTCAATATACTCCGAGATAGCTGCCAACAAGGCTATGACATGGCCATGAACCGTATGCATAACATTCATAAGTTATTTCATTAATTTTCAGACTTTAACTATTTTCACATCGAATTGGCATTCAGGTCGCTTACGATTTCCTCTGGTATTTTTTTAGATGCACTAGGCACTTCACGTGGTTGATTATCGATCATATCTGAGGAACATATCGTAATACTTACCTGACCCCCATGCGCGAAAGCTCGTATAAGAACCGGTTGATTATATTTATTTTTAAAAGAAAAATCAGGTCCATACCAGCTTACGGTTGCATCGCGGCCTGGGGGTACATAAGGAACATTCTTACTATGGGAATAGCGCTCGATAATCTGCAACCCAGCACGATCGACAGCATTGTACAGTGTGGATGAGATCTGACAAATCCCTCCGCCAATGTCTTCTGATGCTTCTCCCCTTACAATAATTGGAGCACGTAAATAGCCCTTCTCCTTTGTCCGCTTCCCAACAATCGCATTGAACGAAAATGTCTCTTCAGGAAAAACAACCGTATTATTGATAGCTTTGGCTGCCAACCCGATATTGTGTGAACGGTTTTTGTTATTTGAATTGTAATATGTAAAATAGTTACCAATCTTCTTAGCCATAATAGCTTCCAATAGCTCGCTATCCACCCTTGGATGAACATTCCGCAAAGGCACGTCCAATCTAGAGAAGTTACCCTCGAAAATATAACGATAGACCTGCTCCTTAAATTGGATTCGGTTTAGCTTGCTCCCTACTTGTCCAGGTATAATTCTACCTCCTCCATCAATGAACGCATTCCTAGGCGCCCGATATACTTGCTGGTCCAGCTTGTCCATTAGTACATCTAATTGATCATCCTTAACGAGGGGTACCCCGGGAATGGGTATCGTATAATCCGAATGCTCTATTTCAGTTATTACTTCTCCTTGATCCTCAATAACCAAAGGCTCCATGGGGTGGAATTGTTGAAATATTAATAATACACACATCATCAAATGAAACTTCAACGTACTACTCCCCCTTATGTATATAGATTAAACTAAAGATTACACTCCCCAAACTCTATAGGTTCAAGTAAAAACCAAGAATATGAGGGTTCGTCTTTCGCTCATTCTATGTGTCAGCATCGGTCATAGTATGAATCAAATCTGACGAGCTGATACATAAAGATATTCCCTTTTGGAACAGAATAAGAAATAGCAGGTCAAGGATAACCACGCCTTATTGTGAAAGCACCTGACGAATCCAGTGTAGAACAACAAATTCGAATGATGAATACAGTAATTCGACAGAAAATCGATGGGATCGCGATCGACCCAATCGATTCTGTTGATACACAAAGTTAAGTGAAGAACATTTGCACCCAATAATATAATAGAATCAAGGTCACTATAGTTGTGATTGGGATTACAATCATTGTAACTCTTAAATAGTCCTTCCATTTAACCTCAATCTCATGTTGTCGTAAGATATTTATCCACAGAAGAGAGGCCAGCGTTCCAATAGGTAATAGCAAGGATCCGATATCACTACCAATAATATTGGAAAGATAGATCATCTTTAATGTCATCGAATCTAATCCCATTTCTGTTAAAGTAATGGTTCCGATCATTAAAGCAGGATGATTATTAAAGAGGTTAGATAGAATGGAGACCAGTAACCCCATCATAAAACTCGCTTGCAACAATCCTTGGGTTACTATGGGTTCACATATTTCTACTAACATCGCCGTTAGTCCGGCATTGTGTAATCCGTAAATAATGACATACATCGAGAAGGCAAATATGAAGATATGCCAAGGCACCTTTTTAATAATATCCAAAGGTGTCGCGCCCAAATGGTACCATCTCCAGAAAAGCAACACTAATGAGCCAAATACGGCAACCCATTCCATTGGAATTGCGAAATAGGAAGCTACAAAGAGGAGACTCCGCATAACAAAGACAAACAATAATAATCTCAACATCGACTTAGTACGTTTACTATTTGTCTCGATAGAAATTTTTCCATGAAATGCGCGGACATGTTTGTTGAAGAAGCTCTCCTCTATATCCTCTGTTAAATCTGGCAATCTTCGGGGCAGTTTCTTCTTCACTATCATAAACATTAACCAAGACATGAATAACAAACCTATGATTGCGGGTACGAACATCATGACGGTATACATATAGAGCGTCATATGGACAATTTCCAAGGCGATTAAATTTACAATATTACTTACGCCGATAGGTGCACTAGAAGCCGTTGCGATCAAGGCGCCACTTAATAGATAGGGAATCATTTCTTCTTGTTTGAGACGAAGACTTGATAGAAGTAATATTAATATGGGCGTCGTAATTAATATGCTACCATCGTTATTAAAGAGAATAGTCATGAAGAAACATAGTAATTGAATATACCAATATAGACGGTAACCTGAACCTTTAGATAATATAGCAAGTCGGGCAGCTGCCCAGTTAAAAAAACCGAAACTTTCTAATATAACAGCCATCACAAGGGTTGCCATTATTGTAACAGAGGATCCACCAATCTTACTGATGATATCCTCAAGGTCTCCAAGTGATACCATGCCTGTCAGCAATATTACCCCTGCCCCGATGGATGCTGGCCAAGCTTCATTTATACCACCTGGTCTCCAAAAAATCGCTAGCATGGTCATAACAAAAACAAAGATAGTCATTCCAATTCCAAAGCTCATATTGTTCTCCCCCTCAAGCCCATTTATTTTAAATAGAACAGCTCCCCTCTTGCGAAAACTTTAGTTCAATCTATATATATATATTCAGCTCTATGAAGGTAGGAACTGGTTATATAGTAAAATCTATTAAAACTTAATAGAGAATAAAAAAAGAACCAAAGCCCATCTTGTAGATGATGGACCTTGGTTCTCAAGTAACGTTAACTACTTCGAATCTCTTAGAATTCTGCAGTCTTAATAAATACAATCTTTACCCCGATAATTTGCTTTTGATGATTGGTGGCCATATATGCGCCATAGGTCCCTTTTCCCATACCGGTACGCGAAACTACACCCCCATCTATCACTCCAGCTTCATGACCCACCTCGGTCATGTCACAACAAGATAAATACCAATCACTGTCTCTCTCCGAGTCCCGCTCCTTGGGTTCAGAATCAGGAATTCTATATTTATTGAGGTCAAAGATTCCTGCTTGTTCACTATTCACTCCAATAAAAAATGGACATTTCACCCATTCTAAATATTCCTCTTGCTCAGCAACGGAACTATGGTAAGCCATTAATTTAGAACACACTTCGCCCCAATCCCTAACTTCCGTCTTCTCTACTTGACTGACCCATATTCCATTAAACACTTTATCTAACACGCCCATATTCATGCTTTCCCTATTAAGCTCATAACAAGGATCAGATATAAGCAAACTTCCAGAAGCCACTTCAAAATTTCCTAATTGAATCATCATAATCATTCCTCCGATAACAGTTTTAAATGACTTCACATTGTCGGATCACAGAGCGCACTGATCGCCATGAGCATCAGATTAGCGTGTTGAACGATAGATTATTAGCTGTCGAAGCTGATGTTCATAAACTGCTTACGAATTAACGAATGATTCGTATAAAAAGAAGAAACGGCTGCGTCATCCTGATTAAGGACGGCGCAGCCGTTTCTTCTATATAATAATAGTCAGACAGTGCAGAACAAGACATTCATCATTATCCGTCTGTTCCGCTATCCGGTTATCTACTTGTTCTACTTCCCTTTTCCTTTTTAAACCACTCAGCCTTAGGCTTGCGCGCTGGGTTTACTTTAGATTTATTCGCAGGCTTAGGTTTCGCAAAATTTGATGGTTTCGAGGAGCGTTCCACCTTTACAGCATGTGAACCTCGCGGCATCGGATAGGAATGGTCTTTCACTTCAGGAATGCTCTTTCCGATCAATTTCTCAATATCCTTAAGGAACGGTAGTTCATCTACTTCGCAGAAGGAAATAGCGGTCCCACTTAGTCCTGCTCTACCCGTACGGCCAATTCGATGAACGTAGGTTTCTGGAATATTCGGAAGGTTGAAGTTGATCACATGAGAAAGTTCCTCAATATCAATTCCTCTTGCTGCGATATCCGTCGCAACTAACACGCGTGTTACCCCACTCTTGAAATTGCTCAATGCCTTCTGACGGTCTGTTTGAGACTTGTTACCATGAATAGCCTGAGCTGAGACGTTCACTTTGGTCAGATCACGCACAACACGATCAGCGCCACGTTTGGTACGGGTGAACACCAGTGCCGTAACAATTGCTTTATCTTCTAAAAGATGGTTCAATTGATCCTGCTTGTTTCCCGTAGCTAGCAAATAAACCGATTGCTTAATTCTATCCACCGTAGAGGACACAGGCGTAATTTCTACTTTCACAGGATTAACCAGTAACGATTTAACCATTTTGGAAATTTCAGGTGGCATCGTTGCCGAGAAGAACAGCGTTTGTTTTTTGCTTGGCATTTTTGCAATAATTCTCTTCACATCATGAATAAAGCCCATATCCAACATTCTGTCGGCTTCATCGAGAACTAATATTTTGACGTGTTGTAAATCAATACGCTTCTGGTTTATTAGATCGATGAGTCTGCCTGGAGTCGCAATAATAATATCCGTACCATTATTTAGCGCCCGTTCCTGAACCTTTTGCGATACGCCACCCACGATGGCTGTACAACTCACATCGGTAAATTGACTATATGATTTAATGTTCTCAGCGATCTGAAGAGCCAGTTCTCTTGTTGGTGTTAGAATCAATGAACGAATCCGGCGCCCCGCGTTCGGTTTACTTTTCTCTTCGCTTAACAATTGGATCATCGGTACAGCAAAAGCGGCTGTCTTCCCTGTTCCTGTCTGAGCGCACCCAAGAAAATCTTTGCCCGCTAACACAGCTGGGATCGCCTGTTCTTGTATAGGTGTTGGTGTAGTATAGTTCTCTTTGCTCAAAGCCTTTAGTATCTCAGGTATAATATTCAAGTCATTAAATGTCAATGTCATTGTATCTCCTTCATTCTCAATACATATATTGTTAATTACAAACTTTAAAATATCTTTGTAACGCTTCTTGTAACGTCTCCACAATCCGTTCCTTTACGTCATAACACATTATTATAACACCATTGAATAAAAAAAAGTAGTGAGATTTGACCTGCTTCATGGATTGATATTCGAAATGTTCTATTATACAACATACCCACTTATCACCGATCTTATATTTACGCAAGTAGAAACGGCAATGCCGTCCTTTTTCAAAGACGGCACCCGTTTCAGCGGAAATATAAGGAATAGAGTATCAAGAATCAATTTCATAATTACGCAAATCGATTTAGATGCATCGGCGATTATGAAATTGATTGGGAGGCTGTTCGCGTTACTACCCTACCCCGAATATTTGCCCCCTACTGTTGATACAGGGGATAACCGGTGTACAAGTGTATGAAAATTCGTATAACATCGTATTAATTATCCACAAAAGTGAAAAACGGCTCATATTATTTTTAGTTATCCACAATTTCACCCTTTGCACCCATATCCTTGTGATAATACCACTCAGCATAGGATGATCCGTCCACCTTATTCAACTCGCCTTCATCATAAATAGAGGTATATTGATAATCGTATTCCCCATCATCATTTGCATCAAAGAGGATCGCAATATCAGGCTATCCTTCGGACTTATATTTCTGCAAATAATCTTCTTGAATGACCTCCTCATCAAATTTTTCACTATTTACTAACTTTTTCGTATTATTTAACAGATCCATCCGATCCGTCTTATCTATGTTCTCATGTACTATATAAATGATTTCAATTTGTGTGGGTCTAAACTGAACATCCAGTTCCTTCACAAAGGCCTTTGAGTTCTTCACATCATTTATGAATGCCTTCACTTGATCTGTTGAAATCTTCGAAGCAGGCATGCATCCCCCTACAACAACGAGAACTAACAATAAGAACGCACCTATGAATTGTCTCAACCTTGATTCCCCCCTAATTGAAATACATGAGCCCTCTGCCCATGCGCATACTATGTTCTCATTTAATTACATCATAGTAAATATATATTGTTATAACCCTACCCGTGCCCGCCCTGAACCAAATTATATAAATCCCTTGCACACGACGAAAAATAAAGCTGTCCCAAAAGGTCTTAGACCTTTCGGGACAGCTTCCTGATCATTTAGCATCCTAATCATTAGTGCTATTAACTTACTAAACCTGTCTCTAGCTCCTTAGTTTTACGCTTACGGAGCAACAACGTAAGTGGCATCGTCACAATGATAATAATCGTTCCAATCAAGAATACATCTTGAATACTGAGCGACAGCGCAACTTTTGGCGTCACCTCGTCTATTTCCAGATGTGCTAAAGTCTGAGATGACAGAATCGAACTAAACAAACTGATCGATAACGCGGCGGTGCCCTGTCTAATCCAGTTCATTACAGCCGATGCATGACCCGAACTTTCTCTAGGTACGGCAGACATGGCTGCATTGGTTACCGGCATGTTGCAGAATCCTATCCCTGCATAACGAATGACAAGCCAGGCCGTAACGAATAATATACTCGATGTCAAGCCAACATGGGTAAGTGCCCAAGTGGCCACTCCCATCAGAATTAACCCTGTAAATATGAGCCGCGCAGGACCCACTTTATTGTAAAGCCGCCCTACAGCTAGAGAAACCAACACCATGACCAGCGTACCTGGGAACATAACTAGTCCCGTTGTAAAACTAGATGCGCCCTGAATATTTTGCATATAGATTGGTACCAATAACGTAGCGGCATATAGAGATATGGTAACGGCACAGTTAATAATCAACCCATAAGTAAATCGGGGTATGGTTAATACTCGTAAATTCAGAAGCGGATTACTTATACGCAGTGTTCTCATCACAAAGTAAGCAAGCATAATCAGTCCAAAAGCAACAAGTCCAAGCGTCTTCCAGCCAGCCCACCCCCAGCTATGAGCTTCGCTAAATGCAACGAGCAATGAGCTGGTCCCTATCAGCACAGCTCCAAAGCCGATCCAATCTAGTGTGCTACTGCGGCTCAGCTTATAACTTGGAATGAAACGTATCGCGACAATAACCGCTATAAGCCCGATCGGGATGTTCATTAGAAACAACGATTTCCATCCGAATAACTCGGTTAACCATCCGCCAATGGTTGGACCAAGCGCAGGAGCCAGCATTGCCGATATACTCCAGTAGCTGATGGCAACCGCTTGCTTCTCCTTCGAAATCGTCTGATATATGATCGTCATCGTGGTAGGCATTATAATTCCACTGAACAACCCCTGCAAGATTCGAAAAGCAATTAGAGATTCAATGCTCCACGCAAATGAACATAGTGCAGAGACAATGGTAAAGCCAGCTAAAGCAAACACATACAACCGCTTATTACTCCATTTATCCCCCATAAAACCTATAATCGGCGCAATAATACCTGTAGCCATCATAAACCCGGACAACATCCACTGCACCGTATTCAGGCTAGCATCAAAATCCTTCATAAACACAGGTAAAGCCACATTAATCGTTGTTGTACTGAGCGATGCCATAAAGTTACCGAAAAACACAGCAATTAGGATCGTCCAGAAGGTTGATCTTTGTACTCTTGATGTCTCCATACTGTGCTCCTACTCCTTTAGTTTCTCTAAACCGTCCAGCACACGTTTCTCTATGCTGTTCAGCTCCTCTTTGAAATCCTCCATCCGCCGGATCTTCTCATCGATCATCGTTTTTTCGTTTCTTAGGCTTGATAGAATATCCTCAAGCTTCACTCTTCTTTCTTCCCGATCAGCAGATGACCGGAATTCGCTTCGCTGTTGATCAAGCGTCGTACGATATTCAAGAAACTGCTGTAGCTCTGCGAGTGAAAAGCCAAGCGCTTCCTTTACGAGCAGTATCTTCTTAATTCTCTCCACATTTTCATTCGAATATATGCGTATGCCGCCCGCCGTTCTCTCCGGAGCCTCAATAAGCCCGATATCCTCGTAATAGCGAATGGCCCGTTTCGTCAGACCGGTCTGGTTCGCTACATCCTCAATCTTTAATATCTTCAAATCGCCGCACCCCTACTTTCTTCTTTTCAATTATATTCATAGCTACAGTTGACGTCAACGTTAAGCATTAGGTATTTTATGGTTTATTTCAAAAGAAGGGACCGTTGCAACGCTCCCTTAGAAGAACCTAGCATTTCCACATTAAGTTGACTCAGTACAAAGAACCAAAGCCCATCTTGTAGATGCTGGACCTTGGTTCTCAAGTAACGTTAATTAGCTTTTGATGATTGATAACCATGTATGCCCCATAGGACCCATTCAGTTCCTCCCTAACGAATCAGCATTATGAGCTTGGTTGAACGTTATCCTTCATCTTACCTTTCTGATCCTCTTTTTGATTAACAAAGCGATCAAGACAAGAAATATAGCAGTACCCATAAGCCAATATTTCTCCTCGAAGCTGCCCTTGGAAGACATCGAGAAGAGGTATAAATTCCCTACGTACTTACTACCTGTCGACATATTAAAAACGTAGTAAAAAAGTGGAATCATATAACCAACTGCTATATTGTCACTGATTCCAGAGAAAAACATCCCCATAGCGCCAAGGAACACAGCGCCGGAAAAAGTACCTATCAGGTATTTGATTAAAGGAAAGGTGCTACCATTAAAACGCATAAAGACAACAAAGCAGAGAATCATGACCAACATGGTGACCACTGCAGTGAACGCTCGAACGAAATAAATTCCCGTCTGGGAGGTATATTTCGTTTCAATAAGCTCTCGTATATCCTTTTGCTGTTCTGGCATAAAAACAGGAGTTAATAGAACGATACCGATCAGTGCAACAAACATCTCAAGCGGAGCCGCAGATGCAGCAGCGTCCAGATTGCTTATTCCGAAGATAAAGGGTGTTAGACATAGAATTAGTAATGCGACTGTTACATGAACAAGAAAGTTATGCTTGAGATTCGACTTTGCGATGAATGAATATTTTCTTAAGACTACCGAGAACATCCAACTTCCCCCTTCTTTTCAGTTCATAGATCCCCACGGATATGACGATAAGGGCAATAGCCAGAAGTGTATAACTAATGCGATTGATCACCAGTGTATTAAAGTTGTCCAAGTAGATTCCTGTATTTCCGATCTTATTATGACGAATGATAAGATCCGTTCCATAACCCCCATCGATATGTTGTAGTCCCATGTTAAGCCCAATAAACCACCACAGTCCCTGTACGGCTATAGCAACCATAGTTTCCGTTAACACCGTCAAGAAGACACCCACTGCCGTTGATACCATAATGGAGGGTAGCAGTGATCCACAGGAATATTTAATAAAAGCAAAGAGATCTATATCAACCCCACTATATTGATCTGCCGTGCGAACTGTTGCATACAATGCCAGCAGTAGAACTGGTAAGAACATGACCGCCACCATGGCAAAATAACGAGTAAACATCAATCTAAAGGAGGATACTTGTCTCGTAAACATTAATTCCTGCATTGTCGCTCGGCGATCCTTCAGACCTAAAAAAACGGCTACAAAGACCGGAAATATAGCAAGAACAATACCTAAATAATCGCAGAATACCCGGGCCAAGGCCCCCGTTATTTGATCTGTCTCCACAATCGCGTTGTAATCATCCATGGCATCTTCATAGGTCATTGGCACTTTACCGAATTGAATCACATACATATCACTGTATTGTGAACCACTACCAATGAGACTATCTGCTTGCTTCATCAGTTCGTGGAAACGCTCATACGTTAACTTAGGGTCAATGGACGTTTTCGGGATTCCTGTCTCTTCCCCTATAGACGGAACAATAAATGTCATCTCACCGTTGTCATTTACGACCGTGCTTTTTTCACTAATTGTCATCTCTGCTTCATCCCTGCTCGGGGCCACCCTTAACTCATCTAACGATATTCCAGTTAATTCGGATAGAATATTAGCCATCTCACCTTGCTCTTTATCACTTAATTTCACATTTTTATAGAATCCTATGGGATAAGCCGTAAATGAATTGGCAATATATTCACCATACAAAGAATCAACTGCATTCGGAATGATGATCTCTTGATTATCTTCCTGCTTCACACCATAACTTTCGAGTCCCTTCTGTGGGGGTTCGATTGGATCAAAACTTGTCCCCATTTGCGTGTAAGCAAATAAGACTAGAATAACGACAAAGATTACATAGGTGATGCTCTTAACCGTTTTTTTGCATTCCTTCAAGAACATCAGGAGATCCCTCCTAGCTGATGCGTAGCCACACCATTTTCAACCATATGAAGCATATAGGCGTCCTCGATGTTGGGTTCACAAAGGGTTGCGTTAAGCGTGGGCTGTTCATTCGCAATCAACCGAACATTAACCCGCTCACCCATCGTTAACATACCTGTCACGATATATTTCTCTTTCAATGCCGCTAGCTCCGCTCTAGCTATTTCAGCACTATAGACCTTGCCTTCGGCGGTTTGGGTAAGTTGTCTGACGGTTCCTTGGTATAACAATTTCCCATTGTCCAGAACCGCTATTCTTTCACAGGTCGCTTCAATATCACCCACAATATGCGTGGACAGGATAACAATTCTTTCCTCCGCAAGCTCACACAGCAGATTACGAAACCGTATCCGCTCCTCTGGATCAAGACCTGCTGTTGGTTCATCCACGATCAGCACCTTCGGCTCGTGTAATATAGCTTGCGCGATCCCTAGCCTTCTTTTCATCCCACCCGATAGAGCCTTTACCTTTGTTCGATGATGATCGCCTAAATTCACCTTCACAAGAAGCTCCGGAATTCTCTCCTTCCGTGTTCGGAGGCTAAGTCCCGATAACACCCCAAGATAATCCATTGCCTCATACACCCCCATATGGGGATACATTGAGAATTCTTGCGGCAGATAACCTGTGATACGGCGGATTTCCTTGGAATTCTCAATAGGAACGCCACATATGGTGATATCTCCATCTTTCTTATTCAGTAAGGTAGCGAGCGTCTTCATCAACGTCGTTTTCCCTGCACCATTCCGTCCAAGAAGCCCGAACATCCCCTGACCCATCGTTAGATTAATATTGTTCAGCGCATGTTTTTTTCCATAAAACTTATTCAGGCCTTTAATCTCTATTTGCATGTTATCCATAAAAAAAATACCCTCCTCGTTTGGCTCTTAAGGAAAGTATAAAGTCCACTTTTCAATTTTCTATCAACTTTTGTAGGTGGAATCTTGCGAGTGTCTTCGCTCCGCCTTGTTCCTCATTGGATATTCGTAATTCTCCACAATGCTTCTCACACAATGTCTTGCATATATAGAGTCCCAACCCGAAGTGAATACTTTCATCTGTATGATTCCTGTAGAATGCCTTTGTCCCTTGCTGCAGATCCTCTGGTGAAAAGCCACTCCCATCATCAGATACCTCCACAATCAGATCACACCCCACGATTTGCAAAGTAATCTCTATGTGATCTTTGGCATATCGAAGAGCATTGGATAACAGATTATCTATCACTCGTAATATCACTCTAGTGTCCGCACCGATATAATCGACTTCGATTCGGTTCACAACATCTACTCTAATCATGGATTGTTCGCCCAACATCTGTGCTATGGATGTGATCTGAGCAACTAGATCACGAGCATTGGCTTGGGTAATGGCTATCGAAATATCTTCTAATTTCTGCACGTCCGTCATCGTCGCAACATAACTTTCAATCCGTTCTGTATGCTTCGATATAGCGGATACTGTGGACAGTAACTTCTCCTCGCTCACCTTATTTTGAGGAACATAATTGCATAGGAAATCCGAATATCCTCGAAGAACCGTAAGCGGCGTTCTTAAATCATGCGTAAATACAGCATTCAGACGTCTTCGTTCCTCCATCATGCGCCACATATCACGGTAATTGTTCTCGAGTGAACTCCGCATCATTTCAAGTGAAGTACACAACTGCCCCATTTCGTCCGTCGACTCAACCTTTAGCGAGAAATCCAGATCATTATTCGCGATCTTGGCCGCGGATTGATTGATAAGTTCAATCGGCTTCTTCAACTTATAGCGATAGAACAAAAAAGCCGCAAGAATAATGCAACCACCGAAGAATAAGGGAATCGTCAAGGTGTAAGTTAAATCTATGCCTTTCAATAGTATTTTATCTTTGGAAGAAACTTCTGCTTCATCTATTCCAGTCCCCAATGAGAGCTTTACCGTTCTTCCTTTAGCATCCGTAAAGTCACTCTCTTCGAATGAGGCGTATTTCCCATTGATTGTGCTCTTCCATTCATCTATTCCATTAAGCGAAACACTACTTAACATCGTCGCCAACAACATAAATCCTATCGTGTATACAATGAGTGTCTTTTGAATCGACAGGTTATTCCACATGCTCTTCATCCTATCCATTTATATCCCACTCCCCAGACGGTCTCAATATAACTCAACCCGTTGATCATGGCGAACTTAGCACGGATTCTCCGGATATGTTCGGCGACAACCGCGCTGTCTCCCTTGCTGTCGAACCCCCATAAACACTCATAAATACGTTCTTTATCAAATACCTGTCCGCTATTCATGGAGAGAAATTCAATCATATCAAATTCTTTTTTGGCAAATGATATCGGCTCGTTATTGTAAGACACCGTACGTTCCCCGTAATCAATCACCAAATCACCTACAAAGTTCACTTTAGACTTGGTATGGTTTCTTGTCTCACGACGTAAATGCGCAGCCACTCTTGCGCCAAGCTCATCTATTGAAAAAGGTTTCACGATATAATCGTCGCCACCCATACGGAATCCGTTGATCTTATCTACGTCTGCAACCTTTGCTGTCAAGAACAGAATAGGACAGGATACATGACTTCTGATTCTCTTGCAGACCTCAAGCCCGTCCATGGCTGGCATATTGATGTCTAGTAGAATAATATCAGGGTCCTTCCCTGCTTGTTCTAATGCTCTCGTTCCATTCTGTGCGGTTAGAACCAAATAACCATTGATCTCAAAATAATCCCGGAGCAGATTAACAATATCCGCTTCATCGTCAACAATAAGTATTTTTGTCTGCAATGTAACCACCTCACATGTGACGATAGTATACAAATTTCAACTTTTTATCAACTTTCATTTATTGGAGTTAATGATGTAGTTACTCAAATTAAGGATCTCTGACTATTCTAGGATATCGTATAGCGGAGGTTTAGAAGTAAATGAAGATGAACAAGACCGTCAGCTAAGGATTACTCCCTAACTGACGGTCTTGATTGTGTATATATAATCTACCTACTCGCTTCGTAAAGCGGTAACTGGATCTTTCTTCGCTGCCATCTTAGCAGGAATGAATCCGCCGATCATAGTAAGAACTAGACTAATAATAACAAGCAATATAGCATGAACCGGGTTAAGCTGCGCAACGTTGGATAGGTCCGTCAAATTGTACAGAATCATATTAATTGGGATATTCAACAGATACGTTATAGCAATGCCAAGCAACCCTGAGATCGTACCAATAATGAAGGTCTCTGCATTAAAGACCCGTGTGATATCCTTCTTCCTTGCACCTAAGGCCCGAAGAACACCAATCTCCTTCGTTCTTTCCATGACGGAAATGTAAGTGATAATCGCAATCATGATGAGCGATACCACGAGGGATATAGCCGCAAATGCAATCAGTACCAGGGTAATACCATCCATAATACTTCCCGAAATACTGGTGACGATGGCCGCCATATCCGTGTATTCTACTCTATCCTTGGCTTCCAGGTCTGTATTCCACGCATCTAGATAAGTATTGATCGATTCCTTTGTTCCGAAATCAATCGGATACAGCGAGATCGATGTTGGAATCTCGGTTGCGCCTAAGGAGGCAAGCATCTCATTCTTCGTCGGAGCAACAGAGCCGCCTACGCCCATCATTGGTGCGGACATTCCACCTTCCATGGCCGATGTCATCGCAGCAATTTCTTTGTTACCTGTATCTTGAGATAATGTTTGACCGGTTAGAACGTTAATATCGGCTTCCTGTTGTGCTAGTACAATTTCTGAATTCTTCGCATCATCAATGAAGTAAGTTGTAAGCTCATCTGAATACGCGAGTCCAGCAGGCAGCGTAGACATCTTCGAATCTTCCTGACCACGAATCACGCCGACAATATTTAAGGTTATCGCATGGTCGCTATTGTACATCTCCATCAAATTAGATGCTGTGCCATTCAGCGTGAACTGTTCACCGTTGTTGTGGTAATAATCATCGTTCAGAATGAGTTTTAACTCGGAACCCACCAGATCGCTTAAGTCAATGCTATCTACATCGTAGTTAATACCAAGCGCATCAAGTGAAGCATTGTTCAGACGATTATATTCATCCACAATCAATACAAGATCCGTCTTCGATGACGGGAAACTTCCCTCGAGCACATCATAGTACTGCTCTAAGTAACTCCCGGACGCTTCCCCAGATTTACTTGGATAAGATGTGAAGCTAATATTCCCCGTATTCAGCGTTGTCGCCTTGTCACCGTCTGACTTCAACATATTCATATTCACCGTACGCGTATAGGATATTCCATCAAGTAGCGTAGGATCGATCTTCTTCACATAGTCTAAATATTCGGTTGTCAGCACATTGGTGTGCATAACTGAATTTTCGCTAGGATCATATGGAATCAGCTTCTTCTCTGTCGGAAAAGAGGTCAGGTCTGTTTTGCCAGCAGAAGCATGCTCCGATATGTCAACGTTCATGGCAGTCTGGTTAATCGTAATCGGGAAATTCGACATGGCTCCTGCTTCATAAGAATTGATCTGCTTGTCAAAGCCATTCGATAAGGATAGGACTAACGCAATGCCGATAATACCAATACTTGATGCAAAAGCGGTCAGTCCCGTTCTCCATTTCTTAGTCGCAATGTTCTTGCCCGACAACTTCAATGCCGTTAAGAAGCTCATGCTCGTCTTCTTCAACGTATAGTTGGATGTAGCCTTTTGAGTGGCAAGAGGATTGCTGTCAGATACTGCTTTACCGTCAGAGAACTTGATCACGCGATCCGCATATTGCTCTGCCAACTCGGGATTATGCGTCACCATAATGACAAGTTTGTCTTCCGCAATGGTCTTGATCAACTCCATAATCTGTTCACTGGTCTCGGAATCCAAAGCGCCTGTCGGTTCATCTGCCAGAATAATATCTGGATTATTCGCAAGTGCGCGAGCAATCGCTACACGCTGCATTTGTCCTCCTGACAACTGATTCGGCTTCTTGTGTACATGGTCTTTCAATCCGACCTTCTCTAGCACTTCAATGGCCTTTTTATATTTCTCAGCTGAGGGCACTCCGCTAAGTGTCATACCCATCTCTACGTTGTCCACGATGCTTAAATGCGAAATCAGATTATAACTTTGAAATATAAAGCCTACACTATTATTACGATAAGCATCCCAGTCGCTATCTTGAAAATGCTTGGTGGATTGCCCATTGATGATAAGCTCCCCGTTATCATACTGATCGAGTCCACCGACCACATTTAATAGCGTCGTCTTACCCGACCCACTCTGTCCAAGGATCGCTACAAATTCACTCTCCCTGAAATTAAGGCTTACTTTGTCCAATGCCACTTGGGTGAAATCCCCAGTCTTATAACTCTTGGTGATATCTTTTAATTGCAACATATGAATGACTCTCCCCTTCCAATACACGATTCTATCTTTGCTAACTTAAACTCAGTATATCAATCCTATATAAACTCAACATAAACGGAACCATAACGTCACCGAATGGATACATTTTCACGGTTTATATTTATTTTATATTCATGCGTTATACTTATAGAGGTTGTTCAAAAGGGAGGTCACGTTATGCTTAATATCCTTGTTGTCGAGGATGACAATAAATTGCGCCAGCTATTCTGCACCGTTCTTACCAGAAATGGTTACCACGCGCTCGCTGCGGAAGATGGACAAGATGCACTTGCTATATTAGATAAAGAATATGTAGATCTGATCATCTCTGATATTATGATGCCCCATATGGACGGCTACGAGCTTACTAGAACCCTTAGAGAAACCAACTATAATCTTCCGATCTTAATAGTTACGGCGAAGGAAAGCTTTACCGACAAGCAACGAGGCTTTCTCGTTGGAATCGACGATTACATGGTGAAGCCGATTGATGTTAATGAGATGGTACTGCGTGTTGGAGCGTTACTTCGCCGTGCTAAGATCATTAACGAACGCAAGATTGAATGTGGGACTACCCTATTAGATTATGATTCCTTAACGGTTTTTTTACAGCATGAAGACAGTATTATTCTTCCGCAGAAAGAATTCTATTTGCTATACAAACTCATATCTTATCCGAATAAGATCTTCACCAAGCATCAGCTGATGGATGAGATCTGGGGGATGGATTCTGAATCCGATGAACATACAGTCGTTGTGCATATCAACCGCTTACGGGAACGCTTCAAGGCATGTACCGATTTCGAGATCATCACCGTCAGAGGTCTTGGTTATAAGGCTGTGAGATTGTCATGATCAAGACCAATAATAGAAGTCTATGGTGGTCTTTCGTATCGTTAGTCTTCTTTAGTGTACTCGCTTCCACTTTTCTCATGGCGATCTTAGCGTTTATCTATATTCGCTACGGCAATTTCAATATACTCGGTAGGAGTCATTTACCACCCATTCTATTCATTATGTTGTTTAGTCTGGTCACCGGTAACATCATCACCATGTTTGTAGGAAAGAAAATCTTGTCCCCAATTACAGATTTCAGCAATGCGGCTAAAGAGATCGCCAAAGGCAACTTCGACATTGAGCTGAATGAATCTCATCGCGTCCGTGAAATTAGTGAAGTTGCACATCACTTCAATATCATGGTTCAAGAGCTACGGAGTATAGAAACACTTCGAAATGATTTCGTTGTTAATGTATCTCACGAATTTAAGACGCCCATTGCAGCCATTGAAGGTTATGCCACGCTGTTGCAAGATAAGAACATCACGAAGGAAGAGCATGAAGAATATACAGGGATGATTGTGGATAGCGCGCGGCAATTGTCTACGTTGTCTGGTAATATTCTCAAAATATCCAAACTCGAAAATCAAGAAGTGATCACAGACAAAGGAGAGTATCGATTAGATGAGCAAATCCGCCAAGCCTTATTACTGCTAGAATCGATATGGACTCCTAAACAACTGTCCCTTAACATTGAGCTTGAGAAGTGTGTGTATTACGGAAATGAAGAACTGATGATGCAAGTGTGGTTGAATCTGCTAGGAAATGCGATTAAATTCACACCAGAAGGTGGGGAAATATCGGTTGGTCTTACATCTAGTGATAACTGCATAGTCGTAATCATATCCGATACCGGCATAGGGATGGAAAAGAGTGTGCGGAAGCACATCTTCGAGAAGTTTTATCAAGGAGATCATGCCAGATTCGCGGAAGGTAACGGACTCGGTCTGCCCCTAGTCAGTCGTATTATCAACTTATGTGGCGGTAAAGTTGAAGTGCTAAGCGAATGGGGAGAAGGCTCGACCTTTACGGTCAAGTTGCCTGTGGATTGAGAGGGAAGTGACTGCAATGAAGGGGCTATCGGAGGGGTGGAACACTGCGGCGAATGGATCGGGGTAACATTGATTCATGATACCGGCCTCTTCATTGTAGTAGTTATGCTGTAGGCATTGTTGAGTCATTACCAATGGATATAACGGATTTCTCCCCCAAATAATTTATCAGCAATTAACTTCCCATCATCATCGAAACCTCGAATAGTCCAAGCATCCTCTGTATATTTATCCAATACAAATAAAGTGTAATTATTATCAACCTCGGCTAAATGATATTTATCAATATGTTCTTTAACATCCTCAATAGTAAAACTATAGGTATCCGAAGCTGTTAATCCTTCCATATGGTTACCAAGTGCAATGTATTTGATATTAGAGTCTTCCGCTGTCTTTACAACAACTAAAAGGCTATCTTCAGTGTCATCATTTCCAAACCCAGTAGCTGCAAAAGGTTTGCCTTCCTCAATGAAGTTTCCAAAAGAGCCCCCATCATATTGATATAAAATACCTAAATATTGTTTTAACCTTGCTCCCCCAAATGTATCATGAACTTTATCTTCAAACAATACCGCTTTTCCATACACCGTATTATGAGAACTTACTACCCGAACACTCCCAGGTATAGCACTGGATTCGGTAAGACGCCAACCATATAACCAACCAAGCAGGACGATACATACAATAAGGCCAGTAATAAGTAACCTCTTCAATAGGTACCCCCCATTTCCTAATTGCCTGATTTATTAAGTACAATTATTGCGTATACGTAATATTCACGAGTTTCGTGAAATTACAGGATACGATTGAATAAACGAACACACCTTGATTGAAAGAGTCCCGATAATTCCTTATTATACCATTAATTGGAGTAGTATGTGCACCCCTTATAATTTCATTTTGATAATATAGATGATCTAACAACAGAATTATATGATTATGTACATGGTATACCAGTATATGTATTACATCACGCATTACATATTAAACCATCCGTTCTCATAGAGAATTTCGAGATGGAGTTGGAAGAGTAGCTACTTCATACTATGTAACTAGCAAAAGGCTGATTGGAGTTCCAATCAGCTTTTTTTGTATCCATTATTCACTTTCCTCAACTACAACTATCTTCTACATTACTTTGTTTTAATAATAAGACCTATGAGTCAATTCATTACGTATGTACTACCTTTTCTCCACAAGTTATACAGAATACAGAATCCGCAGATATCACACTTGCACACTGCGAGCAATGGAGCTGCTGCAATTCATCTTCGGCTATATCCATCTGAGGTTGCTCTTCTTCTACTTTAGTCCCGCAGGAACCGCAGAATGAAGTATCTAACGGATTCTCAGCCCCACAATTCGAGCAGATTTTCACGCCTTTAATGCTCCGAATTTGCAGCCTAGAGGATTCGATAACCTGTAAGGAAGCTGTGACTTCATCGCATAAGAGTTGAAAATCCTCATCTGGAGCGCCGTGAAATCGTTCATAGTACAGCTTTCCAAGCTCATGGTAACTGTTCTTAATCTTGTCTTCCTCACTACTAATCTGGATGTTGATTTTGGCAATGCCGGTAAGATCTTTTGTTTTTTTCGCTACATCTTTACTAGTACTCGTAATTTTATCACCGAGTTTTCCAAAGAAACTCATTATCAATCACTTCCCAAAGGTTAATTCCCTACATATTCTTATCTATGACTTTATCAATTGCAGAAACCTTTAGATCCCCTTGCGTAAATGCCTTAAACCCAAGAATAACCAATACAATTTTCTCTAGTGCATCAATCGCCCCATTAGCAATAACGTTGAAGTTCAACGGCCAAGATACATAAGCTGTTCCACCAAACCACGAAAGAATGCCATTGATAATACTGATAATGTCGTTGCCAAAACTGATGATAATGCTTAGAAGCGCAAACCCTATAACGATAGCTATTGCCTTGATTGCACTTTTCTTCAGCCATTCATTGCTCTCAAACAATAATACATATCCACCTACCAGCAGCAACCCTAGAACATTAATCAGTCCTAAAAAGTATAATGCCGCACCCAGCATGCCCACGGATATACCAAGCTTTGTCTTTTGCATACATACACCTCCTCATTAAAATAGTACAAAGGAACCAAATCCTTCGATTCAAAATATTGCCATTTTTATCTATTCCCATGTCAACGATACTATTCCGACTACAGATCGTCAATAGATTATTCGTTAATCAGAGGAAATATAGGTATTAAGTCTTTAAAGTTTACCGAAATGGTAAACTTAGAATATAACCAATATAGAAGAATACCTCTCGAAATATATAAGGGATTTTACTGTTTAATGTCTCATATGCTGAACTTTGTGTCGGTGATGAGTATGTCTTCATCCCCATACTTTTTGCCATTAAAGTGGCACGTTTCATATGCAATGGGTCACTTACGATCGTGAATGTCTCCAAGTTATGCTTGGTAGCCATATCATAAGCGTATTTGAGATTCTCTTCTGTAATTTTCGATTGGGTTTCAATAAGTATGTCTTCCACATCGACATTATTACTAATAGCATAATCTCTCGCTACCTCTGATTCAGCAACTTGATCGCCATCGCCTTTGCCACCTGTAAATATGATTGTATCTACATAGCCATTCTCATAAAGCCAAATCGCGTGATTTATCCTTTCACGTAAAACAGGAGACGGCTCACCATCCCAAGCTGCCGCACCAAGTACAATAGCCGCATCAGACTTAACTAATTCAACTTTATCACCGAAAGACCAAATACTATATGCTAAGTAACTTATAAGAACAAGAATAATGACTATCAGAACTATTGCTAACTTACCTAATGCTTTTTTTGTCATTCTAAACCATGCTTCCTTCAGCTGTATATGTTTTCACCATAATATTCTCCTTGGGAGTTGGTCATGTGCTATAAAGACTTCCTAAACTAATGTCCACGGCGATGAGTTTCCGCATCGAAGTAATGTAGCACTCCAAACACAATAAGAACAAATGTCAGGAGAATAAGTCCATAACCTGTCCATCGCAATAGTCTACTATTCGTGCTGGGTGTTTTTGTTGTTTTGATTAATATCCATCCTACCGCTATCAACAACACCAATACGACTACAAATGGTGCAATTTGTTCCAAAAGAACACTCCTCTCGTATCCATATTAACTCCATACATACTTTACCATATCTTCCCGAGTTGATCGGTCTTATATTAGTGAACTAGAGAATGGAGAAAAGGCTCCCTCTTTACTCACCATTATTTCGTTATCCAAAGCATTACATATTAAACCATCCGTTCTCATAGAGAATTTCGAGATGGAGTTGGAAGAGTAGCTACTTCATACTATGTAACTAGCAAAAGGCTGATTGGATTTCCAATCAGCCTTTTTTGTATCCATTATTCACTTTCCTCAACTAGGTTGTGATTTAAAGCAACTTAATCAGCTCTTCTAGCTCATCAACCAAACCTTTTGCAAGTTCAAAATTATTATCTTTTAAAGCTAATTCTATTTTCGTTTCAACTGCTTTTTTGTTTTGTTCCGTTTCTAAATAGTCTCGATCAAAATGATTAGCATAAATCATCTGTTTAAATTTTTTCATTTTCATTTTTCTAATCGTCTTATCGTCAATAATTAACACATAATCCATACCATTTACCACAGAATAGAAATCATGAGAAATCATGAGAACCGCACCTTTATACTCTTCAATGGCTTTCTCTAGTGCGAGTTGTGTATAGGTGTCTAAATGACTTGTCGGTTCATCAAGCAGCAATACGTTTGCTTTACTGGCAGCAACTTTAGCCAATTGAAGCATATTTTTTTCTCCGCCAGATAGAGATTCTATCTTCTGATTAACGATTTCTCCTTCAAAACCATAGTCTGAAATATATGATCTAATCTCTTCATAAGTTTCAAACCCAGCATCGATGAATTCTTCTAGTATGGTATTAGAATCCTTTAGAACTTCGCCTTGAAGCTGAGATAAATAAGCCACTTTAGCATCAGCATTTATTTCAATGGATTCATGATTATTGTTAAAGATATCTCGGAGTAAAGTCGTTTTCCCAGTACCATTTGGACCGATAAGGGCTACTTTATCCGTAGATTTTATCTCAAAATCAACATTTTCTAGAAGCAACTCATCAAAGGCAGCGCTATAATTATTAACTTTTATAACCGTGGTGTCTTCCATTTCATTATCAATACCGAAACTGATATTCGGTTGCTTAATCTCTACAAACGGTGTTTTAATTCTACGAGCTTCCAATCTTTCTTGAAGTTTAACTCTAGATTTTAGCACTTTCCCTCTAGATGCATCTGCATTATAAGTTGCGATATTTCTAAATCTAATAATTAAGTTCTCGTTTCTCTCAATTTCTTCATCATCAATGATTGCAAGTTCTTGTAACTCAATTTTAGTCTGAAGTAATGAGAAGTTATAATCAATATATCGCCCATCAAACTCTTGGAGCTCCATGTTTTCAAGGTGTAATATTTTGTTGAAACAATGATTCAAGAGATATCTGTTGTGCGTAACCACTAGCAGTATTCCTTTGTGAGAATTAATAAGATTCTTAAGCGCATTTAGGTTTCCAAAGTCTAAAAACACATCTGGTTCGTCCATAATCATTAAGTCTGGACTATTAAGCATTTCCTTGATGACTTGAATAAGTTTGAATTCCCCACCACTCAAGTCGGATACCCTAAGATCTTTTAGCTTCATGAGGTTGGCTAGATTTAGTTTCTTATTAATGTTGCTCTCAAAATCATTCCCACCCATTGAATCAAATGCGTCTAAAGCGAATTGATACTTTTCTAGTAACGATTCAATATCCGTAGATGTTTCCATTTCAGTGCAAATAGCATTTATTTCATTCTGTATCTTAATGAATTCTTCACCAATATATTCGAAAACGGTTGTATCTTTCGTGTTGTCCAGTTGCGAGAACTGACTTACATACCCAATTGTGCAAGTTGGGTCCATCTCTAACAGGCCATCGAACATATGTCTTTCTGGATCCATCAATATATCGACCAATGTACTTTTTCCACTGCCACTTGTTCCTATAAAAGCGCAATGTTGTCCCTCTTCAAGCGTAAAGGAAATGTTCTTATATAGTTCTTTTTGCGGAAATGAGAAGGATAAATGTTCAACTTTTATCATAGTGTTACCTTTCTTTATAACTAAATTTGTGATTATTATTAGATGTATGGAGGAGTATCGATTGTGAGTTTACCATTGAATTGTTAGAATAACACTGTTTACAGCCAACTACAAACATATCAGATTAAAGTTGTTCGTGACATGGAAAAATACAACTTGGAACACTGCTTCTCCGATCTCGACAATTAGTCACCTCACATAAAAAAAGCTCGGATGATTATGCAATTCATGCATTCATTCGAGCTTCATACTATAATTTATTTGATTTGATCGTTAATTTTTTTGATCGCAGCCATATTACATTTCGGCTCACGATCATAGGTCAATAGTCCATTAATTTCTTGCTCAACATCTGTAATTTGAGTGTAGCAGAAGCCTTGAACGATTGGACTTTCAATTAATGCATTGGTCACTGCCGCATAAGCCTCAATTAGTTCTTCACTTGATTTTACAGATGAATAGCCCCAGCCCTCTGTTTGATCTATTTGATAAGCTACACCGCCATATTCCGTTACCAATATCGGCTCACCTCGGTAACTATATCCTTTGGCATACACTGCACGACCTACAGGCTCAGCGGTCATAGCTGCTTCAATGGATGAAAAAGCATTGCGAAGCTGTTGACCATTCTTATAATTATGAATCGTACATAGATCTGAAATCGTATGCTCCCATCCATCGTTAGAAATGACCATTCTAGAGGAATCAAGCGATTTCACAAGATGATACATCGCGGTAACATGGTGCTGCTGCTTCTCTTCAATCATCACACGCGATACGCCCCAGCTTTCATTGATCGGAACCCATACTATAATAGAAGGATGATTGTAATCACGTTTCACAATTTCAAACCATTCCTTAGTCAATCGTTCTACTGCTTCAGGTCCGAATTCTACACAGTTAGCTGCCTCTCCCCATACTAGGAAGCCCAACTGATCTGCCCAATACATATAACGAGGATCTTCAACCTTCTGATGCTTACGTGCGCCATTAAAGCCCATTTCCTTAGAAAGAATAATATCCTCTTTCAAATCCTCATCCGTGGGCGCTGTTAATAGGCCATCTCGGAAATACCCTTGATCAAGGACAAGCTTCTGATAGTATGGCAAATTGTTAAGCATAAACTTTCCATTCTCAACAGAAACTTTTCTCATGCCGAAGTAGCTATCCACCTTATCGATAACGTGATCTTTGTGCACTAGACGGAAGGTAACATCAAACAAATTAGGGGATTCTGGCGTCCAGTACCATCCATGAGTATGAATATTACTTCTGTCGGCAAAGCGATTGCGTAAATTGTAACTACGCTTATTATATATCTCAAGCACTTTAAAGGACTCTGAGACAAGTAATTTCCCCTTATAAGAAATCTCCGTTTGCAGCTCATACTGCGTGTAATCCGTACTTCTCGGACAATTAAGCTCATATTCCATTACGATATCACCATTATCAATATCTGGTGTAAATTTCACATGCTGAATGTGTACAGGATCTACTGACTCAAGCCATACTGTCTGCCAAATACCTGAGGTTCTAGTATAATATATATATGCGGATTGCTCATGCCAATATTGCTTTCCACGAGGAATAAGTTCATCAGAGGACGGATCCTCCACACGCAGTGTCACACAATTATCCTTATCCTTTAATAAATTAGTAATATTAACAGAGAAGTTTACATGTCCACCCTCATGATAAGTTGCTAGCTCACCATTAACATAAACCCAAGCACGATAATCGACTGCACCAAAATGTAGAATAACCTCCTTCTGCTCCCACGCCTTAGGGAGCTCAATCATCCGATGATACCAGATAACATCATGAAACGAAGGATCATTAATGCCACTTAACTTTGTTTGATAGGCAAACGGTACTTGAATATCTAACTTTTGTTCAGGAAATTGTAAGTACCACTTCTGTGCTAATCCTTCGTCATTATCATCAAAAGCAAAATCCCAAGCCCCATTCAAATTTAGCCATTCATTTCTAACAAACTGTGGTCGGGGATATTCCATTCTTCTCTGCATAACTGATTTTTCTCTCCTTAGATGTAACTTCATTATTGTTGTATTTAAATAACTAGATTTACGCCGCTTGTTTGCTGCTCAATCATTTTTTTCAATATCATACCAATATGTGCGCCGCCCTCTACAGGCGGTGTACCTCCGTGATGAATATTAGAAATCACCGTTCTATTGGATTCCATCATCCCTATACGAGGCTTATAGCACATATATGCGCTCATCGAAGCAGACGATGCGAGCCCTGGACGTTCTCCAATTAGCATAACTAGTACCTCTGGCTCCAATATTTGCCCGATATGATCCATTGCTGCCACACGTCCACCTTTTACAAAGATTGGAGTACCGACTGTTAATCCATATACCTTCAAGGAATCAAGCAGCGAAGGATACACATCTGCTAGATTCTGTTCAATTGCGTTTGCACTTAGTCCATCAGAAACGACGATTTGGACCTGGGTGCCCTTAATACATTGCTTTCGAAGTTGCTCTTCACTCTCTAAGGTCATCACTCTGCCCATATCAGGTCTTTTCAAATAATTTTCTCTAGTTTCATACCTAGTCTCCACTTGTACAAAGGGATATTGCTGCAGCAATTGTTGAGATACTTCACTATATACACTATCTACGGCAGATGCATGATCAATACGAAACTTTAGCATATCTTTAGTGAGCGGCCTTGTACCTGAACGCCATACGCCGATACGTGCCGGTGTCGAACTAAGAAGTTCCTCCAGCATCTCTGAAGAATTCGGGTTAGGTATATTGGACTGAGGCTTCATCTGCATTCGTTGCTGTAATTCATTCATAATTTTATCGGTCAGCTGTTGTATATCAACTGAGTTCATATATTCTACCTCCTATCCCCAGCCTATTGGAATATCGTAGCATCGCCAGCATATGCGGTAAGTCTACCATCAGCCATAATCCCCATCGTTTCCAACCATTTTTCAAAAGCTGGAGCTGGTCTTCGTCCTAAAGTTTCTCTTAATGTAGCAATATCATGAAAGCTAGTAGATTGATAATTCAACATGCAATCATCTGCCATTGCAACACCAATAATGAAATTGACACCTGCAGCAGTGAGTAGCACTGATAGATTGTCCATATCATTCTGATCCACTTTCATATGATTGGTATAACAAACATCAACACCCATTGGCAGCAAATGCATCTTGCCCATAAAATGATCTTCTAGGCCTGCTCTTGTAACCTGTCTGCTATCATACAAATATTCAGGGCCAATAAAACCAACGACTGTATTTACGAGGAACGGCTGAAATCTACGCGCTAGACCATAGCAGCGAGACTCTAACGTAACTTGATCAATGCCAAAATGCGCATTTCCAGATAATTCAGAACCTTGGCCCGTTTCGAAATACCATAAGTTGGGCCCAGTGGCTGTTCCTTGACTACGAATTAAAGCATCTGCTTCCTGTATAAGCGCCAAATCTATGCCAAATGATTGATTACCTGCTTGTGTTCCTGCAAGACTTTGAAATATTAGATCTGCTTGACCACCTTGCTGGATTGCCTGCATCTGTGTTTTCACATGTGCCAGTACACAGTTTTGCGTAGGAATGTTGTACTTATCTATTACTTCCTTCGTCATATTCATAATTGCCTTAACGCTGTCCGCAGTATCAATAACGGGATTAATACCGATTACTGCATCGCCAATTCCATAGCTCAATGCTTCAAATAAGGACGCCTTAATACCTAGCACATCATCAGAAGGATGGTTAGGTTGAGCTCGACCTGACAGTACACCATTTTGTCCGATTGATACATTGCAATGGGTAACCACTTCAATTTTAGAAGCTGCCTGTATTAGATCCAAATTACTCATAATTTTTGCAACTGCCGCGATCATCTCACTAGTTACTCCACGAGACACTCTTCTTATTTGATCAGTACCAGTCGTCGATGCAAGAAGATATTCCCTTAACTCTGCAACGGTCCAGTTTCGGATTTGATTATAGATTCTATCATTCAAATCCTCTTCTATTACTCGCGAAACCTCATCAAGCTCAGGTGGTAAAAGCGGATTTTCACGAATATCTGCTAATGTCAGTTCAGAAATAATCCATTTTGCAGCCATTCGCTCCTTAGCATTTTCTGCTCCAATGCCTGCTAATTGATCACCTGACTTCTCTTCATTAGCCTTCGCCAACACTTCTTTCAGCTCTTTAAATTGATAGGTTTGACCAAGTACAGTTGTTGTAAGCTTCATGACGTTTCCTCCTACCCGCTGTGAAAAGCTAGCGTCTTCACAATCACCGGAATCATTGTATCCTCGATTGGTTCACCTAAATCCAAAAAATCTCCGAATTCCACCTTAATTTGATCTATGCATATAATTGTCCGCTCACCGCTCGCACGTAGCTGTAGCGCCTGTCCAAGTGCTTTTCCCATATCATTCTCACATATAACAACTAATGTACTGCAATGGTTTACCATTTCTGAATAGTGATAAAGAAGTGAGTCGGAAAGTTGACGAATGTAAGCATAGGTTACCTGATGTATCGCTGGGATAAAAAGAGCAAATGGAGGACACATCGTCTCATCATAAATCTGCATTCCATATGCAATTGCCTTCCGAACATCACCATTTTCTAACCTTACGACGGGTATGTTTTTTAATGGAAGAACACCTTTTGTCAAATAAATAGTAGCTCCGCTAATTTCTGTACTTTGCATACCAGCACCTATAACTGTAGCTCGTGTAGTATGCTCGGGAGAAATAAGTTCGATAGAGTAAAGATTAATTTCTTCACGTATGCTATACGCAAGCAATGGGCCAATGTCACCATAGATCGCTATCTCATTGAAAGAAGACGGTTCATGGCAATGCAGCATACTTCCAACTCCCCCAGAAATCATCACTTCCTGGAAATCTGGAAGATTGATTTTTAATCCCTGGGATTCTGTTACTAGTAGCCATCCACCCACTCCACTTCTACCGCTCAAAAAATCCAACATACAACGACTCATCCCTCTCATCATTTGCTTCATATAAGCAAGAGATGGGGTCTGTCCAATGTGTAAGTGAAAGCCACTAGCTTTTAGCCAAGGAACAATTGCCTCAGATATATACGTAATCTCACCATTTGGATGCATACGAATCAACCTTCCACCGACGTGAAAGGTTATAGTAGCTATCATTTTCCCTCGGTAAAAAAATGAAGCATTAGCGGTGCCACCACCGATATCAATGTTGCATATGACTTGACGCGTCAGCTTAGAGCGTTGTGATGCTCCAGATCCCTTGCCCGACAATAATGACTCCAAATCAGCACCTGCAGCAGCCACAACAAAATCACCTGCTTTGTCAGACAAAGAGTGAAGTATTTGCCTAGAATTATTTTTATTAGCAGTTTCTCCAGTAATGATGACGGCTCCACTCTTAATATCCGATAATTGAATCCCCGCCATGCGGTACTCTTCCTGAAGCCAACTCATAACTTCCGAAACATTGATTTCATTTTCACTTATTAAGGGTGTCGTTCGCACCTTACTTTCGTACATAAGTATTCTGTCAGCAATCTCATATCTTGGTAAGCTAAAAGAATTAGAGCTCCGTGACAAACGCAAACGACTTACAATCATTTTTGTCGTACTTGTACCAAGATCTATGCCAACGCTGGTAATCCATTGCTCATCCTGTTTATTCATCAACCTAGATTACCCCCTTACTTAGGGATCGATATATCAATTGTAGTTGTTAGTATACCTATACTTCTTACTGCAGGAGACAACTCCAAAGCTGTAGCTAAAGCATTATCAACATGAGGTATAAGCTGAATGGCTAATGCTGTTGCTCGTATTTTCCTATCCATAGTCACAACATCCTAGCATTCATATGATTCAACTGCTAGCCATTCTGCTCTACTTTTCTATCTAGCACATCACGCCGAGATTTAACTTCGAACTGCTCGAGTTCAACCTGGTGAATCCCATCAAGTATACGCAAATCATCTAATAAATGAGGTAAGTTTCTGAATTTTCTGAATTTCACTTTTAGTTTTAATAGTAGCAGATTTGCATCGTCTTGCGCCTTTATCGTATCCGTCGATATAAGAAGAATATTTGCTCCATAATGTTCTACCCGAGAAATAATTAGCGGTAGCTTACCGAGTGAATCTACCATTGCAATCCTAATTTCTACCTCTCTTCTATTGCGATTAAAGTGCTTTTCGAATTTATTCAATACGAACAAGCTAATCAGAACTAGAAAAGCAGTTAGAAAGGCTCCATAATAAAATCCTGCCCCTACGGCCAAGCCAAGGGCCGCCACAACCCATAAAGAAGCGGCGGTCGTCAAACCTGAAATAGACATTCCTGTCCGTAAAATGGTTCCAGCTCCTAGAAATCCAATTCCACTAATAACTTGAGCAGCCAGCCGCGCAGGATCCATTCGAACATTAGCCTCGTAGGCAAATTGGCTAAAACCATAAATAGATAAAAGCATAATAAGAGCAGAGCCCAAACAAACTAGAATATGAGTACGAAAACCAGCTGCGTGATCTCCCCATTCTCTTTCCAAACCAATTAAACCGCCTACAATCAATGCGAACACGATTCGTATTGTTAATTCTGCTTGGCTAATCTCCCAAATACCAGGTGTATTCACTAGATTCACCCTCTGTCCTCTAGCGCACTATACATTCTTTGACGTTTTTCGAAATACACAATTTCTTTATATCCTGTCTGCTTTGCTAGAGTAGCTGCCTCATCTAGTAATGTGCCGATATCATCGGGATAATGAGAATCAGAACTTAACGTAATCGGTACACCGTGTTCGTACAGCTTGCTAAGAAAAGTTGGACTTGGACACATTTCCTTTACTGGATAGCGATAGGCAAGTCCTGTATTAATTTCTGAAGCTACATTAGCTTTTTTTAGCGTCGCAGCTACATCATCATACATTTCAAGTAATTCCTGTTCTTCTGGTCTATAATTAAATACTTTCAAATTATCGAGATGAGCAATGATATCGAATAAACCAGAGTTGGCAGCACCCTTTACATGCTCAAATAAATACCTATATAACTCCACTAAATTTTTGGTTTCAAATATATCCTGAACTTCCGGATTATCAAAACCCCAACCATCAATGAAATGAACGCTGCCAATGACGTAATCAAGCTCATATTGTTCTAATAAGCCTTTTAACTCTTCTTCCCCGCCTGGGAAATAATCAGCTTCGACACCAACTGCAACTGGAAAGCCTTTATCTTGCATGCTGCGAACGACTTGCAAATAATCTTCAATAGAACACATTTGAACACCATCAAACCAATGTCTTTGTAGCTTACCAAGTCTACTATCATCCATTACAATGTATTTCTCGTAATAGCCGCGAAATTCTTTAAATCGATAGAGATGATCGACAATCCCGAATTTTTGAATACCTTTTTTCTGTCCTTCTATAAAATAAGCTTCTAGCCAACGCTCCGTGAAACAGCCTTCAGCTAATCTATTTTCCAAACGCTTTACTTTATGTTTAAGCCAATCAAGCGTATTTCGCTCGCTTTCTGGATTTGTTTCCCCCGGAACTACCTCCAAAGCTCTTGCTGTTCTTTCCAACCAACCAAAGGAGTACGGACCTTCCTCGAGATGAAAATGAAAATCAACCTTCACTTTTATCCCTCCTCATCTGCGATGTATAATGTGATGTCACGCTCGTCCAAGTAGATTTTCCATTCATCGCTGCAATTCCCATCAGTAATTACAGCATAAACATCGTCCAAGGAACAAATGTTTGCAAAAGTCGGCTTCCCAAATTTTGAGGAGTCAGCTAAGAAAATAGTTTCATCTGCTCGTTCCATCATTTTTCTAGAAATAGTAGCCTCTGAAATCTCATAATCGGAAATTCCGTCAACAAGTGAGATACCGCCAGCTGATATAAATGCCTTATTAACCCTTAACTGATTTAACATAAGCTCTGCGAGCGGACCATATGTTGATTTTTGATGCCTATTCACTTCCCCCCCGACAAAAAATATTCGACCAGGAAATTGCTCCAAAGCCATCAACATAGCGGGAGTAGAGTGGGTAACAAGCGTCAAATCAGAACGATCCGTTAGATTGCGAATAATTTCTAATGCAGTCGTCCCATTCCCAAGCATAATGGTGTCGCCTTGATTAATAAGTGAAGCTGCATATTTTCCAATAGCAGCCTTTTCAGATGTATGAAGTAGTGTTTTTTGTTCAAAAGGAAGCTCTGAGGAATCAGCTCTTACCTTAATAGCCCCTCCGTATACTTTCTTCAATTTTCCTTCACTATCCAACCGTTCCAAGTCACGGCGAATCGTTTCGGTCGATACATCAAATTCATCAGCAAGGATATGGACTTCAACCTTGCCTTCCTTGCTTAAGTATTCCAATATTTTCTTTTTTCTTTTTTCAAACGACAATGACATATTTTTCACCCTAAACTGTTTTTTCTATATGTTTCCATTCCTCTAAAGGGATGTTCAACTTTACAACCGAACCTACATTCAAGCTATCCAAACCTAGATCATTAAGCCGGTCTACCTTCACATTAAGTCCATCTACATTAATTTCATACCGGATTACATTTCCTAAAATTGTCATAAAAGTGATAGTTCCACTCGCCGTATAATCAGTCAGAGGGTCAGCATCCCTTAGTTCAAACAATTGAATAGCCTCTGGGCGAACAGCGAACATATTCCCTTGAACAGGCGCACCATTAAGCGAAGCTGACTCCACTTGATCGCGGCTCCACACGTTATAATTACCAATGAACCTTGCTACAAACTCAGTTCTAGGCTTATTATAAATTTCATTCGGCGTGCCTACCTGCTCAACTGTACCATGATTCATAATGTAGATTCGATCAGATACAGACAATGCTTCTTCTTGATCATGTGTAACAAAAACAGTCGTCATATTGAGACGTTGCTGAATCCGTCGAATTTCGTTTCGTAATATGCGACGAATTTTCGCATCCAACGCACTAAGTGGCTCATCTAGCAGCAATACTGTCGGTTTTTTCACAAGCGCTCTCGCTAAAGCAACACGCTGCTGCTGACCACCAGATAATTGGTTAGGATAATGGTTTTCTTTTCCTCTCAAATCGATAACGTCCAACATTTCTTCCACTAAAGGAATGATCTGTTTTTTACTAAGCCCATCCATTTTCAGACCAAATGCAATGTTATCATATACTGTCATATTAGGGAAAAGTGCATACGATTGGAATACCATTCCAATATTTCTTTTTTTAGGTGGCATACAGGTGATATCTTTACCACCAATAATGATTGCGCCCGTATCAATATCATTAAGTCCAGCAATGGCACGTAATAATGTACTTTTGCCACAGCCGCTTGGTCCAAGCAATGTAATAAACTCGCCTTCTTCTATCGTTAGAGATACTTTATCAAGTACCTTATTTTTAGTATAAGACTTGGTCACATTCTCAATTTGAACAAAGCTCATGTTGTCTCCTCCTCTTCAGCATTAGATAAAGATTGTTTTTTGGGTTTCATATTGCCGATTTTAAGCACGAGGGAATATAGTATGAAAACAATGGTGAAGAAAGTGATTATTGTTGCACTTGAACCATGCCCATCTTGCGATAAAATTCGGAACAAATACACCTGTACAACCTCATAGCTTCCGCCGACCAACATATTTGCTAGTACAAATTCACCAAAAATAATTGAGAAGGACAATAAGCTTGCTACAATTACACCAGGCATAATATTAGGTAACACGATACGAACAAAGCCCTTCAGCTTCCCTGCACCAAGTATTTCGGCTGCCTCCATCAATTCAATTGCATTGACCGATCTTAAGGAATTGCGAATACTTTGATATATAAATGGCATAAGTACGATAAAGTAAATTCCGATCAAAATCCAAATTGTTCCTGATATTGCTATCGGTCCAGATGAATATAATTTGATTAGTCCTACCGCGGCTACAATACCTGGCAAAGCAAAAGGTAAAAGCACAATAATTTGCAAATACTTCTCAAGCTTCGGCATATAAACCGATATGATAAAAACTGTGGGAATCATAATAATTAAGGATATGCCAACTGACAATATCGCAACTAAAAAAGATCTTCCAACTGCAAATAAAAAGCGTTCATCTGTAAATAACACTTTATACCATTCTAAGGTTATTCCTTTAGGTAGAATCGTATTCTGCCAATCAGTGCTCAATGAGAATAGTAAAGTAACTAGCAAGGGAGTAAGCAAAAAAGAAAAAAGTGCAACGATGACAATAATATGCCAAGCCTTGTTTCCAATTTTTTTCTTATTATTTGAGTATGTCTGCATTAGTTCCCCTTCCTTGCTAGCTTCAGCATTTTCTCATTAATTAACATAGCAATTAATAGGATAATGAATAGAATAGTCGCCATTGCACTACCAAGCTCTTGTCTTGGGAACACATCTCCGCTAACAAGTGAACCAATCTGAATAGGAAGCAGATTGAAATTACGAAGTACCAGCGCATAGGCAGTTGCATAAGCACCCATTGCATTCGCAAATAAAACACTAAGTGTTCCAACAATCCCAGGTAGCAAAACCGGTATGCCGATTCTTCTCCAAAATTGCCACGTACCTGCTCCAAGTAGTGAGGCAGCCTCTTTCCATTCCGTTCGAATCGCGTACATGGACGGATAGATAAGCATAATTGCAAGTGGAACCTGGAAATAAATATATACAAGTCCCAACCCTGTCCAAGAATAAAGATCAAATGTTAAAAAAGACAGCCCTATCTTTTTGAATATCAGTGTGAACATACCATTTGATCCCCAAATGACCATGAAAGCAAACGCTAACGGAATTCCTGCAAAATTCGTCATTACATTTGAAACATTCAGCATACCGTCACGAGTTTTATTGGAGAAAGTCGTAAAGGAATACGCTCCGAATACAGCAATAATGATTGCAATAACACTGGATATCAATGATAATAAAACACTATTAACAATGGCGGTTTGATATAGCGGATGCGTCAATACTTTGGAGTATTGGTCAAGGGTAAACCCTTGACCTCCCTCGTTCTGAAAGCTGGATATAAACATGCCTGCAGCAGGCAGAATTAGAAATGCAACAACCCATATACAGAATGGTACAAGAAACAGTAGCATTATTTTATGTGTACTTGAACCTCTTCTTGCCATAATGCGCTAATCCCCTTCACTGTATTTTCCCAAACACTGAAATCACCAATTGGCTTAACAGTTTCGTATTGATCAAGTGGAATTAGATTTTCTTCAACCTCTTTAGGAAGAACTACGCTAGTACGAATGGGTCTAGCAAAACCCTTTGCAAGGTTGATTTGACCCTCATCACTAAATATATAGGCTCTCGCAAGTTTTGCAGCATTTGGATGCGGAGCATACTTATTAATAATTGAAGCGTAGCCACTAATAACACTGCCATCTTTAGGAATAACAATCTCAAATTTATCCTTGCCAATTTCTTCACGGAAGGCTAGGGAGTTGAAATCCCACATTGCAGCAACAGCCACTTCGCCCTTTTGGAAGTTCGGAATCGTTACGTCAACCTTAGAAATAAGATCTTTCTCTGCTAAACGTTTGAAATACTCAATACCTGGTTGAATATTTCCTTCATCTCCGCCAAATGCAATAGCTGCCGCTAGAATTGCATGTTGCGCTTGTGCAGCTCCGGAAACGTCCCCTAAGGCAATTTTGTAAGCACCATTATTATTTTCAACATCTTGCCAACTTGTTGGACACTTGTCCACCAGATCTTTATTACAAATCAATGAGATCGAGCCTGTATATGCTACCATCCAGTGACCATCTTCATCTTTTGCCCAGTCTGGAACTTCATCCCAATATTCTGTCTTATACGGCTGGGTAACTCCTTTTTGCACTGCCATTGGTCCAAATGAAATACCTACATCACCAATATCCGCACTAGGATTCTTCTTCTCTGCATCAAACTTATTAATTTCATCTACACTACCCATATCCGTATCCGAATGTTCAAGACCATAATTACTTTTCAGATCAGTCCAAGTGTCTTTCCAATTGGCCCAAGCATCCGGCATCCCTACACTGATTACTTTACCTTCTGCCTGCGCTAGCGGCACTAGTTCTTCAAGCGTGAGCATTACTTGTTCCTCGTCATTACCTTTAGCAGCATCTTGATTCGGTTTTTCATTAGAATCACCACATGCAGCAAGTAATAAAGACATCGCTAATACTAAACTCAACACTGTTAATAAACTTTTACCCTGATTCATCTTAAACATTAATTAACCCCCTCTTTAGTATAGAAAATCAATATATGTCCAACTTGATTAACACCTAAAACCTTTAATATCACTTGGTGTCATCGCTTTTGTTGGTGCTATGTTTAGCAACTTACATACTAAAGGAGCAAGCGCTAATTGAGGAACGTACTCATCTGTATATACACCAGACTCGAACGCGGAACTAATCACAAATAGTGGAACATCTCTTTCCCCATTACCTGTTCCTCCATGATGTCCATCCTCATTCATACCGTGATCCGCTGTAATGATAATATGGTAGTCATTCTCCATCCACATCGGCAAAAACTGAGCTAAAATATTATCGATCAACAATGCGCGACCTCTATATTCAGCCGAATCAGACGTAAACTTATGACCCGTGTCATCAATATTCATAGAATGGATATATAATAAGTCGGGATCATATGTCCTTCTCAAATACTCGGCATCCAAAAACAAATGAGAATCTGGGTAGGTATCTTCAAAATAGAATTTGCCATGCTGGATTGGACTATCAAGATTATGCTGTTCTCGGTCCATTACATGATTAAAAGGAGCTCGGTTATAAAGTTCACTTACCCAGTAGTAAGCTGCTGCCGCTGTCTTCAGACCACTTTCACGAGCGTTATGAAATATGCTCTTTTGGTTAGATAAACGAACAACTTGATTTGATGTGATTCCATTCTCCCACGCAGGTGTTCCTGTTAATAGAACCTCATATAACGGTCTGGATAAACTCGGTAGCTCTGATTTGACTTTATACAACGCTGCTTTTGATTTCTCTACTAGATGATACACATACCCAAGCTGTGAAATTGCAGTATCATACCTTAATCCATCTAATACAATATAAATAACTTTTGACAAGTGCTAGACCCCCATTTATTTGGTTTCATGTTGTTTGTGTTGTTATATATTGTAATATAGCGCTTACATAACTTAAAGTCAACAACATTCCAAATTTTTAAGTGTCACATCCCACATTTATATGTTATTAATTTCACAAAGCCACATAGAACCAACAATAAAGAAATTTATATACTTACAGCAAAAAGAAGCAGGCCATTGATAAGGCAAGCTTCTTTTTGCTTATTCTATAAATGAGATATTACAACCTAACTTCAATAACACAAGTGTTGTATATGAATATTACATTAACAGATTTGACTAATTCGGTTTCGCCCGTACTGCTTAAATTTTCTTCACCTTCTTATTAGAGGGTTGCCATTCACCCCAAGATTGAAGCTTCCGCTCAACTAAACCGCCGTGCCAATAATCCACTTTTAATTTCTCCGCCTCATCCTTAGCAGTACTCGTCAAATCAGAGTTTGTAACTATCAAAGACAGAATACAATCATGATTTCGCTTTGCTCCTACTAGTTCACGAACGGTTTGTACATGCATATAGAGCAATACGATCATTTTGTAACTCTTCGTCATCACTGTTTTCTCCACATCGCGAAGCCAAGCTTCATAACTTAACAACTCCGCCCAATGTAGAAATCCGATATAAGAACCGAATTCATTGCGGTATTGTTGGCTACCCGAGTTCCCGTGCAGATGAAGTTCTAGGTATGTAGGAATTCGTCCCAACTCCTGCTTCAATTGCAGGAAGTTGGCGCCCCTAGAAATGCCTTCTTAGAAACACGCGTAAGAATGGATTAGGAAACATTCCCTACACTTCTATTAAAGAGAGGTGTAACGATGTCAGAAATTCTAAAATTAGTCGGCGAACGTATAAAGGATATTCGTAAATTAAGAGGACTGTCTCAAGAAGCTTTAGCAGAAAAAGCTGGCTTCAATCAAAGTTATATAGGATTTATTGAACGAGCGGAACGCAATATCTCCATGATGAACCTAGAGAAGATTGCTGGCGCGTTAGACGTTGGCGTTTATGAACTTTTCACATATTTGAAAGAACAAGAAGGACTGATTGAAGAATCGCCAGTGAAAGATATACTATCGTTACTAAGAGAACGTGATCTGAAAGATCTAGAGATGGCGAGGAATGTACTCACTGAGATTTTTGGGAGAATGGATGGGAAGTAACTTAGGGAATGCTACTTATATTTATCATATGGATTATTGTACGAATTATAAACTAACCATATCGAAGCATCAATAACTTATAGATTACACACCTTTTCGTTTATTGATTAATTTATTGATTAGATGAATAAATTCATACACTCAATTTAAAATGAAGCTCGCCATTAATCGGCAAGCTTCATTTTGCTTTAATTTCTTCTTGCTCTTGCTTTTTGGTAACATTTCCTTCATCGCTAGATATACAGTTGGAATACGTGTTAACTGCGTTGTGTACGGCTTGAATACTTTTAAGCAAATGATCTCGACAAACCATCTTAATCGCTCTTTTTCATATTAATTAATTCCAAAAGATACTAATTTTTGAATATAAAGTTACATTATATCAGCTTATTGGTTTATATATCATGTATAATGAGCTTTGTTAAATCGATAATCAATAGAAAGAAGGGAATTAAAATTTACAAAAAACCTATCTTGATTCTAAGAGCCGTGATTTTGTGTAGTGCCTTGTTGGTAGCTTGTGATAATGAGCAGCCTCCAATTTCCCCGAGTCCTGAGTCTGAAAATAATAAACAGTTAAAATCTCAATTTCCTGATAATGCATACAGCATTGATCTGGATGCTATTCAAGAGAATCCCACCGTTCGTGCTCAAGTAGATACAGAGGTAGGAGAACTCTTTGTTATTTCTAAAGATAAAGAAGAAATTGGCCACATCGGACTGCCAAGTGTCTTCGGTGCAGAAGGTGACTTCACTTCTAGAGGTCATTATGATGTGGTTTACAAGCATGATGGTTCCGAACAAGTAATCAAAGAATTTAACGATCTCATATTTGTACAGAAAACCGATAAAGCAATTTCTTTTGAAAAGATTAGCTTTGAGACGGTAGATATCTATCTACTTACTCCAGAATATATGGCCTCTAGAGGTTATAACTCTTATGCCTTTGGTATTAATAAAGAAAATGCAGAAGTTTTTCCTATAACCTTTAAAAAAGGTGAAAATGAGAGAGAAACAATTAATTATGCGGTGGATCACTTTCCTAAAAATGAAAATGAGAAATTAGTTGTGACTACTCGAAATAATGATGAATTGCAAAACCTTGAATCAGAACTTATAAAGATAACATACACATTAAATTTATCCCAAAAACTATTTGTAGCGGAATCAGAATAGTTGGAAGAAATGCACTACCAAGTGGTAGTGCATTTATTTTTTAAGAATAATTAATACAGATTCGTCAACCCAGATACATTAGGATCTGTTTTTTGGATGTACATTAGACTGTTGAGGCAAGTATTATTACTGCTGGTGATGGTTGTTTCCATGCCAGGGTACAGATGTTCTGCCCAATTCTACCGGGGAGAGGCCGCCTAGTTTTTTCTGGAATCGCTCTTTATTGTAGTATTCGATGTGTTCGGCAATGAGTTTTCGAGCACTTTCCTTGCTATCTGGCTACTGTAAATAAAGTTTTTCTGTTTTAGGATGTGATGTCAACACCAACTTAATAATCCCCAAAAGTAGCAGTTGAAAATTCCCTACATCAAGCAAAATTATGAACCTTTGCCTTCCGTAGAATCTGGTTTCGGATCTCTTCCTAATTCGTTAGCAATATGTGTGAGATATATACCCTTCGCCTGCATTTCCTTGATCATAAAAAACTCCCCATTCTTGACCTTGACCATATATTACTCTCCTCTCGGAGAGTATGTCGGCTATTTGTGGGGGATTTTCAGCTGCCGATATTAGGTATTTTACAATTGATGTTCACAGTATCCCCCAAAATCACTTATGGACATATCTGGAATGTTATTTCGTTTAGAGGGAATTACAAATGGTAAGCTTAGAAAAAGGAGGGGCACCTCGTGGAGATTAACAGTTAATGTAGGAAAGGATGCTTCCGGTAAGTATATTCGTTATGGTAAGACTGCTCACGATGAACATGAGATTCAATTATTGTTTCAGACTTTAAAGTGCGAGCCGCTTCAACTCTCTAGCGCAGTTTCTTCATTCTTAGCCTAACCTGCGATCTCGCCTCTCAAAATGCAAATGCAGGCGATACAGACAAATCTCTCTACTCCAGCGGTGCAACACTGTCCGCTCATTATATGGTCCTACACCTATTACTTCTTTCAATACTGCAAATAAAAAGAAGCTACTTTGAATTATTCAAGATAGCCGCTTGTCGTCATTGAATGTGGTACCCAGGTGCCCAGAACAGTGGTGGCGTACCAGGTCGGAGAGACAAACCTATTGTCTCGTATTCTTCACTCAGCTAACTCCTTCAAAGCCTCATGATTTTCAATAATAATCTCATCCATTAATGTTTCTAAGTCATTGTTAGTACGGTTTTTTAACAACTCAACAAAATCAATAACCTCTAGTTTCTTATCATCTGGTAACCTCATAAAGTCTTGAATAAGTTTTTCCTCGATACTCACAAAAGGCACCTCCTGATTCTTCTTTTACCATTCATATACACCAAACATATATGGGAATTAACACTCACTTCCTTATATTTTGTCGGCATTTCATTTAACATCTTTATCATAATAATCATAATCAGTCGAAGCCTCCAAGTTGGTACCCGTCAACCCAACTTCGCGTAACTCGTTCAATTCACGATACTGAGTTGCATCTTGTCCCTCAACTGCTAAATATCTATACAGCATAGAAACGGCTTCAGCACGTGTCACATTCCTGTTCCCACCAAAGCTACCATCAGTGTAGCCACTGATCACTCCCGTACCTAACATCAGACTCAAATCGTTAACTTGTTCCTTGCTAAATCCGTTTGTATAAAACTCTGTGAATGGTAAAATAGTGCCTTCAACTTCTTTCAAAGCTAAAGCGAAACTTGGGTCACTATTCACCAATCCGTTAGAAAACCATTTAGCCATCTCAAAACGTGTCATAGCTGTATTTGGTGCAAACTTACCATCTCTAAAATCCTCTGGGTTAAAAAAACCCAGAACCCCAGCCTTGCTTATAGATTCTGATGCCCAATGACCTTCTGGTATGTCAGAAAAACTGTTACCATAGTCACCCTCCACACCTTTGACACCCCGAGTTAACATACTAGCAAACTCCGCACGTGTTACTAACCCATTAGGTTTAAATGTCCCATCATCATAGCCTTTAACATAGCCATCCTTGATCGCTAACGTAATGGTAGACTGAGCCCAATGATTATTAATATCCTTAAAACCAAGCGCATATGCATTGCTTCCACCTGCTAAGCTTCCAGCCACAATCATACACACAATCCCAAACGCAATCATTTGATTAGCCATTGTAAATTCACTTCTCCCTTTTATAACATATTGTTGTAATTACCCTATGTACTTTAGTCTCTTCTATTATCAAGTCTGACATTTGCAGTATATCTCTTATTATAAACTCGTAAAATATTTCCCACCAATACTAACTTCAAATGCTATCCGATACAAACAAATCTTCACCGCTCCATAGGCGCAGCAACATTGACTTCAGATCCGAGCGTGACACCCATCTTCAAATCGTGTCAAAGTGCCCATTGATCACTCCATATTCAACTAAATTTAATATTTATGCTGATCTTCTATAGAAATACATAGTATAATTTGTATAAAATTACCTATGGAAGGAATGCAAAATTTGGAATCTTATAATTGGATTAGAGCTAAATATTCAGCATTTATATCCTATATTGAACGACATCATGAGAAAATACCATTCAGCAAGTTTTTCCTTATGTATCTAAAGATGCCATTAGCTGCGAGATTACTTTTAACTCTTATTGTATTTGGCTTCTCTCATGGATTAACTTACATAATCGGATTTATAATACTCCAAAGCAAAGCAAAAAACGAAGTCTTATCTTTAATAACAGCATTTCAAAATCCAATAAATTTTTCAGACAGATTATACCTTTACTATGCTTTTGTATATTTATTTATTACCATTCTAACTATTATACCTTTTGGTCTCTATCTATTTTATGGAGTTTATCTACTCAGAAAATATAAACCCCAAAAAACTGATCTCTTTCTATCGGTAATCGGCTGGATTATTGCAGGCATTGCTTTTTGCTTTTTTCTATATCAAATTGTATCCCCAATCCCTTATTACTTATTCTACACATCAAAAAACCCATCATTTTGGGAAATGACAATCAAGTACTTTGCCTTTTCAAAAGATTTTGAATGGTTTACTTCCTCTTTGGAGCTTACGATTTTTCAAAAAGAAGTCTTTATTTCTTTACAATCTGGAAACATGGCAGTAATATTTTTAATATTCTTATTTGTTATGTACACCCGCTATTATAAAAATAGTGAAACTAATCAAATCAATAAGCAAAAATTTACCTCTCACGATATCGATATAGCAACTTATAAAAAGTCATATTGGGAAATATTAAAATATGAGTCATTAATGCGTTATATAAAAGTTAAAAAAATAATTTCCTCACTTTCCAATGGTGTATTTATTTTCATTTTTCTTTTTATAGGGCTTACACTTTTCATTTCGCATACTGCCTACCAATTGGGTAGTTTCGGAAAAAACCTTACCCAATTCGATACTGACTTCGTAACAGTAGAATATAACCTCAATGGAGTAGTACAAAAAGTGGACGGTATTCGAGTCTATCAAGAAAAAAATTACATCGTAATCCGAGATAAAGAAGACAATATTCATAACATATATACAGATCAAATTCATATTCAAACAAAATAATTACAAGCCGCTTTACCCCATCTAAGTTAACAATAATCAACCTATATTCAATAACCATTTCCATCATGCATAGCTGTAGAAGTAAAAATATCGCTTCCCTTTGGGCTATTCCTAGGAACCGTGATCGAACAGTAATATTTCACCCTGCTCACCATATCGTTGTAACACGACAGGGATTAGCAAAAAGACACTAAGATAGTATTAATCCGTGTCTTTTTCTTTTTTATTAAATCCATTATTCCCATTATTCTTTCACTACATATTTGAACTAAGCTCTACTCCCAGCACCTTATTTGCTAAATCAATATCTTTGTTATCCACTGTAACTTTGACTTTCCCTAGTCGGCGTTTCTCACGCCATTCTATTAAATGCTGTTCATCTTCTAGCTTGAGCTCTGCAATTTCTTCGGCGCGATCGAACATATATTTCGATGCAAAGAGCAAGGTATAAATCCCTTGTCCACCTAATGCAATAGGCTTATCCTTCTTCTGCCACTGCTCTACCGTGAACTTCACATATAACTTTTCTTCTGTTCCTGGGCGTGGTGGAATCTCTGAAATCTCCTTACGTCGTACCACTTTCCAATCTATAACCTTGCCATACCAATGAATTCCAGTTTCCTTTTCTGAACCGAATTTTTTACGCGATTGACAAAGTGCCACATATTCAACCTGCGTCAAAATTTGATGATCTGAAATATTCTCGAGAGGAATGTGATAGAATCCCTTCACTTTAGCCACTTCTAACTGAGCAACAGTCCTTAAGGAACCTATCAGCACATTCTTTCCAGTTAATTTATTACTGTAATATTCCTTAGTCCCTCGTGGTCGAGTTGAACGTTCATATGCTTTCTCCGGACTGTCCATAATAATCTCATCTAAGAAATTCTCCAGTAATCCTGTAGAGTTTGGAAGTAATGGAAATGCACCAATGTTCATCATCTTGATACTTTTGTGTAATTTATGTTCCTGAAACTCTTCTTCGTTATGATACGGAAACAATACATAGGCGCCGAACATACTACGTTCAACTTCTCCTTGTTTCCCACCTTTATATACAATCGCATCCCGATACCTATGCATGGTATTAATATCATCCAGTTCGGGTCCCGGTGTATTATAATCTCGATGATAGCTAGTACCCTCATAAGCAGGGTTAAGACGATATTTAGCATCAAAAATATACTTGTACTCCACGTTAGAATCATTTTTCTTCAGAGTTAGAACGTTATCTGGACGTTGCGGTAACGTCTCGTTCCCATCTCCCTGCGGAAGGGTGTTGTAATACAGCGTGAATATCTCACCATTCTTGGGATTACGATACTTCATTCTTGCCGCCTGCGATTTGCTCAATTTAACAAAAAGACCATCGCGATCAACTTTAATAATATCCTGCTTGAGCAGCTCATATTTACGACCTAACAAATCGTGAATCTTTAAGAAACACCAATACTCATATAGCTGAGCCAGATCTTTCATAGAGAGATGGAACAGATCACTTTGAATAGATAAGCCTTTCAGAAGCATTAAATAATAGCGGTACACCTCACGATATCCTGGAGCCATTTGCAATACTAACGATACTGACATCTGTTTCATTTCTCCAACATTTAGAAAGTCTTGCTGGAGCAGTCTTTGGAGCTGACTTTGCATCATATTGATTTTGTTAGTGAGTAGTGGATCTGTCATTTGTTCTTTACTCGCTAGTCGCATCTTCAGATCTTTCAGTTTCACTTGAATCCGGCTCAATACCCATCGGACAAATCGATTCTCTGCCGTATCATAGCTAACATATCGTCTGTTCTCTAGAAGATGACTTGGTGTATATCTATCATTTCCTGATTGAATTGCACCGTTTATAGGATCGGAGGAGAGAAGATGAGGATGTTTACTTAAATAGGCCACATTTTCTCTTCCTACCTTCTTCACACGTGCCGCTTCCATTAATCGGTTCTCCACCTGCAGCTTAGAATGGGGCGAGTTCTTAATACGTTCCACTGCTTGCACGAGTTGACTGAACACATGTTGAAGAATCGTGAAGAATTCAGTTAAGCTCTGATGATTGGTCTCCTTCAATCCTGTTAGATTATAAGTTTTACGTAGAAAATCAAATGAAAGATTATATATTTGCTCATTAACATCCTTCAGAATCATCTGATAATCTTGCTTATAATCCATCTTAGAAGGGAAGATCTCAAGCTGTAAACGAAATGCTGCCTCTCCACTCACATGGATCTCTAACTCTGAATAACCAACTTCATTTTGAAAATTCAAGATACCTGACAATATCATCTTCCCCAACGGCTTAATTGCTTTCCTGAGATGCATATTATCATGATGAAATGTAATCGCCACATCCTGCTTCTTCTCCATAACGAGTTCATAAGATTGTGTCTCGAAAAATATAGGGTAACTCTTATCACCTCTCTGCCATGGAATCAACGTTCCTTCTTCTGGAGAAAAGATTGAGATGTTCTCCACATGAACCGAAGATCGAATCGATTCCACGCCAAAATGAGCATCCAGCCACTCGGCATGCTCATTTCGATGAAGCTGTAATCTTTCCACCGTTGGATGGAATGGCTTACCTTGAATATACAAGTTAAATAGATTCGTCTCTACACGCAGAAGTTCTACACTTTGATTAAGAGAGCCAGAAAGAGGTGAACCCATCTTCTTCTAACCTCCTGATCATGAATACTAGTTTCCGTGCTGTTTGCGGATATCTAGCACCTTCTAGACTGGTAGGTTTATATAAACTCGAAGCATCATCTGTTAATTCCGATATTTTTAGGCTAGTACCTAAAGCGATCTCCATTAAACAAAGTAGTGCCCGCTTCACAGATATACTGCTTCCTTGAATTCTAGGTAGTATCTTCTGAAGAAGCTGCATATCGAATGCTATATCCTCGCTTAATAAATCCGATCGTTCATTGTAAATCATATAGAAACAGACTGCATCCCGAATACGGAAACCCACATGAGAATGAATATTCTCTAATATGCCATTGATCTTCACTAACAGTTCCGTATTCCTCTTAACCAATTCAGTATTCTCTTTAAAAACATCAATCAACTGTAGATAATCACTACGTAGGAATGAATTGGGTGTAGACAGTACGGAATCAGTACTCTTGGACACTAACTCCATATCCGGATACTGCCCAAGGGTAATGTGATTGAACTCAAGCGTGTTAGCCCGATCCAGTACCTTTTTGCTAAAAGGATGCGTTGTCTCGTCCATATTCACCGTACCGATGATATACACATTGTCTGGTAAATACATATTTCCATATCGCATCTGATCATCTTCTGATGAGAGAGATTTAGCATGAATCAACGTCGATGTAACAATTCGATCTTCACGCCATTTCTGTGTCTCCAATATACTCAGTAAATCACTGAAATAATGTTCAACTCTCGCTAGATTCATCTCATCTAAACAAATAAAATAAGGTTTATCTCGATTTATAGGTTTCACTGCATCAACAAGAACCTCAGCCAGTTGCCCGGGTCGAAAAGTACCCGATAGATCCTTATATCCGAGGAGGTCCGATGGATCGCTCCAATCCGGTCTCACGGGAATCAGATTGAATTGTCCATTCTCATTCGTTGCCCCAAGCGCTTCCGCAAACAGCTTAACCAGCTTCGTCTTTCCAGTACCCGACACACCAGCTAGAATAACGAACGGCTTGGTCTTCAAAGATAGATAGAAGTTCTCAATCAGATAATCAGGATAATGAAATCCTTTGCGATTAATAAATTGTTTAATTGTATCTAAGCGTTCTCGCGTCGTCATTGGATCCACAGCTTCCACTTCCTCGGGCTTAATCACTTTAGCCAAATGTAACGTGATATCTACATACTGATTATAGTATTCAACCACTTTATTCAAATCTGCGACAAGCTGCTCATCATCAGGTAGCTGATCTGCTTCATACCGATAATACGCCACAGTTGATACTTGATAATCTTGCCCGAGACCTCCAGATGTTAAATAGATCTGATCATCCTGAACCATTCCATCTAGCGAGATAAGATTGCGAATTTCAGCTACTTTATTACGGAGGTATTGATATCCTTGGACTTTGCCCATTTCATTCTTAGGAACCGTTACACCTTGAGCTAGTGTCAAATATACAGAACTCATGTCCTCAGCAAATAAGTATACGATATACTCACCATGCTGCGTTGTTCCTGTAATTCTTTTATCCATAATAGCAATCCAAGGGATATTTGCCCAATTTCCTTGTCCCACAGACCCTTGCACCTTCAGATTCTCACCAATAAAGGATAATTCCTTAAGCCCATTAGGAATGGTCTGCCTAAGCAAGTTACCCAATGGATGCCCACCGAAAGACTCCTGTTTAGCCCCAAGGTAACTAGACATCACCGAATGCAATGCATCATGCAGCGAAAAAGAACTATCCGTCTGATTGTAATAGTTCTCTAGTTCTTGCTCCGCATAGCTATAAAGTTCATGAATTACTTCATCGTTTAGTTGATTGTATATATTTGAGTTGAATCCTATGGATTGTTGTTCTTTGTTGTATTCTAGTATATTTAGTAGTGCCTTAATTGGAGTTATTATAATAGATTGAATTTGATTAACTTCGATTTGATTCCATTCAGAAGCTATTGCTGCAGGTGGTTTGTCTACTTTCAACCCCTTAGCTTCCCTTGCCTTAAAACTTGCCAAAAATTTAACCTTTATGTTTTCCAGAGAAATTTCTCTTACACCTTGATATTCTGACATTTCATTTAATATAGACACAATAAAAACCATTTTATAAGATTTTTCTTTATTCGTAAATATATTGGATAGTTCTATAGGTAATGTCATCGGAGTCACCTGTTTAGTTTAATTTTTTATTTTCGAAAGTAGAATACCCTTGCCTTTTTAATTTAAAGAATAGCTCAAATAAATGTTGTTAGGAAAATGAACGAAATACACACCACTGAGTCCCATTAACCTTAAGCTCTTAAGTCACTCTATCAGCCCCCCATTCAGGAGTTACAGAGTCGGCTATTACAAGCCATATAAGTGCTTATATTCCTAGATTCAATTCATTTTAAGGTAGAATCAGAATGGTGCGAAGGTGAATATGACTACCTATCTGGCTATGTTGTTTTTCTATAACTAGTCTCATCATAAATATAAAAACCAGAAAAAGAAAAGCTCATAATCCATTCAAGATTATGAGCTCCATTAATTTACATTTCATTAATAATTAACTCTAACTCAGTTAATTGATTACTAGATAGAAATGGAACTTGAGCATAAATCAATCCTGATTCCCCCTGTAATCTCGCGGCTAAGTGGCCCTTACCTAAAAGCTTTTCCGCACCCTTTTCCCCTAGTGCAATCTCGGATGTTCCCACACTTTCCACACGAAGGATAAGTCTATTACCCAAATTATCTCTAAGTTGTACAGGCAACACATTAGCATCAGGACGTTGAGCAGCAAAAACTAAATGTATTCCCGCGGCACGTGCCTTCACCCCTAATCGTTGTACTATAGAGGATACAGCACTCTTATATTCATCTACAAGCATCCATTCGGCAAACTCATCATGAATCAAGAAAATAAGAGGTAATTTCTCCGCAGAAGTTGAATTGGTATTAAAGTCTTTCAGGTTATTAACTTTGACCTCTTTAAACTTCTGATACCTATTATTCATCTCAGCTACGAGGTCTTCTAATATCTTCGAAGCTTTATTCTGATCATCAATGATCCCTTCTACGAGATGCGGTAGATCGGCAAGATGCATATAATCCACACCATACTTTGGATCTATTAAATAAATATGGGCCAATTCCTTACTGTTGGTTACACAAATATCTAGTATAAGATTCTGTAGTAAAACTGACTTACCACTACCAGTTGCTCCTGCTATGAGTGTATGCGGTGCATGCTGTGCTCCACCTTCAAATTCACCGCCCAGATTTAAATAAAGTATTTCACCGTCAATTTCATTAATACCAATAACAAAACTCATATTCAATCCAGAGGCATCGTTTTGTACTTTTCTCGCATTCCACACATCTGCTAATGAGATACCTTGCCTATGTGGACGCGCCAATGAGACTACAATTCCTCCAGGTTGTGCCATTATATTAATAACATCAAGGGCATGTGTTGTAAGAAGAATGGATCTTCTTTTCTCGATATCATCAACCTTTAATTGGTCAGAACCTTTTAAACGTATTACGATTGCATTAGGTGTCAATCGATGGCTCACAACTTTAGCCTGTAAGTTATAACTTATTAGTGCCATTCTCAATTTATTAACGATTTCATTCACCCAAGTTTTGTCCTCATTATTTTCCTCTATAGATTGAGCATTTTTCTCGATCCAACGTGACAATGAAGGATTAGCCCAAGAAACAAAGCTCTCCCTTTCTTTTATGTTGTTTACAGTTGTTACAGAAGTTGTTTCATCCGAATTACTTCCTTCTTCTGCAGCAACAGTATCTCCTCCATCATCTATTTTCTCTTCAGCCGTGACACTAGTAGAGGTAGAACCTACTTCGAATTGTGCACCGCTAGTGGATTTATCAACAACAGAGGTAATACTATTATTACTAGCAGAGACGAAATTAACTCTTGGAGCAGGCAAGTTAGATTCAGAGGTATTCCACGGTTTACTGTCATCTAATTTTTCTCGAATCGAGATAATAGACTCCCCTTTGTGATAAGCCAACACTAAATCTCTTACTAAGTCTCTAGTAAACATCTCTTGATAGCACTTTTTAGCATTAGCAATCGGAAACCTTTCACTTTCCAAGGAAGAATCGGGTAATGTAGATAAAAATACATGAGAATAACCTTTAATCTCTATTGGGATTGACCCATTACGAACACCCTCTCGTAACTCTTCTACCGAAAGTGGTGAACTAGGGGGTAATTCAATTCCATCATTTAGCATGTCACTTATCCTGGAGAGCCACAGATCTCTATCAAGTCTTCCAGGGTTTCCAAAAATAGCATTTTCCATTCTTGAAACAGTATCTCGTAACTGTTTTAATGAATTTTTTTTCGCTTCGGAAGCACCTTTCGCATCAACATACTTTGCTTCAGATACAAATACCTGAAGATGAGGTTTATTTTCAACCATTTTTGGACTAAGGGCTAATATATCAGCAATTTGCTCTTCTTTTTGACCAAGCCAAGTTGCATAGTCATCCAAGAGAAACCAGCAAGTTGGCTGTTCTGTATCAATTTCGGACTGGAGAATCGCTTTGCTTAATACTACTCCAATTAGCTCTCCTGCAAACACCCCACGTTTAGCAGCACGCAGAACAATGTCTCCAGAGATTGTATTTGCTTCTTCAATGAAGCGCTCCGTTAATTGAACCAACTCTTCATCATTTAAACCTAAATTTAATGCATTCAATCGTCTTTTTACTAATACGTTTAGCAAGTTCAACTTTGATTTTGAAGAAACTACTATATTAGATCCATGGGATTTATTATGTTGATACTTTATTACTTTTACGCCTAAATTCTTTAATTGTCTGCGTTCCAATAGTTCATCATAATTGACAACCCATTCTCCAAGCTTATGAGCCTCGTCAAATATCGCCTTCACTTTTTCATTTTGGAATGATATTTGCCTAGCTGGTAAGTAGAATGTCCCATTAGGAACATCCTTTCCCTTTACCACCGAATAAACTATCGTAAGATAAGACCACCCAACAGATGGTTGGCTTGGACAAGCGAGATAAACAGTTGATTTTAATTCATCCTTGGCTGTTGAGCGTCTTTTTGCCCACCGTGGCGGATAATGATCTAGAAGCTCCGGCATTTGTCTAATTTCTACCTGCTCCCACTCAAGACTTGCTTGTCTTGAAATAACATCTTGAAGAAACACAATATCAGCAAGCTTTCCTTCCTTGGGATCTGATACGGAAGCTTCATGTGCCATAACCTCCACACGAAGTCTCGCCATGAAATCGCGAGTTACTTCACTTGCTATAAATGAATCCGCATCATTATCTGCGCTTTCGACCATCTTCATATACAAGTCATTCAACTTATTAGTATCACGATGTCGCAAGATGACTTGACATCGTACTTCCTCTTCGGTCTCGTGCATAGTAGCTAGTGAATTTACAATGGTCTCTGGTAATCTAGTTGAATCACAGTTATATAATACTAAACTAAGATTAGTTTTTTCATGCGGTTGAAGATCTAAATAACGTTTAACAAGTTTTAGAAGCTTATCACTTGCATCTTTAGGATCTTCATTTGTCTGCATGTCAATATCATCATGAATCGGTGACTCCATTAAAGTGTAGTCATTTTTGGAATCTGTAACAGCAAGTAACATAGGTTCTTGTCCTTTATAACCTAATGCTACTTCCGGATAGTATGGATCTAATATCTCCTCTTTCAAATCCATAAAAAACAATTTTTGATCACCAAAGTCAACTTTCTCAGTAGCTAAGGCATAATTAACTAATCCTATTACTTGTCGTGCCTTAACGGACTTTGCAACCATACGCATAGGATGCCAAGGAGATATAATAGTTACTGACTTGTTTTTATCCCCTTCAACCTTTACATTACCTATACTCATAACAGGTTGAAGAATATTAATCCGATTCATATCCCCCAATGCACACTCTTGTAAAGTACGGAGAAGTTTATCATACAAATCACATTGTTCCATGATAGAATCCGCATTAATTCCTTCATGTAACCATTCACTTATAGCTAATTTGTATTTTTCAGAGAATACTATCCAAGCTTCTTTAACATAATCGTAATTCCGTTGAGAAATCCGTCCATCTTCCAATGCCCTTTTTAGGTTACTCAATAAATCTTTTTGAAGATCAGTAGTTTTAGCATACACTCCAACTAGTGATCCTCGGTTTTGGCCAAATACAGCTTGTAAAGTACCAACATCACTCAATGAAATACCCTGAATTTTCCCTTTCTTACTAACAGGGTTTTGAAATACAGATGAATAGGAAAAAGGATGTTCAGCTAGTCTTTTTAAGTCATCATGTAGTTCAAGTCCAATTGAGGACGGATTACCCTGCCAAATTAGCTTAACCTCATTTGTTTGTCTCGTTCCCTGCAAGTTGTGATAAGTTAGCTCTATGTAAAATGCAATTTGAATAGCAGATTTTGCAGTTGATGAATTCTTCTTATTTTCTTTTTGTTTTCTTTCATCAGCAAGTTGGTCATACTTAAATAAGTAATGAGTTTCCCACTTGACTTGCCAGTTAGTTAATTTTTCCAGCCCTCTATATGCACTACAGAAGTATAAGGCTACATCTTCATTTAACTCCAACCATGATTTTTTACTGGTAGTTTTTTGGGTACGTATCTTTAAGGATTTCTCACCAGTAACGCTATCGCATTGTGCAAAAAGTCTTTCAATAGCTTCAAGAAATCCTACTAAAAATTCATTACACTCAATCGCTTTTCCATAAACGTAACGATCCCACTCAGCTTTTAAAGGTTTATCTATTTCTAAGTTTTGTCTATGTTTATCATAGAATTCCTTGTCCTCATCCGTAGCTTCTTTTGCTTTCTTTTTTTCAAAAAATTCATCTAGGTTGCTTAAATAAGTTATTTCATCTTCAGTGAGAGTTTCGGGGAATTCATCATCATATAATTGACGAGTTCTCACAGCCAAATTGATTTTCATTTCTTTCAACTCAAAAAATAAAAGATTTACTTTATCCGCTTCCCACTCTAACTTAGAAAGGTTTTCTGCTGCACTAGACCAGTTTATACTTGATTCTATAAATAATTCCATGATAGGTTGAACAGATGGATCAATTTGATCTCTTACTTTATCAAAAGATGATTGAATTTCACTGTTCTCTATTAATTGTCTGTTGGGATGCTGCTTATATAAATAACATGATCTTTTACTATAAGCTTCCAAAAACATTTTTTTCCAGCGAATTGCATGTCCTAATGCATTATCTGGAATTGAATCGAAATAATAAGAATCACGAGGTATACGAAGGGCAGGTAATGCCCACCCCAGTGCACGTACTACGGGAACGCTATCCTTAAGTATCACTTCGCGCACCATAACTACGAACTGACTAAATTCATCAAGGCTGCATTCACTTGCTTGTTGTAAGCCTCTTAAAGATTGTTGCCAATATTTTTTTTGATCATCCGTTAGGGGTAAGTCCTTACTAGCTACCTGAACCCAGACTTCGGGCAGATTTTTTAAATCTCCGGCTCCAATTCTTGCAATATCCCTTAATGACTGACCCTGATCATCGTTCGTATTCGCTAATAGAATAGCCGGTTTGTCACAAGAAGCATTTCTCCAATAAGTCGTCTTCTCATCCGTGATCATATCATCAGACAAACCCCTGCCTTCAACTAGCTTTCTTGGGACCTTAATAGATAATAATGAGGATAATAAGCTATCCTTGCTAATAGTATTACAAATAGATGAAACCTGATCAGCTGTAAGACGATCTAATAGAAAACGTGCCACTCCATCCTCAAGGTTGCCAGTCTGTAATTGACGTCGGAGATATTCTGTTGCTACCTGTCCTGTAAGTTCAAGTTTATTCATTAGTTACCATCCTCCCGGATTCCAAAGGGATTTTCTACATATGCACATGCATCAGATAATCTACGTAATAACCCCATACTCGATAAACGTTGTTCAAGTCTCCTTGCATTATCCGAAAATGCTTCCATATCAGCCCTTCCAGAGTCTGTTAGCCTTTGAGCCTGCTTATCACCTATTATAAAACCATATTTCTCATATAATTTTTCTAAAAAATCTTGAAATTCCATTCTCTTAGGAACCACACTAAGAACTAGAGATTTAATCAACATATCCTGTGGAGCATATCTTAACCTTTTAGTTCCTCTTCTTGAAGATAGTCCGATTTCTTTGCTCCAGACACCATGAAACTTATCTACATGTTGTTTATGTCTTTTAATAGCAGCTGCAATAAATTTAGTTATCAATTCATCTGGTGTACTAGCGAACTCCACTTCACTCTCTTTATTATCCTTTGGCCAATCATATTCTTTCTTCAAGATGTCCCTTGCTTCAGTTATATCTGTTATCTGTCTCCACAAATCTGTCTCAACAACTTCTCTAATATACACCTCTACTGCTCTTCGAGATAAATTGTTATGTTCTATATATAATTCAGATGATAAATCCCGAATAACTGTTTTCTTTTGAGAGACAATCTCAAGAACAAATGTTAGCTTCTCGTTCTCCCCTAATAGCGCTTTAGCACGATTCAAACTATATATGATGAAATGTAATCCCGTAATGTTCACAAGATGAGGTATTGCATCATAATTCGGAATATTGCTTTGTAATAAACCTAACCAATCATCAGCTATTGCTTGATATTCCGGCAAATCCAAATATGGTAAATACGCTCCAGACCTAAAAACAGATGAAGTTATTGTTTCGTTAGGCTCCAATGCTGCAACTAGCCGATTGAACTTATTTGCTTGATTCAACACGCTTTTGTTAAGTAAGGGAAGAATTTGGTCTCCCTTTCCACTTCTTGTTAACATTAAATATAATAATTCTCCAGTCCTCCCAAAGAATCTTCGATCATTAGTGTAGCTGCCTTCTTTAACCTTTAGATCCTCATACAAACAATCGGGACCGTAAGGAAAGATGAATTGTGAACTCCACCTTTTATTATTTTCACCTTCTATAGTGGTTTCCCGAAGAAATTGAACAACAGCAGCGAAGTTTTCAAACTTCAGGAATCGTTTTTCAAGGTAACTAAAGTCAGCGTTAACAATACCTGCTTGTCCCTTATCCATAATTTCAAACCATTGTGACCAAGCTTCTTTGTCATCATGCCTATTTCTACTAGCTATTAAGGATAACTGCGGGTTGTTGAATAATATATTGCGCAAATACAATCTAGACTTTGGTGAATATGCTAACTTATTTGCTTCTAATTCAATAAATCCTCTACCTGCTTCAAATTCTGATTGAAGCACATTTAAAAACTCCATAAAACAAAGCCACGGGGTTTGCTCATCGTATAATCTATGCCCCCAGATCGCTTCATCCACCCACATATCTGCATCAATTTTAACAGGACGCGGAAGTCTTTTATGCATTATAGTTTACCTCCACAGGTCTATGAGTAATAATTCCATCATCATTTAAACGAATAATTCTAAATGACAAGTCATTTTCATTATCTGTGTCTTCCTCATCTATTTTACGACGAAGTTCTAACTTTTTAAGAAGTCTGCTTTTAAAACCCAAGATATCCTCATAGCATTCTCGTGAAAAACTGCCTGGGAGTGCACCTTCTGCAACACGAGACAGAAATTCATATCTAACTAATTGTAAAGGTAACTCCTCAGCATCCACTGAAGATGAAAGTTTAACCTCCATCACAAGTTTGCCTAGATCATTTATTTTAAGTTGCATACTTTCTCCACGTTTTTTAGGAACAGAAATACTTTCTTCATAAATTCTACTTACTTTTGCCTGCGAGTGGCTTCCAGAGGTAGCTAATATTAACTCGTTGTTATTTTTTGCGAGTAAACCAGTAAATATACGATTTAAACCACGTGCAATTCGAGACGTTATATGTGAAGCTACCCTATCATACTGTGCTACCATGTATACTTCGGATAAAAACTCACCAGCATATTGAAATGTTGTAAGTTTCCAGAGTTTTAGTTCTTCCTCTTTCTCACGAGGAATCACAAAAAAGAGTCTCTGTCGTTGGGAACGTAGAGAATATAAAAAGGAATCTCCAGCCTCTGTAATTACACCTTCTAAATAATCCTTTTGATTTGCACGATATGTTTGGTCTGCTCCGTAATATGTATCATTTAGAACTAGCTCATTATAGTACTCATTTAGATCCGGATCATCTTCACCAAAGATTAAAATATTATCAATTGTGTTACTTGTCTCATATCCAATTCCAAATCCACTCAATGTGGAGAACACGTCTGTAGACTCTCGTCGTCTTTCTGTGAGATTTTCCCCTAAAATATTGCGATAAATACTAGCATAGAAAGTTCTTTTATCTTGAACTATTTTCACAGCATCAGAACATGACATAAGTCTGTCTTTAGCTTCAGGGTGGCCTAATATCATATTTGAGACAAGGAGCAGTAACTGTCTTATGGGTAAATGTACCCCATTCAACTCACATAACTTCAATAAATCAGTAACTCTTGAACGGATTAAATATTCATCTGAGGTACCTTCAAGTCTAGTGCGATTCTCCCAAATAGGACAAATATTATCTGTTTGTTCATTTTCCCTTAGAGAACAGTTATTACACTCACTCCAGTCAGGGTGTTGCAATACAGCATCCACAATCTGCGGAAAGAGTATTGCCGCACTAATTCGGCTTAAATTATATAGTTTTAGATTAAAGCCGGTCATTTCTTTAATCTCATTAACAAGTAATTCCTCTACACAATGTTTTACGGAGTCTGAATTATTGTCAGAATCAATATGTTTCCAAGCCTCTATTAGTTGTCCATCATTAGCAGCAATTAAAAAAACACTACTATCATCAGGATTCATTACCGAGTCTGCAAAGTCCTTAAGTATTCCCCGTTCTTCATCTTTGAGCTCACTTAAGTCTTTGACTACATACAGTTTTTTAAAGCTTGGTAATACAATTTTTTTAATCTTGTCATCATTTTGCCAATCCTGGAGTGAACCATTAAGAGACAACCAAATTTCCCTACAATTATATGTCTTTCCATCCCCTGCAGTACCTGTTAATATAATCGATTTAGGATTAGTTCCCTGATAATTTTCTACTAACTCATTCAAATAACCAGACTCTATTACTATCGGTTTGATATTCTTGCGATTTAGCGTCCTACTTATAGCTTCATCGTACATATTGTCATTTCTAGGGATGGGGCCATATTGACGAAGAAAACTAATCCAGCGAGACTTAACAATAGTCATTTTGAACTACCACCTTATATTATAAATGAGTCTAAAGTATTATTCGACAATCACATTCTTATACCTCTATATCTGTATGCAAAATACTAGAACCAATGTCATCATACCAAAGTATGGAAAATAATTCATTTGTTATCTATAAATTCATATTGGTTCGTCATCTAGAATCAAAATCAAATTCATGTGAACTTCCGTTTAATAGAGGCAGTAGTTTAATCATGACATGAATATAAATACACTGATGAAAACAACCCAATAATTCTATATACAATGGGCTTAATGAAATTCTACCCATGAAAAATCCCCTCCAAGTTAACAGTAATTCTTACATTTTACTATTTTCTTAAAAGGGGATACTATAAATGTAGCTATACTATTTTGCAGTTTAGGCTCTTACATATATCACTGAATAAATCTACATATATTATCTTTCTATTTCAATAATTCATTTATGCTACTATTAAATATCCGGAATTATGAGTATACACATACACATGGCACCATATCATCTTCTTCAGGTATTAAGCTAGCTGAAGCTACTTCATCAATTCCCTTATTAATGATTTCCAAATACATCCGGTATTCACGAAGGGTATAAGCTTTTCCGGTATCCTTTGATTTCAATATACTTACATCGCCTAATGTCTCTCTCATTCGCTCTTCCATCTCTTCTTGCTCTTGAAATTTATGCGGCCAAATTCTATAAAGATCTGCATAGTGCTTAAATCCACCTCGTACGCAGCGTCCACCGCAATTAGCGTGTGAGAATCCCAAATCATACATCCTTGGTAACTTGATTCCCCATTCCTCAATAATAACTCTCTTAGCATCGACATCCTTTATATTACCCTCAAACATCGGGAATCTTGTTTCTACAGATTCTAACGATTGGTGTCCGTAAAAATCCTTAAGGTTCTCTGCACGTTGTTTTTCGTGTGCGCCAATACCGAAGTAAAGTATAGGTTCAAGGCCTTGGTCCCTTAGGTCTTCAATAAAAATAACTGTTTGTCTAACTTTCAACTCTGAAGAACACTTAGCAAGCCTTGAATTCCCCAAAAACCTTGTATCTTCAAAAACTTCTTCCGGAGTTCTTCCATCAACTCTTTCAGTGATTTCAATTCCAATATAATCAGCTACTTCGTACATAAACCGATAATTATCATCGTCTTCCCACAATGTATTTGTGAAAAATAATATACTATTTTCTTTCCCATGTGTTTGAACCATTTGATAAGTTACATACGCACTTGCAGCGCCACCACTGAACATTGCTACGTGTACTGGTTTTCTGTTCATACTAGTATCCACCTTCTCAATTAGTCTTCAGCAGCATCAGAACTATCAGCCTTAGAAATATCTTTCATCAGTTTCCAGAGGATAATTAATAACTCCTCGGAAGTAACATTTCTTCCGGTATATTTAAGTTTCCTTTTTATATCATCATAGATAATATGAGACTTCCTAGATAGTTCAACTTTTGATAAAACAATTGATTCTTTGCTAAGATTAAACTCAATATAGTCTTTTGTCGTATCTTGATTCTTAATATTATTTAATTCATTTGATAATTCAGTCTCAAATACCTCGTCTGTTGCATCGGACCAATCCTCTCTCCTTACTCCAACTAATGATTGAGAAATAGCATCTATATAATTCACTGAATCCGAAGTTAATATTGAAGATATCAATTTAGATGTTTTTCTAGTTATCTTCGAATGCCCTTCTGCCCAAGTTAATAGATCACTATAGCTCTTAATATCAATTGCAGCAAATATCACTTTTTCTATAATTTTTTCATGCTTCATACTGATGTATTGTTCACTTTCAACTTTCGCACTCTCGATTTTTGTGGATCCCTGTCCACCATTTGTGAATTCTAGTAACCTTTCCATTGCATCTAATGGTCGAACTTCACATATTCTTATTATTTCACGTAATTGATTGGATAATAATGATTGTTTAGTGGATATACGAGACAATCTAGAAATTGACTGATACCAACGAACTAGAATGTTACTCACATAAACAGGAGTTTGTAATCCTCTATCTTCTTCATAGATATATGAAGAGAAACACTTATCCACTAATGGAATGAGTTCGTTATATTTACCTTCTATCGATTGGTATACAAAAGTATAATTACTTGGATCGGATACCATTTTCCACAATAGTTCGCCGTTGATTGACTTTATAAAAATATCATTATTATAGAAAAGCAAATATTTCCATTTATATCCGATTAAAGCCGGTAAAAGAAGTGGGATTATAGGCAGCCTCACAGCAAATGGCCTATTTCTCAATACATCAAGTAAGTCTGTAAAAGGACCCTGCTCTTGGTTTAAAACGGTGAGAAGATCCTCACGCAATTGTAGTAAAGATTCGTCTTGTAACTCTTCTGGTTTCAACGGGTGAATCCTGTTATTTTTAAGAACAGTTGCATAAATCAAATAGTCGGGACCAAAACCACTAATTTCAATCTCTTCTTTATTTGTTTGGATGCTCTCTATTATTTTGTCAATAACTTTGTATGCACCTTTTTCTTGAACCTTTGCAATATTTCTTCTGTTAAATGACTCATTACGGACTTCAGGCGTAAAGGGATAGAGCTTATACATAATTTTTGAGAGACTACTACTCAATGACCGTTCATCAGAAATATTAAGAGTATTTCCGTCATATATCCATTCACAATCACTAGTGAAATTCAAATATGGAGTTAATTCTGTTGTAATATTATGAAGTAATGATCTCTTTAGGTATGCTAATTCATCAATTAGAAACCGATCCTGAATCAAAAAGACCTTATCTTGCTCTAGACTTTCAATAATAAGCAGTTTCTCGAGATTTCCAAAGATACCTTTTGACGGACCGTTAGGAGTCACAAAAATAACATTTTTAATAGAGGATGTCAGCTCATCAACTTTCTTTTTAATCGCTTCAACCTCTTCTACGATATCCGTGACAATAAATATAATATTTAAATCAGCTTCTTTGCTATGTTTAATTTGATTTCCTTCTCCAGAAATATCTGATAAATGTGCGAGAGTTACTTCTGCAAACCTTGTTATACTTTTTTCATCATTATAAAGTTTTGGTAAATAATATTTTGATTCCAATAACTTATTACCCATCTCTAATTTTTGTTTAACTGAATATATAGATGAACGAAGTCTACTCCCTATTTCTTTATTAACATCTACCACACTACCTTCGTATAGTATAAATCGATTTTCATCATTCATATAACGAAGTACCTTCAATTTGAATAACTCATCTAATCGATCTTGTGTTTCCTCTAGAGTTAATAATAAAGCATAAGAAATAAAATCAAGGTTTGGAATAACCCGAATGTTCAGATTGGCGATATCCCATAACGTCAATAATTTTAAAATTTTCAATTGATCTTTAAGATATTTAGAAGGAATTAGCCGTTTTTGCAATCTTTTATATAAGAGATAGCTTTCTTTAATATTTGAATCTTGTTCGAACTCATCAAAAGCAGGTTCAAAGTAATCAAATAATCCATCAGTTGTATACCAATCATTATATATCTCATAATGATTGTTCAAACCTCCACTTTCGTTACTTTCCAAAAAAGTGAATAATGTGCGTTCATTCTGAGCGACAATATTCGCTAGCTTTGGCATACAAAATAAAGAAATTGGGTGAAGTGGGTAACATCCTTCAACGATAAGTGCAGTCTGTTCATACTGTGATAGTTCTGGAAAAAGCGAATATCTTGTTAAACCGTTCCACAAGTTAATTTTATCCTTTTCCGGATCCCATTGCTCACGCATGTGCTGAGTAGATATATGAGAGATACGTACAAATGTAGATTGGTCACTTTCTATACTGTAGAGAGAATATCGTTTCTCTATTCTTTGAAATTCTTTTTGTAAATCTTCATGGAATCGATGCGCATATTGCCTCATATTTTTGTGAGTAATTAATAATATACTTAAATTGTGGAATGAATTATGATCTGCTAATTCAGCAATATCTTGAAGATCTTGCATAGCCTCATGTACTTCACTAGGATTAATAGACTGTAGAAATCTACCAAACTCATCATGAACAATAAACAGACCTTTATTAACCTTTTTTAACTCACTAAGAATATGGTTCACTTGCGAAACCAACTCACCTGAGAAACTTGGAACGAAGGGAGACCCCGAAGTTAGAGTAGGATAAATATTTGAAAACCACAATATCTCAGCTTCATTACAGTTTTCTATTAGTGTAATCCAAGAGGCCAATTCAAAATTTTTATTATTTAATTGCTGAATAAATAAAGAATATGTAGCAGGAAATTCAATCTCCCATTTTTTCACCATACTAATTATTTCAACAATTAGACTAGGCAAAACAAGCGGAGTACCATCATTTTTCAATGCTTTATAAATAGAGGAAATAAGTGCTTTACGAAAATTATGGACATTACCTTCTAATATAACTGGTATATACTTAATTTCATTATTCACAACATTTTTTATTGAGACCCCGATTTGATCGTCAACTACGTTGAACTTTTCTATTAAATTCATCAATACATCATTATTATATTTTTTGGAGATAATCGCTGTAATGATAGTGCTTATTAATGATTTTCCTGATCCGTATGGTCCTGAAATAATATGTGACTTTGTACCACCTAATATCCCATTTAAAATACCTTTAAATGGAGCTATATGAGATGTAGTAGGTAAAAATCTATTTATAAAATCCTCTTCTCCAAGATCAAATCTGATATTAATACTAGATTGAAATTTGGGATTTCTATTAGACATGATTTAATTCTCCAATCCTACTGCTATAATCCTCACGAAGATAATCAATTGACGAAACACTTGGTAATAATATTGTATTTAATCGATTAGTCCTCTGAAACACAACAGGATATTTTAAGTGTTCTGATAATTCTTCTAACGCATCAATAATTTCTGACCTTTGTAGTTGGAACACTTTCCCCCACAAATTAGGTTTACTCTCTATTTCTTCTATAGCGACATTATCAGTTTCATTCTTTTCTCCATACTTTAATAAAGAATACATTAACGCAGTAATCCCAATATCTTTATATTTTAAATTATGTTTTATGTAAACACTCGAGCTTTCTTCCGAAACAGATAATAGGTTCAGCTTTCCTAATGGACTTTGTGTTACATCCTCAGGATCCTTTAGATTATTATCTTTAACATATAGCCTAATCATACAATCTAAGTCTCTCTTTAAAGATTTTTCCGAAGTTACTTCACCTTCACGAGCTGCCCAAAGAACAAGTTCATCAACAATTTCTTCTTTCGTAAAAGAGGTCCGGGAGAATGAATTAAAAAAACCATACCAAACAAAAAGCCGATTCTTATGCCCTTTGTCAATTAGCGAGTAATGTAATAGTGACAGTGAATCTCTAACATCAAGATACGGATCAAAGGTATTTATCACTTCGCCTAATGGAGTTAACTGATGAATATTCTTATTGTCATCACTCTTTATCTCTATTGCAATGTCGGTAGCTGTGATCCAAAAGCGTAAAGATTGAACCATGTTTTTACCTAGTCCTATTTTTTCAGCAGCATTTTTATCGAAGAAAAATCTAGGATCAAAATTAATCATCTTTATACCCTTCCGTAGCCAATTTAACCGTAAGTGAAATGTTTCATGTTGTCCGTACTTCATAATTATAGTAAACCTCCTAAGACTACTACTCAATAATGAGAATGTATATTCGCTTTTAATTATTATATCATAAAAAATATTCCTGGATAGGATCCTCCAGGAACATTTTTGTTATAAGACTGACTATATTAATTTCAAAATATATCTAATTATAACCCTTCATAATATATTTGTTCAATAAACCATACTTAAGCAACTTCACTTTATTTTTTTGTGTAATATAAATACATTTTATTGTATTTATATTAGTCTTACACAATACACTTATTAGCCACCCCCACCATCTGTGGCGGCAACTCCTCCCTCAATCTCCACACAATACTCATCGGCTTATTCCCCTCATGGCTCACATAATCCGCTTGTCCTAAGAAGACAAACGGCGAGGTGAATCTATCACTCTCTTTGTATTCTCGAACAAACAACGCAATGCGGTTACCTGTGCTTCGATGATGGATATACCGCTGAGCGGTCTTAGTATCTTCGGACACACTGCTTTGTGTCTGCCAATGGAACAGCCGTTCATTAATCGCATAGTCCTCATAGAGTGTCGATGGTGAGAAGTCTTTATCGGATTTGTTCAGTGTAATGAAGAAAATATCCGTCTGCTCACTCTCGAAATATTTCACACCTTCGCGGAAAGTAGGCGCTTTATCCCCATTCCAGTAGCCAAATGCCGCTAATATCTGATCCATGCTGTACATACAGTGGATATCTAGTGGACAAGTGAAGGGAAACTCGTGTTTCTTATCCACAAAATCAAGATGTTCCTCATTATATTGTAGAATATCCACAATTTCGTCGCGGAACTGGGGACAGGCTAGGATTTCTTGAATGCCTTCTTCTATATCTTTGAATCCTTGTTTTACAGGCTCTGCCCGATAAAATGTATAGTAGAACATAACTAACATCCGGTTCTCTTCATCGTCATGTGGCTGCACACCATTTTCCAAATAGTTAATTAAGAACTTCAACCATCTGCGAGAATTCAAGTTCAACAATGCCGGAATGCGCTTCACGTATTCGGGATGGTCCCATTCGAAAGATTCTAGTAGCCCTGCTTCTACCATTAATCCTCTAAAGAATCGGTTCCCACTCCGACCTCCATAGAAGTCGAACAAAGACATACCATGGTAGCGAACGAAGTTAGCCAATGTCAGTTCAACCCCTGTATCCTCTTGAAAATACTTCATTTTGCTAATGAGATTGTTACGAGTGTTCTTGGTTTGCTTGAGGTTGCGTAATATATAATCCTTGGCTTGCTTCTCTAGTTGAATGAAGGTTCCTCTAGGCAGAGAAGAGAATCCATTCTCTACATAATGCTGAATCGAGTGCTTCGTCTTGCCCATTAACGCTCTAAACTTATCTTGGAAGTTATATTCCTGATGAGCTTGTCCAATAAAATCTAGTACCGTAAGACACTCTTTGCCCTCGGCCAATCGTAGTCCACGACCTAACTGCTGCAAGAATACGGTTAAGCTCTCCGTTGGACGCAGGAACAGAATCGTATTGACGGCTGGAATATCCACGCCCTCATTGTAGAGATCCACGACAAAGATCATGGAGATCTCACCGCTGATGAGTCTACTTTTAACGGTGCTTCGCTCCTGTTCACTAGAATTCCCATGCAACGCCACCGCTGGAATTCCCGCTTCTTCAAAGACCTTAGCCATATACAGGGCATGTTCTACACTCACACAGAATCCAAGCCCCTTCACATCTTCCATATCCGTGACGTATTTATTCATACTATTAATAATTTGCGTCGTGCGTATTTTATTATGTGTATATACCTGCTCTAGCTCCGCCAGATCATAGCCCTTTCTAGACCATTTCACTCGTGACAGATCTACATGATCCGTTATGCCAAAATACTGAAAAGGACAGAGCAATTTACGATCGATCGCATCGGTCAGGCGGATTTCAGCAGCTATTGTATGGTCGAAGTAAGCTAGAATATCTTTGCCATCCATCCGTTCCGGTGTTGCCGTCAATCCCAGTAGGATCTGCGGGTTATAGTAGGATAATAGCTTCTGGTAGGAAGGCGCAGCGGCATGATGAAATTCATCCACGATGATGAAGTCATAGAAATCGCTCGTGGTCTTCTCCGTTAGCTTCATAGAGTTAAAACTCTGAATACTAATGAACAAATGATCCATAGCCTCCGCTTGATGCTGGCCTACATGCAGATCGCCGAAGTTCAAGTCTTTTAGAATAAAGCGGAATGTATCTTGGCTCTGCTTCAGAATCTCTTCTCGGTGCGCCACGAATAGGAGTCTAGCTCTTGGGTTCTTGGTTAGAAACCTTTTATAGTCAAAAGCAGAAATAACCGTCTTCCCTACTCCGGTAGCCGCCACCAACAGGTTTCTGGTTCTACCGAATAACGTTCGTTGCGCTTCAAGCTTCTCTAATACTTCTTTCTGATAATCATAGGGCGTAATCTCAAAATGAAATTGTAAGGTCTGCTGTTCCTTCTTCTTCCCTAAGGCTTCCTTCAGTTGTTGGACCTGCTCCGCATCCTCGGATGAAAAGCTCTTAAACTCTCTATCATTCCAATAGCTCTCGAAGGTTGCTTCGATCTTCTTGAGTACATCGTATGAGTCCTTCTCAGTCACCTTCAAGTTCCACTCTAACCCACTAGTAAGTGCCGGATTGGACAGATTAGATGAGCCGACATAGGCGGTGGTGAACCCCGTATCTCTTCGGAAAACATAGGCTTTCGCATGCAACCGCGTCCGATCACTGTCATAGGAAATTTGGATCTCGGTATTGGGGAGTTTGCTGAGCTCCAGTACGGCCTTTATATCTGTTGCTTCCATATATGTAGTTGTTATGACACGTAATTGCCCACCATAGGCGGTAAACTCTTCGAACTGCTCCATGAGGCAACGTAGACCGCTCCATTTGATAAAAGACACCAGCAGATCGATCCGATCCGCCGTTACAATCTCACGCTTCAACTCATGAAGCATATTAGGTTCAGCATGAGACCCGGTAAAGAGAGAGCTTTGAGATAGAGGGGTAACAGGTCTCAGCACCTTCTCGTCCTTAATCCCACGGATATGATTTAACTTCGAATACACATAGGTGAGTACTTCACCTTGTTCATCTAACTGGAGGGCGTTGTACTCTTCCTGCCCTAGTGTGTTCTTCAATGTGTCGATAATCTCATTACAGGTCCGAATCTGCGCGAATACCGCTTCTTCGTCGCTGCTTTGTTCTCGCACGACTTTAAGTGCCCTACGGGTCACCATAGCTAAATAGTTGGACAACATCTTCCGCGCTTCTTCCGCATCTAGCGGTTCCCTGCCAATCTCATAGCGTTCCGGATCCAAGGCAGATAGCTGCTGCGCCGTTATATTATTAATGATTTGCTCGTAGAGTCCTTGTTTCATGAAGTTACCTCTTTTGCGATGGAGTAGGGTGATAAGTCTCTTAGTCATGATTCGACAAGGGGGGTGGATAACCTTTAAGCATATTCAATAACAGTCCTCACCCCAATGGAATCATCATTCATTGAAAAAACTAGAGAAAACGAAGATAACAAAAAACAGGGCAATCATGGTGGGATTTGACCATAATTGCCCTGTATTACGTAAGGCTATAGCGTTATTTAGGTTATACATTGTCAAGCATTACTGTACGTACAAGCGAAATGATGAAATCTTTATCTGGGTATTACATGGGTTATATGTGTTACTTATTAAGTGATGGGTTCATTCGACACTGGGTAGCCCCCACCGAGGAAAATACCTTAAAAAACCTAAGCTAATCAAGGTCTAAAACGTAATTAACATCCTAATACACAAAATCACAAATGGATTTTCGAAAGGAAATCTTGGAGCATTTTCTTTACTGGTACGCTAGCAGTGTGTAATAAGTCATTTACACGTTCGAGTATCTTGGGGTTATCTAATATCATTTTCTTAATTTCTTCATTTTCAAAACTTCTTAGTGTATCAATACATATTTCGAATAATTCCTCATCATTCGTACTGAGCAATGATAATAAAATGTTGAATTCATTTACATTGCACTCATTATCCAAACAATACGCTAATTTTCTCTGCCACTCTATAGGTTTATTATGCACTTGATTAGATAAATCAGCCCAATCACTTGGGTTAAACTCCGAGAGCATCTCGCTTGCAATGACACAGCCATCATCGTACCACGAATCTACTGTTGTATCAGCAGATAGAAGGTTATCTAGTTCTTTGTACATATTTGATTCCTCCAATTTGAATTAAAAACCTGATGGGCGAAACGCATTTATCGTACCTGTTGGATAACCACTTGTTACATCGTCACCAACTTTAATTACATCAATTTCTACACCATTTATAGAGCTCTATGCCAAGTTGCTCCATCCCTTATTCTTGTAGAAATAGTAGGTGTATTACCAACATCAGTTATGTTCTTGAGAATTTGTTCATCACTCCAAGAATCTGGAAATAGGGTACTCCTTTTTAGTTTGGAAATATTTCCGTCAGGGAACTGCTTTGTAAAAACTACATTTTTTGTACCATCAGCATTAGTTGATAATACTTCAACTACGAAAATATCGTTAGCATTGTTAATGCTTGGCGAATGTCCACCTATTAAATCATTCTTTGGAATCTTTCGTTGGCCTTCCAATATCTTAGTTTCCATTTCTGGACTTATTACAGTCTTAGGTGGTGGAACGACTTTACCAACATCACCCGTCCCCTCAACCCTACTGCTCTCCGCCAAATTCTCATCTTTTAGCGGTTTAACTTCATCTACCTTCTGAGTCTTAATCTCTATGTCATCTTGTTTTTTCAATTCGGCTGGCGTTGCCTTTTCTATGGGTGACACCGCATTATTCCTCAAAGTGGTTGTATTGGATGTTTTCATTTTTATCTGAATAGGTGCGGCCAATAAAGATGCCAGTCCAAAGCTATTCATCCAATGTTCTTTAGACAGGGCCCCTTCTTGGGGATTAAATGTACCTCTGACTGTTCCTGCGAACCCTATAGATAAGTAATCTAGATAATCAAATACGGAGTCTTTTCGCTTTTCCGCACGCTCAAATGCTGCATCATAGATCCCTTTTGGTATACCCGATGTAAGATAATTCAAGAAATCACCCGGCGAATCCCATGCTTTATTGCTTCGGTCTACTGCAGCCGCTACGAAATCAGACCCTATTTCTCCTATGCTATCCAGCGATTTCTGAAATCCATTTCTCGTATCCTCCACCATCTGCTCCGGTGCATAGCACATGTCGAGTTCTCCCTGAGTTTCTCCTATCAGTCCTCTATCCATATATACGAGATTGATTAACTTGTTGTCGATTTTACCATCGACCTCGCTTGTATACTGTAACTGGGTTGCTCGTTCACTTTCATTATATTGGGTCTGGTATTGTTGTACCGCAGTTAATAACGCTAAACTGTATGTACCTGTCACTTCTCCCTCATATAGATGTTTGTCTTTTAGGAACTGCTGCATCATCTCGATGTGGGCTGTAGATGTGGATTGATTGTACTCTTCTAGTGTAGCCTTAACCTCTGTACGCCATTGGTCCGCCGCTATGACGATCTTCTCCATCCTATCATACTGCTCTCTTAACTGACCTTGAAGCCATTCATTTCTAGAGCCGACCAGTAAGAAGAAGCGAAGCTCATCTAGGGTGGGCATGGCGGATCGATCTTGCTTCAGTGGATTATACTGACACGCATCCAGGGGCGATCCTACATAGTGAGATATCAAGCTGACGTCTGCAGCATACCATTTCTCTGCTACACCTAACTCCGCCAATTCAGCTCTGGCTTTCTCGGCTTCTATGTGGACTTCCTCCATATAGAGTGGGTTGCCATACTTACTATAGAGTCCATATGCTGTTTGGTTACGGGCAATTTGGACCAACGCTTCATTAATTGCGGTTAACTGCTCTCTTGCGAACTGCTGTTTCTCTAAGCTTCCTGTCTCTAGCAGTTCGAGATACATCCCAATCCGTTCATCGTCTTTAAATTTGCTTAGTCGTAGCGTTAATGATACTTCCTGTCCCTTAGTAAGCAGACTCTTCACCATTTCGATCGGTGATTGTAACTTAAAGGCATCCCCAATGACCCTTTCATTATACTGGGTAAACAATGAATTGGAACTGCCCCGAACTGAGAACTTCACTTGCGGCTTCCGAACAAGCTGTTTAAGCTTTTCTTCATCTGATATGTATTGTCCTGCTATTGAATTCAACAGCTTATTCTGCTCATGTAACTTGTCGTAAATGACTTTGGAATCCTTCCGGATCTGTCCAAGGATATCCTCGACTTCATAAGCGGCCCTCTGGACATCACCTTCCGGGTATCCCCGTTTAACTTCATCTATGATACCGCTGGAATCACTGTACATCTGTGTTGTTTGCTCTTCAATCATCCGTTCCAGACGCTTGATTTCTTGAGATAATTGTAAGAGCTTGTCTATATCTATGCTTTGGTTCTTGTTGCTGATATTTCTCACCCGCTTTATTCTAGATAATTTTTACAAAATATACAAATAACTTATCATGTTGAGGAGATATATTATATGGATCGATAGACCTAAACAACAAGATCAGAATTCATATGAACGGCCCCTTCACTTCTTCCATCTCCATGATGTATTTCTGCAGCTATCATATGGTCAAAGTAAGCTAGAATGTCTTTGCCATCCATCATACAGAACATCAACAACAGCTTTTCAGTAACGGTATATATATGATTACAAGAAAAAACCTCCCAATGAAGGGAGGCCTTGTTAAATCAATATACGTCACCACGATTATCGATAGTCAGAATGGTAACGTTTCTTTCTTGGTGATTGACTTCAAAAAGAATACGATAACTTCCTACTCGCAATCGAAAGCGTTTGTCAAAACCTTTCATTAGTTTAATATCTCCAATGGGTGGTCGAGTTGACAAGCCGAGTACTGCTCTCCTTATTCGCTCCTGAATAACCTTTTCTTGTTTAGCAATAAACTTAACAGAATCACGGCTTAGTGTCAGTCGGTAAGTCGAGTTCATTCATCGCTTCCTCCCAAGACATAAATCCATTATCGCTGGTTAACTGGTGCTGTTCTTCATTGCTGAGAGGCATATCATCTGGGTCTAACTTTACAATTTCATCCCAATCAGGTCGGGTATGCCTTGTAGAAAGGTATTGTAAATAATCAAATGCCGATTGTTGCGCGGTGTCGGGCAACCGTTCGAACATTTCCAACATCTTATCTTTATTTACTGCCATACAAACACCTCCATCGTGGAGTTTATTTCATAGTTTCATTATAGCGTTCCATAGTTAAATCTGCCACCTAATGGTTCAAGTGCTCTTGGAAATACTTCATTTTGCTAATGAGATTGTTACGAGTGTTCTTGGTTTGCTTGAGGTTGCGCAATATATAATCCTTGAGTTCATTCGGCACTGGGTAGCCCCCACAAATACTCAAAGTGCCACATCTTGGTATCCCACCCTAGCTACATCTTCATTAATTAGACGTATACCAACCCCATTTTCTTCATCCCATGTACAGTCAAATGTTAGTCCAATATATCTGCCTTCAAATCGTCTTGCAGATGGTACATAAATCCCAACTAGCATGATACTTTCAAGAAGTTTATCATTTGTTTCAATTAAAGGGTACTTTTCATTATATGAAACGTCATACCCAAGTTCAGATCGCTTCTGTTTGTAATAATCTAAAATTGGTTTCAGAATACTTTGCTGAATAGCCCCCCAATTTTCTTTCAAAGTATTATATGAAGCATACTGTTTTTCACTAAATTCGCCATCTTCTTCACCATCTACCATCAAAGCAATATTGACTTGTCCTCCGAAAAACTCAATTGTAGTATCCTTGCTCCACACATAATCAAATTCAAGTTCACCGAAAACTGTATCATTAATTTTCAATTTGAGAAATCTCCCTTCTAATTATTTGCAAATCCACCCGGTTCAAACGCTCCTGCGTTTATCTCTCCAACGCCACCTAGATGTCCGAATTTGCTGTTAATTTCAGATGGCACAAGTTGAATTGTTTTCCCATCATTTAATTCGTGCCAAGTTAGCTTTAATTCTTCGCGAATATCTGCAATGTCTCCTGCTTTAATTTTTCCTGGGGTTAACCCAAAGTAACTAGCCAACTCAGGTGAGTTATTAAGTTGCTCAGCCAATTTTATATCTGCTTGTTTAAAATTCGCAGCTCTAGCTTTAGTTCCATTACTACCAACTCCGCCCATCATATGGTCAATTTCCAGTTGTGCTTTTGCTACAGGCGAAAAATCAGGTACTCCGTTCTTATAATTTATACCATCAATACCTGCTTCGTCTAATATCTTCTTCAATTCAGGGTCTGGTGGTGGTTTTAAAATACATTTTGTTTCGCCCCTTTGCCCCTCAAAACTAACCGTTTTATTATTAGGTGATGGCGTTTGATTAAGTCTCGATTTCGAGCATTTCTTGTGCGTTCAAACGAAATTACGAATTCATTATACGGGTATTACATGGGTTAAGTGTGTGATTGGTTGAATGATGTGGGAATTCGACACTGGGTGGAGCTTCAAATCGCCCCCACCTATCTCCTTATTCGAAAACTGGATAGCCTGTTGTACTGTCCAAGCCTCTAGGGGGCTAAATAGATATTAACTTAGTTCTAAGTTATCTAAGATACATTGAATTAACCATTTCAGTTTCTCTTCATTCATTTTTCTCATACCATATTTTTTAACGAATTCCTGAACATTATCCAAATTCTTTAGTTGCAGAATTAATTCTAACTCTACTTTGAGCTTTTGACGATATTTGAGATTTTCAAATGAGTTGAAATCACTCGTAATTTTATCCAATTCGTCATAGTTAGCACTTACGTTAAAATAACATTCAAGAAAGTACTCAAAAGTTTCAAGGTTCAATTCATCATTCAAGATATCACCACCTACTACTGTTATTTAATGATTGGGAAGCTAGTCAAAATTTTAAATCCTAATTCCTGAGTTGAATCCCTAATCAGAACTACTCTAGAATCATTTAGGTCATAAATAACTTGCTTTTTATCTTCAAGAACCCCTTTACCTACTGGATTCTTATGTGAAACATCAAACATCTTTCTTCCCGTATCAGATTCATTTAGCCATTCGGCAATATCTTCTGCATTTTTGCGCAGATTCTCTTGAATGGCTTTAATTGCTGTATTTTTATCAGTGAATGAAGTAGCCGCTTCGACATCCTCTTGTATTGCTCTTTTAATCAATTCCTCGTTCGTCTTAGAAACATGCCTATCTACAGTATGCCCTCCAGCAGATTCCATTCTATCAAGAATATTATTATCTATTTTACGGATTGCATCAGGGTCAATTTCACCCCTCCCCCCAGTTACCCCCTTATCAGTTTTCCCTTCATAAAAGTCAATATAATTCTTCTGTACATCTGTTATTGGTAGATCCCCGATGTCTGGAACTTTCGAATCATTCATCTTAATTTTTACCCCATCTGGGGTGACCGTACTTAATCCTTTCGGCTCGATCCCCTTATACAACTCGGGAACCAACTTCGCTAACTTATCGCCTGTCTTAGCTGCTAATTGTGCGCCTGACTTCGCAGCGGCAACCACGATGATCACCACTTGGACTGCTTTGGCCAGGGCTCGTCCATATTCTACACTTTCTTCATATGTAGCCTTTCCGCTCATCACTTTTGCAGATAATCTTTCAATATCTTTGAACGGCGTTACAAACTGCTCTGCTAATCCTTCTCCTATACTATCCTTTATATCCGTAATCGTTATCTCGCCTTTTACAATCGCTTCTCCCAATTGGTATGTCTCCGGAAGTGTTTCGGTCCAGAATTTAAGATTAGCTGGTGAGGTGCTCCAGACAGATTCGATAATATCTTTTCCGTCATCCACCAATTGGCTGACCACCCCATCCCCTACTCCAACCAGCGTCATTGCACCTATGGTCATATGGGGATTGATCTTCAGATCCGGATTGTTTCGATAACCTGACGCACTATCTGCAAATGCCAGCTGCAATAGGTTCTTGTCTACTTTACCATTGACTTCAAATGTGTACTTCCATAAAGCGGCTCGCGTACTTGCCGTATTGGATATATGCTGATAGCCTGAAACCGCCAATAGAAATGCAAGGTCGTACTCTCCCGTAACTTCACCTTGATATATATTCAGCGTTTTCAAATACTGTTGCATCTTCTCTATGTCTTCCCTTGGTATCGTTCGGTTATATTCGTCCAGCGTATGCTGTATGGCCTTCCTCTGCTCTGCTGCTTTCAATACCGATGCTTCAATCTGATTATAATTCGTCTTGGCCCATTGTCGATACGCCTCATTCAGCATCCCCACTGCGATGACCATACGCAGCTCACCTTCTGTTGGCATCGCTGAACCATCCGTTCTGAGCGGATTATATGAACAGGCTGCTAAGGGAGAGCCTTTGTAATGTGTTGATAGATTGATAGAACCATCGTAATATTTATCGGAGACACCCAATCGCTTGAGTTCAGACCTCTGGAGATCAGCATAACGATGTGCTTCTAGCATATAGTTCTCGTTCTGGTATCGGCTGTAAATACCATAGGCTATTTGACTTCGTGCGACTTCATCCAATGCTTTAAGAATCATATCGAGCTGTTCCCTCGCATACTTCTGCTCTTGGGCATTGCCCACGTTCAGCATTTGTAGCAATGAACTAATCTTCGGGTCGTCCTTGAATGGGTCTAGACGGTTAACTACGGAAGAATCCTTAATCTGGAGCAAAAATGTCTTGATTCGATCTATAACGGGTGTCTTGCCATCGTTACTTCCAAATCCGGTAAACTGACCTGGGATCTGGTATTTCCAGTTGACCGTGATCAGTTTATTCAGGCTGAGCTTCAGCTTCTCCTCATTACTTCGGTACTGCGCCTCCGTATTCTTTAACTCAGACCGCTTATTGCTTATTTTATTGCTGATAGACTCCGAAAGCTTATGAATTTCTTGCATAAGACTCTCTATTTCTCGTACGGAAGACTGAACAACACTAGACTCAGAATAATCGCCCCTTATGACGTCTACCATACTTTTCAGTTCCTTGTACAAAGAAATCCAATCTTCATCGGTCTTCCTGTTCAGCGGTCTCATACCTTGTTCCAAATCTAATAATTTTCCAAGGTCAACCTTCTGTAGCATACTTCACCTCCATATATTCAGACATAGTCATTTACGAATGTTCCTTATTTCGCTCTGCTCTGATTTGGTTGGACGCGGTAGTTGCTTAGCTGTTTTATATTAGTAATCAATAGCCAAGAATATTATTGATATTCTATCAAATTTAGGGAATATCATCAAATTATATCATTCCTATTAATTAATCAGAGCCGTTCTATGAAGCATATAAACCTACAGCATATACAATCGGCTCTTCTACACTCACAGAGAATACGCTTGATGCTGACCTACATGCAGATCGCCGAAGTTCAAGTCTTTTAGAATAAAACGGAATGTATCTTGGCTCTGCTTCAGAATCTCTTCTCGGTGCGCGACAAATAGGAGTCTAGCTCTTGGGTTCTTGGTTAGAAACCTTTTATAGTCAAAAGCAGAAATAACCGTCTTCCCTACTCCGGTAGCCGCCACCAACAGGTTTCTGGTTCTACCGAATAGCGTTCGTTGCACTTCAAGCTTCTCTAGTACTTCTTTCTGATAATCATAGGGCGTAATCTCGAAATGAAATTGTAGGATCTGCTGTTCTTTCTTCTTCCCTAAAGCTTCCTTAAGTTGTTGAACCTGCTCCACATCCTCGGATGAAAAGCTCTTAAACTCCCTATCATTCCAATAGCTCTCGAAGGTCGCCTCGATCTTCTTGAGTACATCGTACGAGTCCTTCTCGGTTACCTTCAAGTTCCACTCTAGCCCACTAGTAAGCGCCGGATTGGACAGATTAGATGAGCCGACATAGGCGGTGGTGAACCCCTTATCTCTTCGGAAAACATAAGCTTTCGCATGCAACCGCGTCCGATCACTGTCATAGGAAATTTGGATCTCGGTATTGGGGAGTTTGCTGAGCTCGATCACGGCCTTGATATCTGTTGCTTCCATGTACGCATGTACGCAGAATGAACTAAAGCCAGTAAGACATGCTTTAGTTCATTCTGCGTAGGTTGTTGTTATGACACGTAACTGTCCACCATTAGCAGTAAACTGCTCGAACTGTTCCATGAGGCAACGCAACCCACTCCATTTGATAAAAGACACAAGTAGATCAATCCGATCCGCCGTTACAATCTCACGCTTTAACTCATGAAGCATATTAGGTTCAGCGTGAGACCCGGTAAAGAGAGAGCTTTGAGATAGAGGGGTGACCGGTCTCAGCACCTTCTCTTCCTTGATCCCACGGATATGATTTAACTTCGAATACACATAGGTGAGTACTTCACCTTGTTCATCTAACTAGAGGGCGTTGTACTCTTCCTGCCCTAGTGTGTTCTTCAATGTGTCGATAATCTCATTACAGGTCCGAATCTGCGCGAATACCGCTTCTTCGTCGCTGCTTTGTTCTCGCACGACTTTAAGTGCCCTACGGGTCACCATAGCTAAATAGTTGGACAACATCTTCCGCGCTTCTTCCGCATCTAGCGGTTCCCTGCCAATCTCATAGCGTTCCGGATCCAAGGCAGATAGCTGCTGCGCCGTTATATTATTAATGATTTTCTCGTAGAGTCCTTGTTGAACTAAACCGCTACGCGGTAGCTTTTCAAATCCTACAAACCTTTAGTGCCATTCACCAAGCCTTCCTTTATCATCTAGTGAAAAAGGAGG
>NZ_JBNPWS010000014.1:0-133465 GCF_050433705.1 Paenibacillus sp. DS2015 | reverse complement strand
AGTGCAAGCACTCCATCAACTCCGCTCGACTTGCATGTATTAGGCACGCCGCCAGCGTTCGTCCTGAGCCAGGATCAAACTCTCCAATAGAGATGCTTTCTAAATTGCTTTGCAACAATTTCGGAATCATCTGGAGATTCACTTCAAATCACTTTACAGTGGTTCGAAGTGAATCGAATGAAAAGAGCGATATGCTCATTTTGAAACAAACTGGCGAGAATTTGCATTCTCTACCAAATGATTTCTCATTTGTTTTGATCTCATTTTCGTGAAATCTTTACTCACTCGTTGTTCAGTTTTCAAAGATCAATTACTCTTTCGTTGTCATCAGTTGTTATCGGCGACAACTTCTATATCATATCATGCCATCCATCATTTCGTCAAGATTTATTTTTTAAAATAAATTTCTTGATTTGCGATATGACTTGAAATCAATCATATTATGTTTAATGGGGCGAGTTATAATTTATCACAGAATATATAGTAGAGTCAAATTATTTTTCAACTTATAACATAGGTAATAATTAAAGGGACTATGCCCCCTGTTACTTGCCTCATATATCTCATCACATTCATTCTATTATTACTCGGTATAGAATGTTCCGATTCCCTAGTATACCCCTATTCTCCACAATCACTTCTTTCACAAGGTTGTGATACACTAATTTACGTAAAACGAGCGGCAGCTCTGTACTCACAGACAATAGCTCAGGATGATGTATTAAATCTTCAATACTCCACGCTTGTACTCGACTACTCAATATACGTAATAGAAGATCTGAACATTGGGCCATTTTGGACATAACTGAGAACTCGCATCCAAGCAGAACCAACTCAATTCTTTGCTCAACTGTCTCCCTACTTACGGTTAATTCTTCATATAACTTATGAACTGCTGAGTTCAGTCCCTTTACCTGCTCCCATACATAAGTGCGCGGAAGAATACCTCGTTCAATAAGTTCAATCCTAGCCCAGTGATGCAGTGATTCCATCACGCTATGATATGCATCCATGATACGACGCTCTTCCATATATCGCTTAGCTTCTACATACAACCATAAGAATCGTGAAAACTCTAGGAACATTTTCTGATCGCGTAATTGTTGTTCGAAACTTTGGAACTCAAGACGAAGCTTCATCAGATCACCTTCACTATCCAAGAGAATGTCACCCTCTAAGAGGTATTTCACCACATCTTCAGTGTCCCCAGCAATCAACCTCTGCCTAAGCTCTGTTAAGTTAGTATGAAGAATCTCACAGCGACTCTCATTAATAATAGAGTGTTCAATCCTTGAATGTTTATCGCTCGGTTCATGCACGGCCAATATTTGATATTTAAAATCATAGAGCAATGCACTATGGTTACGATACCGAGTTTCACGGAATGCAATAACCCCGATGGTACTTTTATCAAATGTTTCTCTATTATAGAACAATTCGGATCCCTCCACGGTTCCCTCTATACATCTCTTGGCGTAATAGGCCAATTCAGTTATACTTATATTTTACTTAGTATTTCTACATGTTTATACAAGTTCCTTCTTTTTAATTGTCTTAATTATTCTAATGATAGGGGATCATACCATGGTTTTTAAATCTGCAAAAATCAATGCTTTTCGCTTATGGGGACTCTTGTTAACCATGTTTGGAATGGGTCTTATGGTTCTAGGTACAGGTGGTATTGTATTCTGGGGACATACGGGTAAAGTGTTCGCAGGCATAGGTCTTGTAATCGGGCTTATATCTATGCTTGGTAGCTTAGCCATCTACTTCTGGGCCGGTATGTTATCTACTAGCGCAGTCCAAATCCAATGCCCTGAATGCGATAAGTTCACGAAGATCCTAGGTCATACGGATCGTTGCATGTTCTGTAGGACAATCCTGACACTCGATCCAGATAAGGCTAATATTACGGCTGATTCATTACTTGATCAACGTGCCAAAGAGGGTGTCTCTGAAGTTATTGAGCCTTTCGTACCTACCGAGTCACATCCAAATAAGTGACTTAAGACTTAGAGAATTATCTTACTATCTAGACAGAATAAATCACATATTATTCATATTTAAGGGTCATAAGGATAACCGAACTGCTTCTTGGTCTCACAAGGTCAGCATTCAATTACCTAAAGAATTACGATTTTCCTGAAAGTTTAAACCCTCTATTATTCTAAAAAAAAAACGGACATCCTTAAATTTAAGGATGTCCGTTTTTTAATGACTTACATTTGTTGAACCGCCATATGAATGATTTATAATTTCCATATACTTAAGGAGCTATTGTCTTCAATACTTCCCAAACCTGCTTGTTAGCAAAACTTCTGTTCCAAGAAGCAATCCCTCCAAGATTTAATGATTTGGCTAAATCAACTCTTGCCTGTAATGATACTTCATCTTCTATCCATATTTTCTTGAGTATGCCCTCTTCCGTGTACTCGATATAATTTTGTTGAGGACTCTCTAAATAGCTAGGTGTTAACTTCTTCGTCAGGATAATCTCAGCAACACTATCCATACCCACAGCTTTGGAGCTAACTTTTGTCTCCCCATCTACTAATTCCTCAGACCAAATCCGTGTATACAGGGGAATCCCTAGTATCAATTTCTCTGGCGGAACATCATCTTCGGTAATAATCTTCTGAAGTGCCGCCTCAACCCACGGAAGCGAAGCAACGGAGCCCGCAATAGGGCTAGCCGCCCAATGCTCATCGTATGCCATTACAATTAAATAATCAGCAACAGCTCCAAGGGCTTCTCGATCCAGAAAAAGTGACCACATTTCACTCTTCGATTTAGGGGTAACATCTACGGAAATGATTAATCCTTGAGCTTCTGCTAAAGGTTTGATCTCACGTACAAATTGAGATATATTATCCCCATCCTTCGTATAGACGTTCTCGAAGTCAAGATTAATTCCATCTAAGTCATACATATCTGCATATTTTAACATCTGATTAATCATATTGATTCTACTCTCAAACTTAGACATAGCTTCAGATGTCATATCAGGTTCAAAGCTATTGCTTAACAGTCCCCAGACTTCCATGTTCTGTCCATGAGCCCATTTTACATAAGCCGAGTCCGCTTGGCTACGGACGTTCCCTTCCCCATCAATCATGCTAAACCACGTAGGACTCACCACATTTACACCAGGCAACTTCCCTATTGCACTTGGGTCGGGTTTCTTCTGATATACAGCTTCCCATATTAAATTAACAGGCTTGCCTTTCCAACTACGCTCAGCTCTTGTAGATGTCTGGACCGGAGCATCCACTGTCTTATTATTTCCCATCACGATATATTTCTTTTCCATGTAACCTGCATATCCGTTATCGAGTTGTACGAAACACCAATCTTCCTCATTCGATGTCCATACACGCAATTCTGTATCATTAGGTACATCTGCTAGGATCGGAGAATGAATTGAATTCTCTTGACGTATTGCAATGGTCTTGTCCGGCTTACCAGCATCCACCTTCCCCATTGGAATGGTATCTCCTGCTTGCATAAGTAGAACTGCACCCGTATCCACATCTTCATGAACTTCAATGCCATATAATTCTTTTAGGGGTCGAAGAGGTAGATATAATTCTCCATTCGTTTCTTCCGGCGCAAACCGAAGCTGTGTAGATTGATTGTTAACTTCTGCTGTCTTCATATCAGTCTTCAAGTACATCAACTTTTCAGAAGTAGTCAGTATGATTGATTTCGACTCCGATTCATAGCGAATGCTAGGATCAACAACCTCTTGCAAGACTGACAAAGGCAGCTTCAAATTATCGCCAGTGCCAACTGCTGAATACTCTAAAAGCTCCCCTTTTACAAAAATAGGCTTGTTAAGGCCTTTCCAATCAGGCTCAATATGCTGTGAGTTAGGTAACACTTGAGTAACGATGTAATAGGTTGATACAGCAAGTACACATACAACTAGCAATAGACTGAAATTGCGTCTTCCTGTCCTTCGACGTCCATGTGTTGTTCTTCTCAATCTATAGTCCTCCGTTTGTTATCATTTATCATCATTATCTAATAAGAAGAAACGGCTGCGCCGTCCTTTCAAGGGACGGCATCCGTTTCTCGTAAAAATATAAGGATCATTTATTATGTACAACATATAAATTCTTATATTTAAACAAAAAACGTGAAGAATCCTTCCTCAGGAGTCCGCACGTTACACATAGATACACTCGTTCATGTTACTTACATGCTTGGCATATCCCATAAAGTTCCATCCTCAAGCCTTTAACACTAAACCCTGTAGCTAATTCGGCCTCATGTTCCACATCATCTAACGAAGGGTACATGAAATCCTCAATCTTACCACACTTCTCACAAACGACATGATAGTGCTCTGTTACATTTGCATCAAATCGGCTGGAGTCATCTCCATATGTCAATTCTCGAACCATGCCAGATTCCATAAACATCTTGAGATTATTGTAAACCGTTGCTACACTCATGCTTGGGAATTTAGGTTCTAAAGCACGGTATATTTCATCCGCTGTTGGATGAGTCATCGATTCCATCAGATAGTCCAAAATCGCATGCCGTTGGGGTGTGATTCGAACTCCAGTAGTTTTTAATTGTTCCAGTGCATGTTGGACACGTGTTCCCATCTAACTCACCACCTTTTTTAGATCATTTTCGAATATATAGAAAATAATACCCTAGGTCTATATTATCATTATTATTATATTAATGTTATTATCTGATAATTGTCAACGAAAGCTGTCACCTTGATTACAGTATTTGTGTGTGTTTTACCAAATTCAGTATTTATTCACCACTAAATCACTATTACCTTCGATGCTAATGGAGTGCTCCCCTGTGCCTACGATCCCCGTTATCGTCTTATTATCCATTGTTAATGCAGGCATAGTTGATTGGATCTCCCCATAGCTAATTGACCCCTTCATTTCATAATTTCCATCATCAGGAAGATTCAGATTCATTTCGCCAACTGCGCTATAAATGTTCCAATCTCCTCCAATCTCACTAGAAGAGGCCTTAACACTGCCGTTCAGAGACTCTGCCTTCAGACTCATTTTAACCTCATTAATATATATATTCCCGTTCTTAGTTGAAATATCAACCTCACCGAGCGCTCGCACCACAGAGAGATTACCTACTTGAGTAGATAAACGAAGTGAACGAGTAATATCCATAGCCTCCATATTTCCCTGAGATGTCGTTAGATCCGCAGATCCATTAAGATTATAAACTTGAATAGCGCCATTCGAGGTTGAACCCTTCACATCACCAAGTACATTCTTAATACTAATCTTACCATTGGCTGTCTCCAAGGAAATATTCTTGATTGCATCTATATTTCGCAGTGTAATGTTGCCATTCATTGTACGAATCTGAAAATTAAATCGCCTGTTCTCAGGAACCGAGATATTTAGATCCATCCGTGGTTGGCGCTTACCCGATTGTCCGTAAGGCTTTCCTAAAGTCTCAACTTTAATCGTTTCCCCTTCTGAAGTCTGCAGTGTAGACTCCTCAAAAATCGCCTCAGCTTCAGGTCCCGTAATCTGATCAACCCATACTTCCGTAGAAATTTGCACTTCATCTATCGGTTCCTGATGTAACCAAATATCTCCGTTGATGTTCTCAATCACAATATCTTGGCTATTCAAAGAAACGGGAATGATGACTTTTTCCTTGGAAAAATGAGCGCCCTTCTGTTCACTGTAATCCACTGCCGCAGCTGTTAAATTAAGACTGACCTTATTCCATAGATGCAAATAATGCTCTTGATGGGTCACAATAAACACACTAGCTGTGAGAATAACAGAAAGTGACAGGCCCCGAATATCAAGTCGAAACCTAGAACCAGAGGCTCGCTCACGATCTCTAGCAAATACATATAACAGAATAGACTCGATTCCCCACATTACGATCAGTAGCGGCCACCACGTCAAGAGCAATAGCGTATAATCAGTTCCTCGGATGTTATCCGTCAGGAGTAATATACCTGTTATGATTAATAGCAATGTTGCTGTATATCGTCCAACTTGGATTTTACGCTTACTGTTCATTTCCTCCATACCTCCTCACAACGTTAGACGTATTAACGCCCTGCGCTCCGTACCATTTCACGGATTAGAAAACCTATGCCTAAACTAATCAAAGCAGCCGCGACTATAATTTCACCATAAATATTCATATATATCGCTAACCAAGCTGGCTTCTGATAAAAGAAAAATAACAGAAGCCCACCACAAACTAATAACACACCGAAGGAGATGCCTTTCTCAGCCAGAAAAGGATTGGGGCGTTGTCGTACTGTCTCTCCAGCATCATCCTGTTCTGTTCGACGACGTGAAATAATATAATCCGCTGCCTGCAGTACGTCAAATACATTATAGAAATAAATGACTGGTATCATAAGAGCTAACAATATTAACAGAGGTACATTAATGTTCATACCCGTAGAAGAGAAGTATAAAAGTGCCGAAGCATCCAGCAGTAACGCTAATATAAACAGCACACCTTTTTTGAATAATCCGAGATAGATATGCCCCAATCCAGGAAGTAGTGCAGCTAATAACACAGCCGGAATTTTACGTTTGCGCAGTCGGTAAGGCTTCCTTTGTTTTTTCTTATATTGTTTTTTTTTAAAAGCCGTGGAAGATTCCAGTTGTATATAGCTCATATTAAATCCCACCTTTATCTCTAACTTACAGTTAAAGCGTGTGTTCGAAAAACAACTCTCTTAAATTATATAAATATTACCCTATTCCAAACCTCTAGTAACTGGTAATAATCTGGATAATGTAAAAAAAGGGCTCCGAAATGCTTAAAAACCCCTGAGATAACCCAGGAGTCCTTGTATCTTTTTATTCTAAGTTTACCATTGTTATTCCATCTATTTTACGGATTTTCGAAGTGAGATCAATGGGATCTAAGCTTCGTTTAATCAGGACATGCAACGATACTTCGATAATTGTTTTTGGAGGCTGTGGCTCTCCGTAGGGTGTGTCACTACGTTCATTAATAATGATTTTGCGAATCGTAATCCCTTCATCATTAAGCAACTCAGAAATATGATCAAGTAATCCAGGTGAAGATATGGCATTCATATTGAGAAGATGCAATTTATTCACACTAATATAACGTTGTTCTAGCTTATTGAATACAATCAGCGTGAATAAGATGAGTATCGTGGATACGATCGCAGCGAAATAAAATCCTGCACCTACAGATAGTCCCAATGCAGCTACTACCCATACGGACGCAGCGGTCGTCAATCCTGTAATCGATTTACCTGTAAATAGAATCGTCCCTGCACCTAGAAACCCGATCCCCGTAATAACGGCTGATGCAAGACGGGCGGGATCAATCCGTATATTCGTTTCATTAGCAAAATCAGAGAAACCATATATGGAGAGCATAATAATTAAAGTGGACCCCAAACATACTAAAATATGTGTACGCAGCCCCGCTGCATGGTTCGATCTTTCTCTCTCCCATCCGACTAACCCACCAAGTAGCATAGCTAGTAATAACCGGAGTAATATTGTTACGTTATCGATAAGCCAAGGATCATGCAATACGATCTCTCTCCTTCAAATGTTATAGTTACACACTGTCTGTGAGTTTATTCTAGAGATGATGGATCTAATCTTCTGTGAAATGTAGTGAGCTCTACATTTGGTGCTACTTCATACTTATCAAATGGCACAAATCCATATTTCAAATAAAGGGAAAATGCCGGGTCATTACGAGTTCCAGTGGATACAATAAACAAAGGAATATCTGAATATTTACCCAATACATATTGAATTAAACGTCCAGCTATCCCTTGGCGAAAATGTTCTGGACTCACCATCATGCGCGTAAGAGTCAGCATGCCTTTCCCCTCGCTAAGGACGGCTACCGCTCCTAGAAGTTCCCCATCGTCATCTATCTCACCCACAAAAGTTTCCCCACAGTTACGAAGGGTATCATACGTATCCAGTAAAGGAGGAATGTCATTGAATCCAATTCTTTCTGCTTCAAGTCGATAGGCTACATGTTGCAGACGCCAGATTTGATGTAAGGTTTCTTCATCATTCAACGATAGATCTATAATCATATGTTATTCCCCTCTTTAACGAATGACTTCACTTCCAAAAAATAAGAGGGCTTGTCGCTTTCGACAAGCCCTCTTATACAATCTATTAGCGACTTAATACTTCACCAAGTAATTTATTAACCAAGGCAGGGTTGGCCTTCCCCTTACTTTCTTTCATAACTTGACCTACCAAGAAGCCGATGGCTTTCTGCTTACCGGCATTATAATCCTCAATAGATTGTGGATTAGCTGCTACGACTTGCTCCACAATCTTCAGAATCGCTCCCTCGTCACTAATCTGTACAAGGCCTTGCTCTTCTACAATTTGCGCTGGAAGCTTGCCACTTTCAATCATTTCTTTAAAGACCGTTTTGGCAATTTTGTTGCTGATCGTCCCTTTTTCAATGAGCCCAATCAACTCACCTAGACCTTGTCCTGTAATTTTCACTTGTGAAAGGTCCAAATTACTACTGTTCAGATATCCTAATACATCACCCATAATCCAATTGGATACTGCTTTGGCATCTTGCGTATACTTCAGACTTTCTTCAAAGAAATCTGCAAACGTTTTGGTCGAGGTTATAACTGCCGCATCATAACTAGGCAAACCATACTCAGCTGAATAACGTTCTTTACGCGCATCAGGCAACTCTGGAATCGTAGCACGAATGCGCTCCTTCCACTCTTCGTCAATGAGTAACGTCACGAGATCAGGATCTGGAAAATAGCGATAATCATGCGCTTGTTCCTTGCCCCGCATAGAAATTGTTTTGCCTTGAGCTTCATCCCAGCGTCTTGTTTCCTGTACAACCACTCCACCATCATCCAAAATTTCAGCTTGACGGAATTCTTCATATTCCATGCCCTTCTGTACACCACGGAAGGAGTTCATGTTCTTCAACTCTGCCCTCGTACCCAATTCCTCTTGTCCGTAAGGGCGAAGACTAATATTAGCATCACAACGAAGCGAACCTTCTTCCATCTTCACATCAGATACTTCGCAATATTGCATAATAGCCCGTATTTTCTCAAGGTAGGCACGAGCCTCCTCCGGTGAGGAAATATCCGGTTCCGAAACGATCTCAACCAGCGGTGTACCCACTCGGTTAAAGTCGACCAAAGAAGCATACCCACCATCAACATGGGTGAGCTTACCTGCATCTTCTTCCAAATGGAGACGAGTTATGCCAATCCGTTTCGTCTCTCCATTCACTTCAATATCGATCCAACCATGTTCTCCGATTGGTTGATCGAATTGTGAAATTTGATAAGCCTTGGGAGAATCGGGGTAAAAATAGTTTTTGCGGTCAAATTTACTTCGATCTCCAATCGTACAATTGAGTGCCATTGCAGCTTTCATAGCATAATCCACCGCTTGGCGGTTAAGCACAGGCAATACTCCGGGATGACCCAGACAGATTGGACAGGTATGAGAGTTCGGTGGTGCTCCGAATGATGTGGAGCAGCCGCAGAAAATTTTGGATGCTGTATGTAATTCGACGTGAACTTCCAGCCCAATCACCGTTTCATACTTGGATGTAGACATGATTATTCCCCTCCTTTTCTCTTGGATTATGACAGCTCTGGACGCTGTGTATGATATTCCGTATTCTGTTCAAATGCATGAGCTACCCGCAGCACGGTGGATTCGTCAAAGGCTTTACCAATAATCTGTAAACCTATAGGCAATCCGTCAGCAAAACCACACGGAATGCTGACTGCAGGAACGCCTGCAAGGCTAACCGGAATGGTAAGGATATCATTAAGATACATCGTAAGCGGATCATCTACCTGTGCACCCAGTTTGAATGCAGTTGTTGGAGCTGTAGGTCCAATGATGACATCGTAATTCTCAAATACTTGATCAAAATCACGTTTAATCAACGTACGAACTTTCTGCGCTTTTAAATAATAAGCATCATAATATCCTGAACTGAGCGCATAAGTGCCGAGCATAATTCGACGTTTAACCTCAGGTCCGAAGCCTTGACTCCGTGACTCATGATAAAGGTCAAGTAAATTAGCTGGATTAGCTGAACGAACACCATAACGAACACCATCAAAACGTGCCAAATTCGAAGATGCTTCGGAAGATGCAAGTAAATAATACGTTGCCACTGCATATTCTGTATGTGGCAATGATACTTCTTCCCACACCGCTCCAAGGCCTTCAAGGACTTTCAATGCCGCTAAGACCTTTTCTTTGACAACCGCATCGACGCCTTCCCCTAGATATTCCTTCGGAACGGCAATTCTTAGACCTTTGACATCTCCAGTCAAGGCACTTAGATAATCAGGAACCTGAACATTCGCTGATGTAGAATCCATCTGATCATAACCCGCGATAGCTTGAAGTACGTATGCAGAGTCCTCGACATTCTTCGTAATCGGTCCTATTTGATCTAGAGATGAAGCAAAGGCTACTAGACCAAAGCGTGATACTAAGCCGTAAGTTGGCTTTAATCCTACAACTCCACAATAAGAGGCAGGTTGACGAATCGACCCTCCTGTATCAGAACCAAGGGTGAAATAAGCTTCTCCTGCCGCTACAGAAGCAGCTGAACCGCCACTTGAACCGCCAGGTACATATTCTAAATTCCAAGGATTATGAACAGGATGGAAGCTTGAATTTTCATTAGATCCACCCATAGCGAATTCATCCATGTTCAATTTACCGATAACCACAGCATCCGCATTACGAAGCTTGCTCGTTACGGTAGCGTCATACACCGGGTTGAAATTACTTAGAAATTGACTCGCACAGGTTGTACGGATCCCCTCGGTTACGATATTATCCTTAATCCCTGCAGGTAAACCGAATAAAAGTCCACGATCCCCACCTGACGCTAACTGATCATCAAGCTTCCGTGCAGTTGATCTAGCCCCTTCTTCATCCAGCGTAAGGTATGCCCCTACACGACTATCTCGTTCGCTAATCGTCTTGAATGCCTGATCTACCAAATCGGTAGGAGACAATTCTCCAGCATTCATCTTGTTATGTATTTCAGATAATTTATAATCAAACAAGCTCAAAACTTATTCCTCCTCTCTATAATGAGACAACTATTCCAAGACCGCCGGAACTTTAAATTGACCCTCTTCTTCCTCTGGTGCATTCGCAAATACTTTATCTCGTGATAAACTTTCACGCACCTCATCTTCACGCATAACATTGCTAAGATGGAGAACATGCGTCGTTGGCTCGACACCCTCCGTATCCAGTCCATCCAGCTTTTCTGCATATTGTAGAATCGCATTCATCTGCTCCGTAAATACTAATTCTTCCTCTGAACTCAAATTGAGTCTGGCAAGCTTGGCCACATGCTGAACATCTTGGGTTGTTATATTCATAACATTCATTCCTCCCTAATCTTTCTCAAGTAGTACAGGGTTAACATTTTACGCCTTTAGGATAATGTTTATAATTATAGGGTAGAATCTCCGACAATTCAATGACAGCAGGCTAACAGATTCACCCAAGGATAAACGAATACCTTCCCAAACGGATGACGGTCGTGTGCCCATGAAAAAATAATAGAAGAATTAACCTTCTAAACTATTCAAGTAGAAACGGCAATGCCGTCCTTTTTCAAAGACGGCACCCGTTTCAGCGGAAATATAAGGAGTAGAGTATTAAGTGCAACTTATACTTTCTTATATTTTAAAAAAAGAGTCGGCATATGCCGACTCTTCTATATCCAGGCACGAAGATTAACTTGTTTGATAAACTCTGCCTGTGTTAATGCTTCCGTCGAGATCATCTCGCTCTCCTCGACAGAATCCGGATCGCCGTTCATCACATGATGAAACAGCTTCTCGTTATATGTCGCTAATGCATAATCGATTAGCGCTTCCTGTGTTGTCCGTTCCGCTTCTTGCTCCATAATCCGCTCTTCCAGCTCCACATCACCACAAGGTACAAAAAAATTACGATTGACCTTGGGCATACGAATAATATAATCAAAACCATTATCCGGGTTGCGATCATAAGCGATTAAATAACCATAATCTCCAATAGGGAGATTCTGCTCAAAGGCGTCCGCGACAATGACAATTTTTTCCCCTATATTTAGCATCGTCTACCTCCTAGATGTCTATAAGTGCGAGTTCAAAAGGTCAAATCTCCTTCTAGTGTTACTTCGTGATCACTAGAGGACCTGACCTTTTGAAATACCTCTATAAGATAATTTATAGTCTACTAAAAAAAGATAGTGGTGTCTACTAAGCTAAGAAGGGGAATTAGTCGCTAGTTCGGAAGCCTCCCTCTTTGGAGAAGACGAGATGTACTGAAAAGCGAAAGCATAACGATACCTGCGGTGTTCAAGTATCATGTAACAACGGTAGCCATCGGTAGCCATGGGTAGTCCATTCCCGATTAATGCCTCTGCAGTATGTGGGGTTAAACGCGCTGGAATCCCGCTAAACTAAGTTGGAAGGATTCCATTTAAGAGAGAAAGGGGCCCTATGCAAGCCCATTCATATTAGACATCCTTTCTTGCATGCGATTTCTTACGCTCATCAGGCAACCGCACGAAAAAAAGATAAAGCAATAGCGGTATAGGTATCTGCACCAACCCCCATAGCCCCCATAACCAACGCCACTTCCCTCGTTTGCCAGCATCTAGAAACATCCATGTACTTTGAAATAAAAGTATCGGTACAATCGTTACGATGAGCCATACGGGTATTTCCTTAAGCTCTGTCATGCTATCCCCTCTTTTCTACGTTGAATGGCATAGCGTATAACGATAACACTTGCTACAACAAAGCTTATCCCCTGAATAACCCAAAGACTCCAAGGAGCCGAATATACTAATAACGTTCCACTGCCAATCACGAATAATGAGACTAACCAGAACAATAGCAACTCCAACATCATGGACTTTCGGCGCTCTTTCCAGATTACATGAATGTGATCTTTCAAATGTTCTTTGGATGGTATTGAAGGTTGATCCAGTACATGATCCATTCTATCTAAACTTTGGCGAATTCCGATTAGGAAAGTCTCTTCCTCTGTCACTTTCTCATCATTCCACCCCATGGTTACCTCACCTCTTCTCTTAATTGACGGACACCCTTGGCAACTCTGGATTTAACGGTTCCTGAGGGAATAGCAAGCATCTCGCCAATCTCCTCATAGGTATAGCCATAATAGTGCTTAAGCAGAACAGATACTCGGTGTTCCGTAGATAATCTTGCTAAGGATTCCAGTACGTCGCTCCATTCCTCGTTCCTGCTCTCGAACTGCCACCGAATTCGGCGAATTCCTTGTTCCTTAAAGAGCCAATTCTTTTCTCTCTTTTTGCGCCGCACTTGATCTATATATATACGAGTACCTATTGTCATCAGCCAAGAAGAGAATGAAGAGGAGCCATCATATAGACGTATCTTCTCAATACAACGGAGGATTGTATCTTGAGTAAGATCCTCAGCCATCATGGGATCCATCGTAACTTTAACTAAGTATCTATATAAAAAGGAGTAATGTTCATGAATCAACTCTGCTAACACGTTTGCGTCTCCTTGCTGCGCGAGTTCAACTTTATCACTTTCCTTTGTACTCATCTTCCACCCCCTCTTCTATCAACGACGGATATAATACGACTAGGTTAAACATTCCGTTCATTATTTCGTTCATTTATTTCTCACGAAAAAAACGCATAAAAAGTTCCACACAAAAATAAAACACGCAAACCGGGATTGATCCGCAGCTTGCGTGCTTTTTGTTTAGTGGAACTAACATTTAATGAATACAATTATATCAATACACAGGTATTTTGTACAGGTGAATTTTGCAAATCACTGTCGTTATTTGGTGTTATGTTATCTTTGTACTACACATACGGATTGTTAGAGCGCTCATAACCAATCGTAGTCCGAGGACCGTGTCCCGGATAGACCTTCACTTCATCATTTAGCTTAAATAATTTATTGTGAATGGAATCCATTAAATCTCGTTCCCGTCCACCATAAAGGTCTGTTCTACCCACACCCAATCGAAATAATACATCGCCAGCGAAAAGATCATTCCCACAAAGTAAACTTACACTTCCTGGTGAATGTCCCGGTGTATGGTATACATCGAAACGGTGTCCAATTAGTTCTAATTGCTGACCTTCTGCAAGGTCATACTCTGCAGCATCCGTAAACAGGGGTTCTGTCACTTGGGACCAATTCAACGATCCGTTTAACTTCGGTGAGGTTAACCATTCACTCTCCAAGTCATGCAGATACACTGGACATCCCTTAAGCTTACGTATTTCCTCGACGCCTCCCATATGATCGAAATGGGCATGAGTAAGCACAATGGCCTCAATGTCTAGATTTAGGTTGGTAATTCTTTTGATCAATGCTCCGGGCTTCATACCAGGATCAATAATAATTCCTTTTCCATCTTCATTCGTGAGTAAGTAAGCGTTAGTCTGCAACGGACCTAAACAAAAACTTTCAATAGTTAGCATATATATTTAGAATCCCGATATTAATTCGCGCAGTTCTTTAAGAATCGCTGCACGAACATCGGCTCCTTCCCCGTAGGCTTCCTTCATTTGCGAACGTACAACAGCCATCTTGTCAGCATAATCCGGTGCCTCACGATCTGAATTTTCTTTCTTGAATTCAATCATAAACTGTTGGACATGCTTAGGACGAGGTCCCCATTGACCTAAGACATGACCCCCTGTATCCAGAAAAATAACGACGGGCACGGATCTTCCACCCATAGTCAAAAATTGATCCATCACATCGAAGTTCTCTTCAAGAATTAATATTTCTGTAGGAATACCGGATGTTTCAAGAGCATGAAAGACTACGGGTGCATTCTTCACAACATCTCCGCACCACTCTGCCGCAAGAAAAAGTACTCGCAGATCATCACGATGATTCAGACTTTCAAAAAACTCACGATCTTGATCATTCTCCCAAGAAAATTCATCATAATTTGCCTGAAACTCCTCCTGATTGCGTTGCATTCCTTCCATAAACTGTTTGGGGGAAATCCCTGTATTAAATTTATTAGCTAAATTGATACTCATGATTATGCTCCTCTCTTACGTCTAGATTGAGTCCACTTCACAAGAACATACACAATTAATAAAGCAAGTGCAATTAAAAGAATAGGAGTAATATAAGGTGCAGCTTTCTCGTCAATATGCTCCCACTGACTACCTAATACAGAGCCCAAATAAACAAATAGGAAGGACCATGGAATAACAGCTAGTGTTGTTAATAAGGTGAATTTGCCTAAATTCATTCTAGTTATTCCAGCAGGAATGGATATCGCATGCCGTACGATCGGTATAAAGCGTGCTGTAAAGATAACACCTGTACCGTATTTTTGAAACCATGCTTCTGAAGCATCAATCTGTTTCTTATGAATGAAGATATACTTCCCATATTTCTCTAGTACAGGTCGACCACCATAACGACCGATCCAATACACAAATAACTGCGCTATGACTCCACCAATGGTTCCAAATAATACGGCTCCAAAGAAGTTAATATCTCCAGTTGATACAAGATATCCACCATAAGCAAGTACGATTTCACTAGGTATGACTTCCACCATTAATCCAAACATGATCCCGAAATAACCTAAACTTTGCACCCATTGAAATAGTTGACTTACAATATCTGAAATAAACTCCACTCTGGCCCCTCTTTCTCAAAATATTTTTTTGATATTTTGCCTATAGGGAGCTTAGGTCTGCACGATACAACCCTTTAAATCTAGCTCCTATATCATGTGTATTCTATTCTAGCATACGCTAAGACATAACTTCTACTTGCCCAATTGCCTGAATCGGGGTGTCTTCGGTCTATGCTCCTGCATAAATTATTAAAAAGGAGTGAGATCCGTGGCCCCCATTCCCAAATCTAAAGATGCAACACTCCCCACCCCACGCGGAATCCGTAGAGCGTGTAAGAAAGAGTTGTATCGTGCAATTAAACGCATGAAGACACACATCCCTGATGACTTACTCAAGCAAGGCGAACAATTATATTATCATAAAGTAATTGGAAATCTGATCTGGATTCATGAAAACCATAACAACCGTAAATTATTATGCCAATGGTGGGAGCTTGAAGTAAGCGAAGAACTAGCCACGCTATGGAAGGTCGATCAGGATAAGCTAAATCATGCCTTCCGTGACGGATTCGGGGGATAAGTTCATGTACACACCAACCCTCTCACAACTACTCGATTGTAGGGGTGAAGGGGATCTGGCATGACCGGGAAGAGGATGAACTATTAAGCTTGTTTCCAGAAAACATATCAATTATGGGACTACTTGTGCCTGAGCAAGAGCAAGTATCTCCAGCTTATTCCCCCAATGCTCCGCCTCATCGGTGAGCTTGAAATCTCGATCATTTCGGTTACCCTCATGTTGATTAACCTCTGATAACAACTTCTGATACTTCAGATAAATTTCTCTGCCTGTGTCTACCAAAAGTCGTGACTCATTGATTTTACCTTCTTGACGTTGGCTTTGGGATAGATGGTATATTCCCTCTAAGCTCTGATCCCATTTATCTACATTGTATGGATCTAAAGATAATCCCTTATTTAACCATTCAACATATGCGTTAACTTGTTCCATGGCTCCATATGTCTTTGAAATTTCCCATACGATACGTGGATGGTTAGGTGCATAAGACAGACTATTCCGAAGGAGTCGTAGCCTCTCTTGCTCGGATGAAGCTCTCTGAACCAAAGCAAGCACGGTCTCCATATCCACAGGGTTCCAACGTAGTGAATTACGAAACAAGGCCTGTGAGGCCGACTTATTGCTGGTATGTAGAGCCTGTCTATATAATCTGCTCCCCATTTCCCCTCGAAACGCTAACGTAGTCAGCCCTAATGTTGCAACTAACCATACAACGAGCATAACAACAGGTATGATTTTTGTTCGAAGATGTCGGGGAAATATATGTTCTAAATTGCGTTCTGAGTTGCGTGCTGTATTGAGCTCTAGGTTACGTTCTGAGTATTCATCTGATGCCCCATGAACTGCGGCTCCCCATGCCATTAACCAGAACAATAATATCCAGCTAAGACTATAACTCCAATCAAAATCCACGGCACTGTGTAGCACCAGCACCAAATATGAGGGAAGTAATAATCGGTTGTTCTTCAGTAGCACTATACCTACTGCCATTAGTAAGATCAACACGATGATCAGACCCATCAACCCTGTATTAAGTAGCATATCTAAATAGCCATTGTGCACTTCACTTCCTACATACGGCTGCGATTGAACCGCTAGGTATGACCAGCGCCAAGTGTATCCCCCCTGCCCAATCCATGGTGACTGCTGCGCTAGTCTCCATGCATCACGATAGATAATTCCACGTGCTGAGACCGTGCCAAGGTTCGCGGTCAGTCGCTCATGCACGGTCGTCCAGATGGAGGCCAATCCGACCATCCATAGTAGCCCGGCGAGGATGAGAACTGATCCCTTGCGAGCGCGGGGGAGTATTGCGCTCGCAAGGAAATGGCGGCTATGCCACAGCCGCCACAGCAAGAGGCCGGCGAGTACGCTGCCGGCCCACAGCCCGGCCAGCCACATTAGGCCGGGCCCCAGAGGCGGAGCCAGCTGAACGTTCGTCAGCTGGCGGTAGAGCACTGCCGCGCAAGCCATAGGCGCGGCTGCAAGAAGGAGCGGCGGCGCAAGCCTCCGCCGCTCTAGCACTAAGCCAGCGGCCGCGGCAAGGCCGGCCGCGAGCCAAGCGCCGCGCGACTCGCTGAGGAGCAGCGCGGCGGTGTAGGGCAGCAGCGGCAAGTTGTAGAGCAGCACGCTGCGGGTGGACGTGCGCCGCTGGGCGAGCGACGCTAACGCAAATAGCCGCTCCAGTAGAAAAGCGGCCAGAATGACGCCGAATGTATTAGGATATTGCAGTAAGCCAGCTAATCGGGCTCCCGTTGCACTAATTCCTATATTATCGGTATGTATAATACTATAGGGGATATGTATGACCCCATACACGGTTAACAACGCTGACGAGGTCAGTAATCCCCCCATGATGTGCCAGCCTAATTGAAGAATCCTCTTCCCCCTCTCTGTGCGCCCAATCCTATAAGCCAGAATGGCAAAATTACTATATAACCCCCACTTCATGAGTTCAACGGTAGTCCCCTGTAGTGATAATGGGCTCATGAACACGTGCAATAGGTATAAACCCATCATGAAGAATGGACATATTAGAATCAACTTTATAAGCCGGTCAGGAACAGGCCACTGTACCCTACGGCTCTTGTTCAATATCGGATAGACAACAATAAGACACACTACACTGAGGATGAGTAGAATCGGGTATAAATCTATCGCAAAGAAAATACCTGTATAAAGACAACTCGCAACGCCAATGGTTATAACAGCTATATATGATAGGATTAATCCCCGGCTATTCATACCATCATCCCCCTTTCACCTACTCCTCCCATCATTATGACCCTAAATAACTCCCATTTAACCTAGAATGCCTGCTACTACTCATGCAAAAAAAAGAACTAAAGTTAAGTAGGCTGAGTTTATCTTCACGCAACCGCGCAAGTAAACGAACCCTTTTACTTTAGTTTAATCTTTAATCATATTCATTCATGTGAAGATATATTATTGATCGGAAGGTAATAAATCTGCACAAACTCGCTCAAGATACGGTGAAATTTTCAGAAAATCACGAAACTCTGTGTATTCTTTCCACAGCTGTTCACGTTCTCCACTTTCACCTTTGACAGCGCGAATCAATATATTCTTAGGCGTATGCTCCATATCAATAAATTCTAAAAGCTGAGTGCGATACCCCATCAGATCGAGCAATTTAGCACGGACACCATCCGTAGCAAGTGAAGCAAAACGTTCTTTCAATATACCGTGCGATAAAAGCGGGTTCAGAGCAGGATTCTGAACTTGATTGAACAATTCATGCTGACAGCAAGGTACAGACAAAATGACAGACGCATCCCAGCGTACAGCTTTCTCCAATGCCGCATCTGTAGCTGTATCACACGCATGAAGCGTGATGACCATATCCACTTGTTCCAATTCATCATAATCTGCGATATCTCCAACAAGGAATTTCAAGTTATTGTAGGCTAACTTTTGTGCAAGATTGTTACAATGCTCAATGACATCTGCCTTAAGATCCAATCCAACGATGTTCAATTCTCTTCGTTCCTGTATTGCTAGATAGTGGTATACCGCAAATGTTAAATACGATTTGCCACATCCAAAGTCAACAATAGTAAGGGGCCGTCCCTCGGGTAGACTAGGAAGTACATCCTCCACCATCTCTAAGAATCGATTGATCTGTTTGAACTTATCATATTTACGGGCAAGCACTTTACCCTGTTCATTCATTATCCCTAGCTCCACTAAGAAAGGAATAGGCTGCCCTTCTTCAAGTACATACTGTTTCTTGCGGTTATGGGCCAAATCGACTTCACTTTTCGACGCAGACTTTGTAAGAATAGACACTTTAAATTTCTTACTAATTAGGATTTGGTAATCAGCTTCGGGTGTACAAATCATACCTTGACGAAACGTTTGTTCGAAGAGCTCTATCATGGTCCCTTCCGCTTCTTCTGCAGATAGATTCTTATGAACGACCTTATTGCTGTAATAGTAAGCAAATTGGTAATAAAGAGTCTTTTTCAATTCGACGGGCTTGATTAGCACTTTATGGTAAGAGTCATCATCTCGCTTACGAAGCTGGCTCAAAGTTGCTGTAATTAATGAAGATTCCTGAACGATCTGCTGTAACAACCTACGTAATGATTCCAAGAGAGTACATCTCACTTTCTATTCTTTAAATTAACTACTTCGGTACCTTATCATACTCATTCCATATATCCAAACGATAGCCTAATTCAGCTTTAATTGTATTGCCTTCATGCCTTCTACTACCTCTGCTCGTGGTAATCTGCCCAGCTCCAACCGCTGGTCCTCTTCTTGCATCAAACGTTCATAGAAGGAGATCCCCTTAGCCGGATCTATTTCGCCTTGGTCTAGTAGACGATAAAGGACATTCTCAGCCTCTGCATACTTTCCTTGCTTATCTAAATACACAAATAACAGTTGATCCGTGGCCGCGGGTAAACGATATTCCTTTATCCGTTCAAGTAATCGCTCGATCTGTTGGGGTAGATCAAATAATTCTCTATTTGCACCATAATCATCCGCATATAAAAACAAATGTAATGACTTCATGAACCGAGTCATTCCTTCATCACTTTCGCCCATATCCGTATATATTTTTCCTTCTTCCTCTAAGAGTAGAGCTACACCTTGCATTTTATCCGACTCCAGAGTATCTCTAAACCGAAACATGTCTATGAGGTCTTCTTTAGAAAGTGAATTTAGTAGGCGAGAGTTGAACCTGAAATCTTTACCCATCAATTCATCTATTTCCCAAAGGGCTTCTGTAAATTTACGTTCTTGTCTAAGTGCAAATACCTTAGCGACCATTTGAGTCATATCCTCTACTATCCGAAGAATGTAATCTTTACGAAACATATTCTTCCTCCTATGGCTTACTAATTCACATATACCACCTTATATTCTTCTAGATTGTACGCCATACACGTGGGCAAAGCCAGTCATCAACTAAAATTGCCCCATCCTCTTCTATAGCTTCTAAAGAGAATCAGGAAGTATGAGAATGAGTCTAAGTCAATTCCATCTATGTCATTACTCATCCAAAAAACCGAAAGCCTCAGGGCTTCCGGTCTACTTTATAAACTTATGGAACTATAAGTATCCTAAAATTAATAAGTAACACTATACTTTATTCATATCTAAGAGAAACGGTTATCATCCTTCTAAGAAAGTATCCATTTCTTATTGTGAGTATCATTATCCTGCTTACACAGACTTTACTTTCTCTAAGTAGGTCATGATGATTTCAGATAACTCTTCAGGTGTTTCTAACATACTCATGTGTCCAGCGTCAGCAATTATAGCTTGTGTTATATTCGGCTGATCAACTGTGAATACCTTATCTGGAGTGATCACACCATCCTGCTTCCCTGCGACTAAGAGGACTGGAAGCACACTAGCAGATAGAACATCTCTGCGATCTGGACGTTCTCGCATAGCTAAGGCTACTCCTACTGCTCCTTGCGGAGGTGTCTTATATCCAATCTCTTTTGTTCGTTCCAGAAGCTCTGGACTGGATAGATCAGCGAAAAGATTAGGGACTAATCCATCTACATAAGCTGTAATACCGTCATTTTGAATCGTGCTCACCGCAGTCATACGCTTCTCTTTCCCCTCATCACTATCTGGATATGTTGTGGAGTGGATTAACGCGAAACCATCGAGTCGTGAAGCATATCTTTGAGTAAAAGATAACGTGATGTATCCACCTAATGAATGACCCAAAAGTGTGACCTTTGGAATATTCAATTCATCCAATAAGTTCAGGATATCATCAGCCATTTGTTCGATAGTATAAGCACCCATTGGAGCATCTGAACGTCCATGCCCCCGTAAATCGGGTACGATACATCGGTATTTAGCCGATAGTATCGGCACTACTTTTTCCCAGTATTCAGAACTTCCGCAATATCCATGCAAAAGCACAATAGGTTCTCCCTGTCCTTGATCCACATAACAAATGGTATTCCCATCGCAATTTACTTTTTCCATATATATCCTTCTTTCTTTATGAAGAATGAACGACTAAGTTCTGTTCAATCTTTCTAATGATGTACATCGACGGAACTTGTTGTGTAAGACGAAGACCTATACAAAGAGATGCTGATTACTATTATTAATCCAAATGCAACCTTTTGAACCATGCCTCGGACAGTTCATTAGAATGAACCTAGAGCAACCCTCATATTTCTAAATTTTTATTGAATCAATAGAAGCGCTGAGCGAAGAGTAAGACTTCCTTCAATCTATCTATTTAATAAGTTTAAAAGCTTTAGCAATCGATGAAGAGATCTGTTCCGCCATCTTCATCACGAGATAGAGCGATGTCATTTGCAATGTCCAGTAAGGCTTAGGTCCATTTATATTTACCACTGCAGCCACACTATAATGTCCTACGGGTGGCAATGAGAGCCCCACAGATTCTGCTGGAATAAGGGGCTGTTGTGAAACGAGATAAGATCCCACAGTCGTCACTTGCCCCAGACAGGCATCAATAGCAATAATAATATGATCTGAAGGTATTTCCTCGAAACGTGCCTTCAAGTTATCCGCATCACAAGGGAATGGTAGTGTACCCACAACATTGGGAACTCCGTATTCAACCAATTGATTTCCCACAAGTGGACCTAAGGCATCCCCTGTGGACCGATCTGTACCGATACATAAAAAAGTAATTGTCTGTAGCGTATACTGCTCATAAATATGTTCAAAAAAACCAACAAGTTGCTGCTCGTTTATTTTTTGACGCTGGCTTATATCAATTCCTGGGATGAAATGAGTATCTTGCATCGTGATCCCAATCGTCCTCCTTATTGTACGAGTTCAAAAAGTCGACTATTCTTTCTATCATTATTTTTATCATTGATTGTACTCTGAAACCCCTAATTTATGAAAGTACTCAGGAGAGTTTCAAGCGAACATGGTGGATTGTATACTAAAGCATGTTACAATACAGTAAGCAATTTGATGTAGAAAGGATGGATTATATAATGGATTTAAGTCTTAAGACTCCAGAGAATATTGAATACATGATTGAAGAAATAAAAACAAAGCTACGTATGGCTAGTGGAGCAGCCATGCAGTCAAGTGCATTTTCTGTTGAGCAATATGAAGATATTCAGGATATTTATAACCTTGTAAGAACCAGTAACAATTTGAGCATTTCACAAGTTGAAGCACTTGTGACTGAACTTGGTCGCCTACGTCGCCAAGCGTAAGGACATTATAAAGCCTCCTACTCGCCCTGCTCGCTTGCAATAAGCGAAGGGTAAGTAGGAGGCTTTTTTTGTGGTTATAGGAACTATGGGTTTAGGAGCTATACCTAGGGCAGATCTACAAGAATAAATTCTGATATTCCTTCACTACTGCTGCCCTTGATACGCAGATCACACGAACGATGGATTCGCGCTGCATCTCCAGGCTCTAAATGAAACGTGCCATCATCACATCCGATTTCCAAGTGACCTGAAATAAGGTAAAGATGCGTTCTTCGATCTTCCCTCTGCGGAAAGATTATTTCCTTACCTGTCTCAAGATAAGGTAAATAAATCGCAATATCCTGATGGATGTGTAGGGGATCCGTGCTTCCGTTTAAAGCAGAACTACCACGTCCCACTACAACCGGTTGACATTGGTTCATTCTCATTTCTTTGGAAAATGTTCGATACTCCCAAGCTGACTCTAGCTGAGGACTTGTAGGTAGAAACCACATTTGCAGAAAACGTACAGGTTCTGTCGTCGATGGGTTAGTCTCAGAATGATTTACACCGGTTCCGGCACTCAGCACCTGTACAGTACCCGCTTCTAATAAATGCTTATTTCCTAAGTCATCTTCATGTTGTAGTGTCCCTGAAATCACATAGCTTACAATTTCCAAATCATGATGCGGATGTTTCTTGAAGCCTTCTTCAGCGTTCAGTTGATTATCGTTATGTGCCAGCAAACATCCGAAATGTGCATTGCTTGGATCGTCGTAATCTGCAAAGGAAAAGCTGAATTCACTGTGGATCCATCCTCGCTCCGAAGTGTGACGCTCTGCTGATGTTACGACTTTAATCATGTTCATCCACCTCCATGTTTTTCATGAAGCAAACTTACGTCTGCCTACATGAACTAAAGAAATCAACTTGAGTTTAATAGTTAAGGTAAGTTAATCAAATTTGATACTTATTAATTACCCTTCATTTCAAACTTCAATCATTTCCAAACATGAATGTCCATGGATGCCGAATAGTTAAGCATTCAGTTGGAATACCGTGTCTGCATATCCGACTTTCTTTCCTCCATCATTATAAATATCTTTCATATAATGTTGCTTCAGTAGTTCAAGGGTCTTCGCACCTGAATACCCGATCTGTTCAAGAATGCTTTGTATGATAAATGCCCATTCCTCTTCTGATCCATCTAACACTTTGAATGAAATCCCTATCTTTTCTTTCTTGAGTCCGAAACAGTAGACCCCTTTGAATCCTCCCTTAGCGACAATGTTATCATCTTGTAATATTAAGGAATCCACACGTCCTGTTCCACCAACCATCGCTGGATATCGATTCATCGCACGCGTAATGTTACGAACAGCTTCCTGGGTGGACTCATCTTCAATTCGTTCCGGACATGCTAGTTTCATATACGCGGTAGCTAAAGCAGACAACGGGAGCGCAAATACAGGCAATCCACAACCATCTACTCCCAGTGAAATCTGATCTCGTCCTATTCCAGCCAAGTCAGCAAAGGTAGTGATAATTTCCTGCTGTAAAGGATGTTCAACCTCCGCATAGGTTTCTAATGGATAACCCTTCATGGCACTATAAGCAAGTAAGCCTAAATGTTTACCTGCACAATTATGAAATAATTTGCGTTTATCTCCATGAAGACGTAGTACATCTTCCTTACTCTGTTCATCCAAGGGGTAACTGGATGCACAGATCATTTGTGAATCCTGAATCCCAATTTTCCCAAGAAAGCTTTCTAAAATTTCTATATGATAAGGTTCCCCAATGTGCGAAGCTGTCATAATAGCAATTTCCTTGTCACTTAACTTATAGTAATCAACCACGCCACCCCGAATCGCGGGGATGGCTTGAAATGGCTTAGCTGATGATCGCGTAAAGGTTACGAAGTGAGGATCACCAACCGAAGCAATGACCTTACCTTGTTCATCAACGATGCTTATATGTCCACTATGGGCGCACTCCATAACGCCTTCACGGTATTCTTTCACGAGTATGCTTGCCATGATGTGTATTCTCTCCTTCAATTCTTAAGTGAGTATCTGTCCTATATCTCTACAATAACTTATTCAGTATAGTACAAAGATGCTTTCATTTATAGACAGTTAGAGCCAAAAATACAACCATCCAGGTCCACTCTAGAGAGACTCGACTGTTTCATATCCTGCATATGAGTTTAAATACCAAGTAAGCGAGAGAAACAACAACTTTCAAGCAAGCTTAAAAGGAGGTATCATTATATGTGGGGTATCATTATTAGTATAGTAATGGCAATCATTATTGGATTCATTGGTGATGCAATAGTAGGTAAGAATATGCCAGGCGGCATTATCGGTTCCATGATCGCAGGTTTCGTTGGTGCATGGATAGGAGCTTCCCTATTCGGAAACTTCGGACCTCAAATCGCTGGATTCGCAGTCGTTCCAGCAATATTAGGTACAGCCATCTTCATCTTTCTTCTTGGTTTACTTAGCGGAATATTTAGACGTACTACCTAAATATGGATTACATATATCCAAATAAAATTAGAGGAGTGTTGACGTTATGAATGAAACAGAAAAGGATCAATCGGTGCAATGCAGTAGTAATACTTTCCTTAAAGGAGCTCTTATTGGTGGTTTAGTAGGTGCCGTAGCAGCCCTCCTGTTTGCTCCTAAACCTGGGAATGAATTACGCGAAGACTTATGTGATAAATTAGCACTCGCAACGGATAAAACGAAAGAAGTTGCAGGTACCGTCTCTGACAAAACGAAAGAAGTAGCTAGCGTCGTTACTGACAAAGCTACAGAAATTGCGAGAAATATATCTACTAGAACTTCTGATGTAGCTAAGACTGTCGCTGAAAGTACCGGCAATATCGTAGATAGCGTTAGAAGTGCTTCCACTGATGTCGCTCACGACATAAAGGATGAATCTGATAATATCTCTAAGGAGATTAATAAAGATCTGAATCCAAAAGTTTAAAAAAGATGGATTCACGTAAATAGCCAGCTCTCATAGCTGGCTATTTTTGCGCCAATTTCATGACTATTCAATCGGTTTAACCGAAGAAAGAGAGGACATTCTATGACTAAAGTAAACATTTATGAAATCGATGAACACCCCTTCGAACTTAGGCACGAAGTAAAAAAACTTAATTTACGTCTTGATCAAATTGCGGACTCACTTGATAAAGCGGAGTTCAAAGATATTATTGAGAACTACTCCAATCCCAAGAAAAGAATGATTACTAATTTTACTGCTGGACTCTCTCGTGGGTTAGGATTATCTCTCGGAACCTTCGTCGTATTAGGGCTTCTAGGATACATCCTCAGTATATTCGTAGATATGCCTCTCATTGGTAAATATATTAGTGATTTACAAAGTTATATCGATGCTTACAAATAAAATCAGATGTTATACTCTCATTTATGAAGAGGTGTACGAGTAAGTTTCTCTACTCGCACACCTCTTCTAACTTGTAGAACGCGTACACTTACAGATGATTATCCTTATTGGATTTGCCATGAAGCAAATCACCAGTCCAGCCCTTCTTGATCATCCATAGATACATTCCAACTGTGCTGAGTGAAATGAAGAGGCACATTCCAATAAACCCCCAGGACATTTTCATGAATGGGATCCAATCGAAATTCATCCCCCATATGGCCCCAAGCACGGTTGCTGGCATAAAAACTGCCGTAATAATCGTCAAGGTCTTCATGATCTCATTTCCTCTATATGAAGAGACTGCATCGTCGATAGATATTAATGTATCAATCTCATCACTATAATGTTTGAATAATCGGTCTATCCTCTCCAATCTATAGTACAGCTGTTGATAGAACCTATTCACTTCCAACTTATCATGAAATGCTTCATTAGCAGCCACACCTAACTCCTGAAAAGAGATGAACAGATTGTTCCAATACAATAATTCAAATCGAGCGGTTAAAATCTGATCCATTAAATTGCGTCGATTACTCTTTTCCATTAAACGCTCTAATTCGCGCAAGTTAATTTCGAATTGGTCCATCCCTTGATGCAAATAATGAAGAATGGTCCTTGTTAAGACGAACAAACCATCTTTAGCATCCTCACATTGTTGAAACATAGTCATTCGATTGGCTTGATTCATAATTGCCCAGGTATCATCATCTATATTCATCGTAATTAACGTATCCTGATTCACAAAATAATGATATTGTTGATAGCTCCGATCACTGCCGATAGTTGAATTTACGGAATACATCATCGTACCAAAAATCACCGGGTCTACGCCATTAGGAAAACGAACACTTATATAGCTGCCCTTTACTTTAGAAACAGTATCAAGCCATTCCTCCATTCCAGGAATATTCAAACGTAGCTGATCAATCTCCGCTGATGGCGTCCCCCCATCCTCTACCACGAGATCATGCCAATCCCATTTGTTTGCAAAAGAAATCTCGGTAGGATGCCTTCCGCGCTTTCCCCCTTGTTCCATTCATTCCAAACTCCTCTCCATATCAATGATCTTATTCGGATTGAAAAAGGACACGCTGTTTTTCTCTCTAGAGAAATACGAAGCGTGTCCTAAATCGTGTACTTGCATTCATAATCATGTAACTGCTCATAAATCCGTTCCTTTATAAAGATAAATTAGTCATAATTTCTTTCAACTTCTCTGTTGCCCTCTTCTGGATACGCGATACACTCATTTGTGAAACTCCTAGTTTCTGTGCAATAGAGCGTTGGGACTCACCATCTTGGAATGCAAGCAGTAATACCTTTTGTTCCTGTTCTTTAAGCTGGCTAAGCGCCTGTTGTATATCCATACGCTTCTCTACAGAATCATAATCATTCACATCAGAACTAATTAATTCACCTAAAGTGGCACCTGATTCTTCTTGTGAAAGTGGAGAATCTAATGAGACATAATGATAACATTCACGTCCAGCCAATATTTCTACGGTTTCTTCCGCTGTCAGATCTAGAAACTCCGCAATTTCCTGAACGTTAGGAGAGCGTTCCAATTTAACATTTAATTCATCAATAGCACGCTGGACTAAAGCGCCTTTTTCTTTGATTCTTCTAGGAACTTGAATATACCAAGATTTATCCCTAAGATAATTCTTCATATGTCCAATCATACTCTTCATGGCGTATGGCTCAAAGGGAATCCCCAAGCTGATATCGTACTGCTGAAGCAGTCGAATTAATGCCATTTGTCCCACTTGAAATAAATCTTCATATAAATCCGGACGGTTACGAGCAATTTTGCCTGCCGCCATCTTTACCATAGGTTCATATTTTCGGATCAGCACAGTCGCAAGTTCATTATCTTTTGTCTGCTGATATTCCCAGATGAGACCTACTGCCTCGCTCATGGACTCGGGGGGAGTCACATTCTCACTCATGCCGTTTCCTCACTTCTCATGATGCGTTTTGTAAGTACAACTGCTGTACCTTCACCCGCAAGACTTTCTACGCTGACATCGTCCATAAGTGCCTGCATTAGATAAAAACCAAGACCACCCACTTCAACTTCACTGAGTTCTTTATCATGTAAAGTCACACGACTACTCTGTGAATCTACATTGTCAAAGCTCTCCCCCTCATCTTTGACAGTGATCGATAACACATCGGCATTTATTTCAAAGGTTACCTCTACCATCCCATCTGCTTGACCATATGCGTAAAGTACAGAGTTATTACACGCTTCTGAAACGGCTACTTTCATATCTTCAATTTCTTCATATGAAAATCCCATTTTGGAAGCAATTCCATATAAATTTAATCTTACAACATCGACAAAATCAGCACTTGCGGGTAATGTAAGTACAACTTTCTGAGATTGAGCATTCATTTATCTTCCGTTCCTTTCCTATTAGGAATTCTCTCGGGATGCAAAAAACTTAGCTATTCCCGTCATATCAAACAGTTTCTGAATTCGGGCTGGCACATCCTGTACGAGAAATTGAGCATTCATCCCATGTCTAGCTTTAAGAATAGACAATAGAATACCAATACCTGTGCTATCAATATACTTTAAATTCTTCATGTTAATAATTAAATCCTGATCTGGAACTCCAATGAGAGGCTCCATCACTAAACGAAAATCAGGAGCAACAGATAAGTCTAATTCCCCTTCTATAAAAACAGTACACGATCCTTCATTCGTTTCCGTTGTAACATTAAACTTTTCATTTTTGTTTGTATTCATAGACACTCTCTCCTGATAACAATGTTTTTACTACCAATATTCAATAACCCGATCGCTCACGATTGAAACAGTAACTTCGTAATTTCTTAATTATACTATATATTAATCAAGCATGATTCATTCGCGGTTCCGATAAATGATCATCACTAGGATTCGTATACAAAGATAATATCTGCTGTATGCTGCTCATTTTAATAGGTTTACTTATATAATGATTCATACCTGATGCGATGCATTTCTCTTCAATTCCATCCATTACGTTTGCTGTCATGGCAATAATAATGGCTTTCTCTTCTGTTATCGTAGACTCTCGAATCTTAGCCGTCGCCTCTAATCCATCCATGACTGGCATTTGTAAATCCATAAATATGAAATCGTAGCCTTTATGCTTAACAAACATATCCATTGCTTGTTCACCATCTTCTGCCAAGTCAGCGGATAGCCCCATCTTATTTAGCATACTCACCATAAGCTTCTGATTAATTGGATGATCTTCTACTACCAGAACACTGGCTTCTAACTTTTCGGGTCGCGTTGCATGAAGACATGCATTATGATCTAAACAAGCTGCTTGTTCTTCTTCATTCGGTGGACGAACCACGACATTAAATACAAAAGTAGCTCCTTTTTCCTCCATCGATTCAGCTCTGATTTCTCCACCCATGATTTCGACCATAGATCTACATATAGCGAGACCCAACCCTGTTCCACCGTATTTACGTGTCATGGAAGAATCAAGTTGGGAGAACGGTTGAAATAAGCGATCTACCTTGTCAGGAGAAATACCAATACCTGTATCCTTAATTGTAAACTCCAGCGAATACTCGTCCTCAGAGTTTCTCTCAGATACGACTAAATAAACTCCACCCTGGTTCGTAAACTTAATCGCGTTGGCAATTAAATTTATCAATACTTGTCGAAGCCTTGTCATATCACCATAGAGGATCTGGGGTATTTGTTCATCAATGAAATATACCAGTTCGAGATTTTTTCTTCCAGCTTCCACTGTGAACAAACTGAATACTTCCTGTATACAAGCCTGTACATCAAATGGATACTCTTCGAGTTCCATTTTTCCAGACTCTAATTTCGTGAAATCCAGTATATCGTTAATGACAGTCACAAGTGCGTCCGCACTTTTACGAATAATTTCACTGTACTCCTTTTGATCCTCTTGTAAATCTGTTTCCATCAAGAGATCAACCATGCCAATAACCCCATTCATAGGTGTCCGTATCTCATGACTCATCATCGCTAGAAACTCTGTCTTGGCATTGACCGCAATCTCTGCCGTTTCTTTGGCTTTCATAAGTTCTTGATTCATTTTTTCTAATTCTTGTGTTTTTTGTTGAAGTAACATCGATTGATTCTTGTGTTTCTTGTTTGATATATACATCTCCACAAATCCTTCAATTTTAGACTTTAGGATTTGTGGGATGAATGGTTTAACCATATAGTCAATCGCTCCAGCAGAATAGCCGGCAAAGAGATGTTCGGCTTCTTTACTATTTGCAGAAATAAATATAATGGGAATCTCTTTAGTCTTGTCTCTTGCCTTAATTAGTTTTGCCGTTTCAATTCCGTCCATCCCAGGCATCTGTACATCTAATATAATCACAGCGAACTCATCCTTCAAAAGGCATCTCAAGGCTTCTTCTCCTGATGTAGCTTTGATAAGATTATACTGTTCACTCTCGAGTACAGCTTCCAGTGCTAATAAATTCTCCGGTCGATCATCGACTAGTAAAATATTAATCGGTTCTTGAACCCCCATTAGGACCCTCCCCCCTTGTTACTTTATCTTCCGATATATTTTTTCTGACTTATCTAATAGTTCGTAACCATCGCCATATTTCGTAAATTGTATGGATTCCTTCGAACCTAGCACTAGAATACCGAAACGACTCAAACTCTCATGAAATAGACCATGGACGTGATCGCGGAGGATATCGTTGAAGTAAATCATGACATTTCGACAAAGAATAACGTTAAATTCATTAAACGAACGATCCGTCGCCAGATTGTGCTCTGCAAAAATAATATTTTTCTGTAAAAAGGGTTGGAATTTAACAGAGTTATATTTCGCTGTATAGTATTCTGAAAATGAACGAGTTCCGCCCGCTTCGATGTAATTCTTGGTGTATAACTTCATCTTCTCGATCCCAAAGATCCCCTCTTTAGCTTGCTTTAGAGATTGACTATTCATATCTGTTGCATAGATCCGAGCCTTATCGTATAGCCCTTCCTCATGAAGTAGGATCGCCATAGAGTAAACTTCCTCGCCAGTAGAACATCCTGCATGCCAGATACGAATATAAGGGTATGTCCGTAGTATAGGAACCACATGTGTCCGAAAAGCTAAGAATAGTTCCGGGTCTCTAAACATTTCGGTGACGGGAATAGATAAACTATGAATCAAGCGTTCAAAAGTAGTACGATCATGCATGACCCTTTCTTGCAATGAAGATATATTATGAAGTTGGTTGGCATGTATGAAATGCCAGATCCTACGCGTAAGTGAAGGAGTGGCATAATTCTGAAAATCGTGACCATATAATCGATGCATCCCTTGTAGTAAAAGTTCAAGTTCAATAGTCTCGCGTTCAGCATCTACTCTCTGCGATACCTCATCATACTCCGCATCATCCATCGAAGTCATTAACTGTCCCTGCTTCCTCTTGTACCGCCATTGTGAAATAACTAACATTACTATATCATTAACCAAAAAATGCAGTTACGAATACAACCATACTCGCATTAGTGAAAGAAGTTGTTCTGTTCGTATCGGTTTTTTCACATAATCAGAAGCCCCAGCCTCAATACACTTCGATCGATCCTCTTTCATAGCCTTCGCTGTTAATGCAATAATGGGAAGTCTATAGTATTCAGGATTCTGTCTAATCAAAGTCATAGCCTCGTATCCATCCATTTCAGGCATCATCATATCCATGAGCACGAGATCGAAATCTTTACGTTCCTCTAAGATATCTAATGCTTCTCTTCCGTTCTCAGCAAATACCACTTCCATACCATAACTTTCCAACACACTAGACAGTGCAAAGACATTCCGTATATCATCATCAACGAGCAATATCTTTTTATTTTCAAAAAGTTCTTCCTTGTTATGGAGCCTTTGTAGTATCTTTCTTTTCTCTTCTGGTAAGTTAGCCTCTACCCTGTGAAGAAATAATGTCGTCTCATCTAGTAGGCGTTCTGGAGACTTCACATCCTTAATGATAATAGACTCCGCATACTTACGAAGCGTCATTTCTTCCTTAGAATCAAGATCTTTACCCGTATATATAATGATCGGGAGATCAGATAAATCTTCATCATCTCGAATCTGGTCAAGCAGTTCAAATCCAGTCATATCCGTTAACATTAAATCGAGCACCATACAATCATATTTCTGAGTGCGAAGTAACATTAATGCTTCTTTTCCAGACGATGCTGCCCCAATAGATACATCGTCATGATTGATGAACTCTATGATGGCATTACGCTGAATTTCATCATCTTCTACAATAAGTAAGTGCTTCAACGAATTATCTGTATATGATTCAATATGCGAGAATGCTTTATCAAGTGCGCCTTTGGATGAAGGCTTCTTCAAATAGGCAATGGCGCCCATCATCAGCCCTTGCTTCACTTCATCAATGACCGATACGATATGAACAGGAATATGACGTGTTAATGCTGAATTTTTCAAGTCATTTAGAATGGCCCATCCATCGATAACAGGTAATTGAATATCCAGAATAATAGCACTCGGCAAATAAGTCTGAGCCATGGACAGCCCTATATCACCCTTTGTTGCTACCAATGCCTTAAAGCCTCGATCTCTCGCCATATCAAGAAGTATAGATGCAAATTTCACATCATCTTCAATAATAAGCAATGTTTTATCGTTCTCTTGAAGCGAGTGGCGGTCATCTTCGAGCAACTCGTCTAGTTGATCATGGGTAATATGATTAGTATTTCCTGAATAATTTATATCCCTATAACTTGCTCTACTTAAGATGGATTCCGAACTTGATGCAGCGGCCACTTCTGTTCCTGTTAATTCTTCACTTGGAAAATCAACAGGTAAATACAATGTGAAGCAGCTACCTTCTCCCTCAGTGGATTGCAAGTCAATATACCCACCAAGCAGATGAGATAACTCTCTACTGATGGAAAGACCTAACCCCGTACCTCCATATTTACGGCTTGTCGTTCCATCCGCCTGTTGGAATGCTTCGAATATAAGATCTTTTTTATCGAAAGGTATGCCAATCCCCGTATCTGTAACAGACAAAGCAATATATTCTTGGCCTTTCTTCAGATACTCAGGTAGTTGATTAGCATCAGTCATATGAACACTAAAGCTAATGGAGCCTGTATTCGTAAATTTAAAAGCATTGCTAAGTAAGTTCTTAAGAATCTGCTTCAATCTATGTCCATCCGTCAGTACTTCATCAGGTAAATGGTCACCGTACTTCATGTTAAGTGATAACTGTTTCTGATCTGCTAACGGCTTGAAAGTCTGCTTCACGAATTGATCGAGATCTTTCAATCGAATGGTCTCTTTATTAATATCCATTTTCCCTGCATCAATTTTGGACAAATCAAGAATTTCATCAATCATCTTAAGCAAATCTGCGCCTGACATATAAATCGTATGAGCATATTCCACTTGCTTAGCATTTAAATTTCCGCCCTTATTCTCAGACAATAACTGTGAGAGAATAAGGAGACTATTAAGCGGTGTACGCAATTCATGCGACATATTGGCCATAAATTCAGATTTGTACTTCGATGTACCCGCTAACTGAATGGCTTGCTGTTCTAATTGTGAACTTGTTTTCTCAATTTCATAATTTTTCTCTTCTAATTGCTGAACTTGGTCTTCCATCGCTCGTGTCTTCGCAATTAACTCTGTGTTGAATTGTTCTAACTCCTCTTGTTGTCTTTGCAGAAGCACTTCAGATCTTCTAAGCGCATTTGTCTGCTCCTCCAAGTTATCATTAGATTTACGTAGTTCTTCTTGTTGTGTCTGTAACTCTTCAGATTGACATTGTAGTTCCTCTGTCAAGGCTTGTGACTCACGTAACAATTCTTCTACACGTAAGCGACGACTTATATTATTGATGACAATACCTAGACTAGAGGTTAATTGCGAAATTAGTTCACGTTGCAAGGGTGAGAACGACTCAAATGAAGCAAGCTCAACTACACCTAATAGCTCATGCTCGAACAAGATAGGATAGACGACTAAGCTTACAGGAGAGGAACTTCCAAGTCCTGATTCAATAGACATATAATCCACAGGCACTTCATTAATATAAATAGGTTTCTTATCCATGGCACTTTGTCCGATTAAGCCTTCACCTATCTCAACATCCTCCTTGGCAAGCAAGCCCCCTGAGCTCGCATATGTTCCATAAGCCGATAGCCGATTTGGATGATTCGGATCACCCTGGATATAGACGGCACCGTAATGAGCTCCTAACACGGGTGTGAATTCACTAATAAACGTTTGAGATAAATGTTCTAATGAATGAACACCACGCAATAGTTCTGTCACTTGACTCGTATGAGAACCTAGCCAATTCTGATCCTTCTGACGCTGTAAATATTTCATTTCTAATTGTTGTTTTTCCTCAATATCCTCTGCCATTTCTTTAAATACGTGAGCAACCTCACCAATCTCATCCTTCGAGGTGATTTGAATACGGCGAATGGTCTTGATCTTACCTTTACCGAAACTACTAATCATCATGTTAATGACATTAAGTCCTTTAGTAATACTTGGTATAATCCACATGATGATCCCTAATCCAAGTAGAAGTCCGACAACCATAATCGCTGTCGTTATTTGAATGGAACGTGCATAGGCCGCTTTGATATCCGTCATTTCTTGATCTATCATCATATCCTGATATGTAGCTAGCTCATTCAAGCTATCGAGTGCTTCTATCTGAATGGCTAACCCTGATTCATTCCGATACTTTAGCGCTTCTTCTAATTTTCCTGCTTTTAATAATTTAACTTCTTGCTGTTCAAAATCTTCAAATTTACTCCAAGCTGCCTCAACACGTTGTAGCATCTGTTTTTCCTCTATCGTGTCTCCGCTCGCCATAAGCTCGGTCAAATAATTATTCGCATTCGTGATCCTGGTCTCTAATTGTTGTCTATCATTGCTATTATCGATCGATGAATTCGTATTGGTAAGAAGCATATCCACTAACATACGTGAAGCCGTATTGACTTCCCCCCGCATTCCGCTCGAATTACGTACTTTGATATATCTTTCTTGATAGACTTGATCTAACTGTTTGTTCATATAACTTAAACGATCGTAACCAATCATCGTCAGTACCATCATAATGAGCATGAGTGTACCGAACCCGATCAGCAACTTTGTTTTTATTTTCATTCCGGCGTTTCTCCTTCTTTCAACGTTATCCACACCAAGCATTTATCATCATCTCTTTCCTGTTGCAGCTCACTATTGAAAAATGCCTGCCTCATTGATTCTTCGTTCCACTCGTGGTGGCCTTCTAAATGTCCGATCAGGAAGTCCATTTGTGCATCATGCTCTCCTTCAACGATCTCCATCAATCCATCTGTATATAGTGCAATGTGCCCCTCATCTTCATAATATAAGGACTGCGGTTTCATCTCAATCTTATCAAACAACCCTACAGGACAACACACTTCATCCAACATAATAATCCGCCCATTCCCCTGAAAAAAGAGTGCTGGAGGATGCCCTGCATTGACATAATCAATTCGCTTCATTCGTGTATCAACTACTATATATATCGCTGTAAAGTAATATTGCACCAGTTCATTCTCGATATATAACTGATTAAACCTTCTGTTTAATTCTTGAATAACTTTCTCAGGTTCCACATGTGTCGTCACGGTATCCTTCAATACAGATGCAATAAACATACAAAATAGTGACGAGGAAATACCATGTCCCATCATATCAAGTAGAATAATACCATATCGACCATCCCCTAAAGGATACCAAGCATATAAATCTCCCGCTAGTTCGGAAGCAGGCTGATAGAGGGCATGAACTTCAAAGAGTTCCTCTTCCAAAGGAGGGGTTAGAACAGCGTTCTGAACTAGAGCTGCCAATCTAAGCTCTTCCTGTATTCGCTGATCTCTCTCTTTATGCCAATCCTTCTCCTTCTTCAATCGAAGCGCAAGCCGAATTCTAGCCATAATCTCCACTTTATTAATAGGTTTAGTTACATAATCTGTAGCTCCACTGTCCAAAGCTTCAGCTAACTTCTTGGAATCCCCTACTGCCGTTACCATAATAATAGGGATATCCTTAAGATGATCATATTCCTGAATAATCCTACATGCTTCAATACCGTCCATTTCAGGCATCATCATATCCAAAAGAATTAAATCGATATCTACTTTAGTAGTCACAATGTCACCTGGATGAAGACCGATTCCTAATATTTCAAACATCGCTCTTGCAGAGGGAGCCGTATTTGTATTTCGATAATTTTCTTTCTTAAGAATTTCCCGTATTATAATAACATTCGTAGGATTGTCATCCACAATTAAAATTTTCATAAGCCGCTCCTTAGTTTTCATAATCAATAATATTCAAAAACATAGATAAGGAATGGGAACAGATTCCCACTCCTTATCTATGTTTTTAAATAGTAATCACTTTACATGCTATAAGTAACAAATCGAACTGAAATAGATTATGATCTTGTAGCAATAACAAGCACTTTACCGAGATCCAATTCTTTCTCATAGAAATCAGCTTCCGCATTCGTAAATCCTAATGAAGTAATTTTAGCACGAAGCTCGTCTCCGCGCGAACGGAATAAATTGGCTAGGGAATTGAACACTCCTTCTTCTTTAATCCCAATCTCATCAGCATTGGCAGTATCAGCAATACGCTCTGTACGATCATCAGCGTGGGCAAGAACATAAATATGCTCATAAATATATCCTGCACTTTGTAATTGCTTAACCTCTTCAACAGCTTGAACACCATTCTGTACGACTTTTGCATATGATTGTAAGTTTTTTGAATCCATGAGTTTCACTCTCCTTCAATTTGTTATTGTTCTTTTAACCTCTACCCTTCCAATTGAAACTTAAGATGTAGTCAAAAGGAAGATCCATCTTGTCAAAAGAACTCCTCCACGCTTCGAAGCTCATAACATCTTACCGTCGGAATTTCTTCCATACTTCAGCAGCCACATCAACATATTTCACCCAGCTCGGAGCCTGTTTCGTTGCCCCTGTACTCTCATTGATCGTAGCATAGGATTGAACCGTACGTTGTTCCGCTGAACTTGCCGTTGACACTTGTGAACGTTGCGGAGCAGGTGTATGGCGCTTACTGCTCTTCATTCTATCTATAAGTGTCGTAGATACTTGTTTAGCAGCTTGCGTTACCTCGCTTAGTACTTCACCCAGATTCTGTACAGAATCCATTACAGGATCAATTTGTTTCATCTTGGCTTGAACATCTACTGTAATATCATTAGCATGCCGAATCGTTTGTTTAACCTCATAGCTCAATTCATCAATTGTTTTCTGAACCTCTTGTAACGTTTGGGTTGTCTTGTCTAGCGATTGAGTAGCCGCTCGTAATGTCTTAATTAGAAAAATAACGAGTATCGCAAATGCAACGGCTATAAGCGCAACACTAACTTCGATCATTCTTATCTCTCCTTCAAATTTCATAATGTCTGTTGTTAATGATTACCCCTTCATTAAAGGGACGAAACACGCCTACTCTAAGGTCAATTGTCTGTAGTTGAATAACATTACGACATGTTTCATCTCTTCGGTACTCGGTTAATTAGCAACTACAAGGGAGCGACGAACACATCATCGTCAACAGCACTTCTCCCATATGAATATGTAAGTATCGGATAACCTTTACACTTCATTACAAATTTAAGAAAGTAAGGTGAACAATTATGTTAAGATGGTCTGTTATTCTTTTAATCATTGCTGTCATTGCAGGGATCTTTGGTTTCTTCAACATTGTTGCAGCAGCTGCATCATTAGCAAAAATACTTTTCTTCATATTCATCGTCCTATTTATTATTACGCTCTTTACAGGTCGATCTAGGACCCCTTAACGTAGTGAAATCGCATCATTATGTACAGTACATCAGATATAACAAACAGGTTAGAAGTAGACGAAACCCCAGTTGCCTAAGTAGGTTTGAGGCCATTGGGGTTTCGTCTTTTTTGTGTCTTATTATTTACCTAATTTATCTAACAATAATGAGGGAATTAACGAGCTATCTATTTTGAAAGAAAGAATTATGCCGTCCGTGCTGAACTTGAGCTTATCAACCTCCACTACATTAGGTAAATGATCTTTAAGAGAGATACGAATAGTTGATAATGACTCTGGTATGAATGAATTTGGGATATTCACTTTTCTAATGGTCGTTGAACGATGATTTAGAATTAAATTATCCCCTTCAGATTCCATATGAAAGGTTACTGTGGCACCAAAAGGGATTAATCCCCATTTACCATTCAATGCGACATCTACTTCCTGTCCATTAAACTCAAAGTTAACCCCAGTTATATCAACAGATTGTTTATGTTCGTCTAGATATTCAATCATCTTTTTCTTGGCAAGACTATTGAGTTCGTCCCCACTTAGTTCAATCTCCGGGGTACGATTAGCGAGCATCTTGACGACCTTACCTTGCAGGTTAATATTGTCATAACTCATGTCTAAATTTCTATCTGGTGAAATGTACCATATCACTCCAGCTATTAGTATAACTATGAAGATGAACACCATGAGTATCATACGTCTAACTATACGCAAATCATCGTTCTCCTTCCGATACCAATCGTTAATATATTTTAACTGCCTGTCCTCAAATTATAAGGTAAAAACAAGATAATGTCGTGTCTTTATAAATAAAGTATTTATATGTTGGTTCAATTTACCAAACTGTGGTTAAGTCTATATTGTAAAGCAAGCAGCATTACATAGATTATTAGGAGGAATTATTAATGAAAAAGATAGTAGCAGTAACAGCAGCACTAGGGATCATGGCTTCGATGGCGACAGGCGCATTTGCAGCAGAAACAACAACGACTACGGGTAATACATCTCCAGCCATAACTACAACGACTACAGCTGATGGTGTAACTTCAACGGTATACGGTGATAATGATCAGATCGTTAGTACGCCGCTCATCACAGATGATGCTATTACGTTAATAAAAGAGCCAATTCTGTTGCTAAAGAAAACTTACTTCTATAGCACTCCTAATGGTAAAAAAGTGGGTGCACTTTCATCTCAACTAGTAAGTACAACGGGTAATAAAGTAACGGATAAATTTACAGGTACTTGGGTTGAAGTTTATACATGGGTCGGTACATCTTGGATTCTTGTAGACTAATTAATTTAATTAAATGTTAATACTTTGAAAAGGATTGGAATATTCCAATCCTTTTTTCTGTACAACTATATTCAACCCTATATTTTGCGATAAGCAGAGCCTTAAAACCTCACACAGATATTACTCGCACGGGTCATATCTATCTTACAAAGGTAATAAAATCAAGGTTAATAGGTTCTATTCCATCGATTCGAAGCCGCGAGTTAATCTGTCCTCGATGATACTGCCCATGAAGTACGACATGAGTTAAAATATCTCTTATAGAACTCTTAAACTCTAACCCTTTACTATTTGTATATGACTTTAAGTGATCTAGGTCAGTATTTGTTATTTCACTGAGAAGGGTTTTGAATTTTTCTTCATTTTGTTTAATAAGTCTTGCACAGACTGCGATATCACCCTCCAACCAAATAGGTAATTGTGAACTATCCGCTCCCTCTAGTCTAGTAATCCAAACCTGTTCTGCATAAAGAATATGAGCAAATAAGTTTTTCGTTTGCTGGTTCTCATCCTCAACATTTTGCAATGTTTCTAGAATTCGTTGATTAGCCCAATTTAAATGTTCATACATCTTGTGGATTGTTTTCAAAGGTGCGCCTCCTATATGATCTTTTTCATCTCAGAACGGAACCCGTTACTCTTCTTCTCGCTGACTTTCGTCATCTTATAATTACTCACTCTTCGGTTCAATGTGCACCTGAACTTGCATAATATTGTGAACTTTCTTCATTCGTTCCTCAATATCATCGCAAATGTGATGTCCTTCTACAATGGTTAACTTGGCATCTACAACAATGACGACATCAACTAACACATAATTACCATGAACTCTTGCTTTAACATCCTTTATTTCTTCAACGCCAGCTATTCGAGCAATTGTACTCCGCAAGTCCATTAATTGATTCTGATCAAATCCGTCCGTTAGGCTGTATGTAGAATCCTTAAAAATATCCCAAGCCGTCTTACAAATAATGAGACCGACGGCAAATGCAGCTACCCTATCCAGCCACGGCAATCCGAATTGAGCCCCAATAATTCCTATAGCCGCTCCAATGCTTACTAATGAATCTGATAAATTATCTTTAGCTGCAGCCATAAGTGCTTTATTATTAATTTGATTAGCTAGTCTACGATTAAATGCATATACCCCTAACATTCCTGCAGCACTTATAATGGCTACCCCTGCAGACCATAGATTCGGGGGTTCTGATTTAATTCCATTAAATAGTGCCCGGGCTGTCTCGACTATAATCTGTATTCCAACCATTGCCATAATAAATGAAGCAATCAATGCTGCAATAGTCTCCGCACGAAAGTGCCCATATGCATGATCTGAATCGGGTGGTTTCTGGGAAATTCGCAAGCCGATCAAGACGGCAACAGAAGCTACGATATCCGTTAAGTTGTTAAATCCATCTGCCAATAGCGCACTTGAGGCAAATAGGTAGCCACTCACCAATTTAAACACGGACAATAATAAGTAGGACATAATGCTAACCCAGGCTCCACGCTCTCCTTTGCGTATCTCTTCATATACATCCGTCAATGTTTATGCCACCCTTCTATTCAGGAGAATCATAATTACATCATTACCCTATCCTAACAAACGTATCCTAGTATGGGTCTATAGAAACAGTGTTGCGGAAAGTAAAGATTGATTTACCGTACTGCCCCCTTGTAGGGTTATTTAAAAACGTTTAGAATGAGGACAGAACCCCGAAGGGAGAGTCTTACTTATGACCGAAAATAATGAAATAAAAAAAGTGAATTTGGCTGATGCTATTCGGCAAAAATTAGAACAAAAGAAGCAGCAGTCTTTTACAGGTAGAAATGGTGGGTTTCAACCTGATGCTGCCAAAACTTTAAAAACACAAAATAACAAGAAACCAAATAACCAACGTCGCCGTACAGGCGTGTAACTCAATCTGTTCATATCACATAAGAAGAAACGGATGCCGTCCTTTCAAGGGATGGCATCCGTTTCTCGTAAAAATATAAGGATCATTTATTATGTACAGCATATAAATTCTTATATTTCCAAAAAAGCTGCTATCCCATATAACGGGATTAGCAGCTTTTGTATGTGTAGCCTAGTTAGGGGTACACACTTATATCCATTATTATTCAGCTGGATACATTTTCTCACGAAGCGCTTTGACCTCTTCGTTATCCAAGTATTCATCATAACTCATCGAGCGATCAATGATACCATTCGGCGTAATTTCGATAATCCGATTGGCAATCGTTTGAATGAACTGATGGTCATGGGATGTGAATAGAATCGTTCCATCGAAGTCCGTAAGACCATTATTAAGTGCAGTAATCGATTCCAAATCTAAATGGTTCGTGGGTTCATCGAATATAAGAACATTGGCACCATTTAGCATCATCTTAGCTAGCATACAACGTACCTTTTCTCCACCAGAAAGCACACTTGCTTTCTTCAGAGCCTCTTCACCAGCAAACAACATCCGTCCTAAGAATCCACGTAGGAACGTCTCATCTTGATCTTGGGAATACTGACGTAACCAATCCACTAAATTCATCTCTACGCCATCGAAATACTTAGAGTTGTCTATAGGGAAGTAAGCTTGAGTTGTCGTAATGCCCCACGTATATTCACCTGAGTCTGCGGTTTTCTCACCCATCAGAATATCAAACAGTGTGGACTTAGGTAAAGTATTTGGACCTACCAATGCGATCTTATCACCCTTATTGACTACAAAGTTCACGTTATCGAGTACAACTTCGCTATCAAAGGATTTATTAAGTCCGTCAATGGTAAGCAGTTGTTTACCTGCTTCACGTTCTGGCTTAAAGTGTAAGAACGGATATTTACGACTAGATGGACGAATATCATCTAACGTAATTTTATCCAATTGCTTCTTACGAGATGTTGCCTGCTTGGACTTGGATGCATTAGCCGAGAAACGTTGGATAAAGGCTTGAAGTTCTTTGATCTTCTCATCCTTCTTCTTGTTCGAATCACGTGACAAACGCAAAGCAAGCTGACTAGACTCGTACCAGAAATCATAGTTACCTACATATAACTGGATCTTGCCGAAATCAATGTCCGCAATATGCGTACATACTTTGTTCAGGAAGTGACGGTCATGAGATACGACAATAACAGTACCTTCATAATCCATCAAGAAATTCTCTAACCAGCCAATCGATTCAAGATCCAAGTGGTTGGTAGGTTCATCCAGTAGCAAGTTATTAGGACGTCCGAACAATGCTTGTGCTAGCAATACGCGTACCTTCTCGTTACCACTAAGCTCTTCCATCTTCTTATCATGTAGATCACGATAAATACCTAGACCAATCAAGAGTGATGCTGCATCAGGTTCTGCATCCCAACCATTCAGTTCAGCAAATTCACCCTCCAATTCGCCCGCACGAAGTCCATCTTGTTCTGTGAAGTCAGTTTTCGCATATAACGAATCCTTCTCCTTCATAATCTCATATAGACGAATATGTCCCATAATAACAACTTCTAGAACTGGAAATTCATCATACTCGAAGTGGTTCTGCTTTAGAACGGCCATACGTTCTCCCGGTGTCATGTGAACATCGCCTGAGTTAGCCTCAATTTCACCCGAAAGAATTTTAAGGAAAGTTGACTTACCGGCACCGTTGGCTCCAATGAGACCATAACAATTGCCCGGATTAAATTTTATGTTTACATCTTCAAAAAGTGCGCGCTTTCCATAACGGAGTGTCACGCCGCTTGTACTGATCATGAAGTATTACCAGTCCTTTCAAATTATACTTCTCCCATCATACCATAAACGACGCGCCTTTTCGAAGCCAAATCCTTGAATTACAGTTAATTCTCCTTTCTATCCATGAACCCCTCTGGATCATACGATCTATTATGCATTTAGGAAGCCCCTAGTAATGAAGGATTTCTCTTCGTTCAGCGTAGCAGTCTTCCTGCACGACCGTCTTTCATCCCTAATCTACAGGGTCCTTATATTTCCCCATGTATATGACGAGAAATACGATTGTTGCAATAATTACGAGTGGTGGAGCAACAAAAATCGAGAAATCCTCCATAAGTTAATCATCCTTTCTTAGGGGAATTCCCCCGTACATAGTTAGCGTTGAATAAGAATAAGCGCATGATGAGAATCAGCGATGGAATCAGCACAACAAGTCCTAATGCAAAAGCTGTAATTAACGCAATTGCCATGGTCTTATTCGTGAAATTGTTATAGATATTCACATATTTATAGAGCACATATGGAAGATGCGATCGTCCATATCCGAACCAAGCAAACGCAAATTGCAGAATAACCATAATGAAGGATAATCCAAGCTTACGTCTCTTCCATACATGGTAGATAGCAATCAAGAAACATAGTAAGGAAGCGATGAACATCCACGACAGGTTCAACATATTCTGGAAATGCTCTGGGTTCTGCTTATTGATCTGAAAAAAAGCTAACACAGATGCTAAAATAGTAGGCCCACTCCATACTAAGGCATATCCACGCACGACTTCGAAAGCTTCCTGATCTCCACTACGTTGGGCATAGAAAGTTAAGAACATCGCTGAAATATAGAGTACACTAACCAACGCCAGTACAATGACGGACCAAGTGTAAGGATTCGTGAAGAACTCCCTCCAACCAATAACTACTTTTCCATTAACTTCTTGAATAATACCCCCTTCAGATATGGCCAAAATGGTAGATAAAGCAGCGGGAATTAACACGCCCGTTGCCCCATAGAGTCCGACGTAAATTTTATTATTCTCCTTACTACTACCGTATGTATTGAAAGCATAGTAAGCCCCACGAATCGCTAACAGGGTAATCACAAGGCTCCCAGGCACAAGTAGTGCTGTGCCATAATAATAGGCAGAATCAGGGAAGAACCCGATAAGCCCAATATAGAAGAACACTAGAAATACATTTGTTACTTCCCATACTGGAGAAAGGTATCTCTGAATAATGCTGTGAACTCTATTCTCATGCCCCAGAGCAATACTATAGAAGCTGAAGAATCCCGCACCGAAATCAATAGAAGCAACGATCAGATAACCGAACAGAAAGATCCATAGGGCAGTGATCCCCACAATTTCATAACTCATGACTTCTCACCTCCTTCTTCAAGACCAAGTAATCTTAACTCCTCCACAGCATCTTTATTTCGAAAAAGCTTACTAAGTACTTTAATGGCCGAAAGACAAAGGACAAGGTATAACACACTAAACAGAACTAACATCCATCCAACACTCGTCGAGGTTGTTGCTGCCTCTGCTACTTTCATGTACCCCCTCATAATCCAAGGTTGGCGACCCATCTCTGCATACAACCAGCCCATTTCGAGAGCCATTAAAGATAGCGGTCCAAGCGCCATAATGCTTATAAGCATCCAAATGGGATACTTCTTCTTCCCTGGCAAACGTTTGCGAAACATATAAAGAAGCGGAATCACAACAAGTAAGCCACCAATCGTCACCATGATATCGAAATAATAATGAATCGATAACGGCGGCCGCTCATCTTCGGGAAACTCATTGAGGCCAATCACTTCCGTATTCGGTGAATTGCCTGCTAGAATACTTAGAGCATAGGGTATTTTGAGCCCATATCTCACTTCGTTATTCTCATCAAGAACACCACCATAGACCAATGTCGCTTCAGTCTGAGTCGCGAAATGCCACTCCCCTGCAGCAAGCTTCTCAGGCTGATTTTTAGCTAAATATTTACCTGAGAAGTCCCCAATAATGGCTGTACTCATTGCAAATATGAAGGTCGATACAACCGTTAGTTTCAACGCTTTTTTGAAATATACGTGATTTCGCCCTTTCAAAATGCTATAAGCGGCTAATCCGGCAAGCACACCTGCACTCAGCGTGTAGGATGAGGCAAGAACATGTGTTACTTTTGTCGATGAAGCAGGATTGAACATAGCCACGAACGGTTTAATATCCGTCAATATACCCTCTTTATATGTAAACCCTTGAGGTGAGTTCATGAAAGAATTAACAGTCGTAATAAAAACCGCCGAGGCCGAAGAACCTATAGCAACCGGAATGAGCAACAACATGTGAGTGTATTTATTCTTAAATCGATCCCATGTGTATAAATAGATCCCCAGAAAGATCGCCTCAATAAAGAACGCAAAGGTCTCCATAAACAAAGGGAGCGCAATAGCTTGTCCTGCGACACGCATAAAGGTGGGCCAGAGTAGACTAAGCTGTAGCCCAATTGAAGTGCCTGTAACGACTCCAACGGCCACTGTAATCACAAAACCACGTGCCCATCGCCTTGCTAATAACGTGTAGTGTGGATCTTGTGTACGGACTCCTCTCCACTCAGCTAAGGCAATCATTAAAGGCACACCTACACCTAGTGAAGCAAAGATAATATGGACAATTAGGGTCAGACCCGTTAAAATCCGGCTTAACAATACTGGATCTAAGGATGACATCTCTCTCACAACTCCCTTTTCAATGATTGTGTTCTTTCTCTATCCGAAATAATTCATATAGCGTATAAAAGCCTTCACCGTTCCATACAGCATAATAATCGCTATAATAATACAAGCGATAATCAGTCTTTGTTCTTGTTTTTTGAACATTTAGATCAAGAACCTCCTACCTTAAATTCCTACATTTAATCGTTCATAGACAGTTTGGCTTAAATCATCCTAGAATAACCACTTTTTTGAATTTATAAGTCATTAAGAGACGGTTATTTTTGATTTTCTTATAAATGAGGTAAACTAACGAAGACGAGGAGGTTGATCAACCTTATGAAGATCACGTTTATAGAACCAACACCAAGCCCTAATTCCATGAAACTCCATTTGGATGAAACGACAGAGGCGGGTATACGAAAAACCTACACTTTAGATAATGAACGTTCAGCTCCGTCTTGGATTAGAGAGATGCTTCATATCCCAGGCATAAAGAGTGTGTTTCACACTGCCGATTTCATAGCTTTAGAACGTAAGGGAAGCGCGGACTGGTCTACCATTCTTGGTGAAGTACAAGAGCGTTTCGGACAGGAGGGTCTGACCGATGCTTGGTCTGAATCATCTGAGGATTTGGGACAACACTATGGTGAGGCTGAAGTATTCGTACAGTATTTCCGTGGGATTCCCATGCAGATTCGCGTAAAAGCAGGTGCCCGTGAAGAACGGATTGCCCTCTCCCAGCGGTTCACTGAAGCCATTACTGAGGTCGCAATCGCAACAATGATCAAAGAACGCAAATTGTCTGAATATGGCGTTCGTTACGGAGAACTAGAGGAAATTGCACGTGAGGTAGAACAAGAACTAGAAGCTGCATATCCTCCAGAACGTCTACAACAAGTCATTCAACAAGCGATCGCTCACGGAGTAAGCAATGAGGAATTCACAGAGAAACGGGGCGAGCTTTCTGATGAGGAGCTAAGTGTCGCTCTCGAGAATAGCGATTGGCGCATTCGTTATGCCGCGATGGATAGAATGACTCCGACTGAAGATCGAATTCCGTATATCCACACAGCCCTTAGAGATGCCAAAATGCAAATGCGTCGTCTAGCTGTTGTCTATTTAGGTGATTTGAAAACACCTGAAGCTATGGAGCTTTTATACGTTGCACTTAAGGATAGTTCAGCCGGTGTACGCCGTACAGCGGGAGATACATTATCCGATATTGGTGATCCAGCAGCTACTCTTTACATGACCGAGACACTCAAGGATAGCAGTAAGCTCGTTCGCTGGCGAGCTGCCCGTTTTCTTTATGACTTAGGTACGGAGGATGCACGTGAAGCTCTTGAGGTTGCCGTAGGAGATCCAGAATTTGAAGTGAGTCTACAGGCAAGAATGGCTCTTGAACGTATTGAATCAGGTGAGCAGGCTGCCGGAACAATATGGCAGCAAATGGCTAAACGCACGAATACTTAAATTAATATAACAATAAGAAGGGCGGTGCCACTTGGTTTGTGGACACCGCCCTTCTTATGTTTTCCGAAAAAGCTTATCTATTGAACAGCTTACTTCCAAGTCACAGTCACTTTTAAATCACCAGTATTCTCAAAATCGCTATAATTATATGATATCCCATCGATATTTAGCTTGTATAATCCCTGCAATACTTCCATCAATTTATCTTTGTTACCTCGGAAGCGGAATACAATGGAATGATCTCCCTCACTAATGGCTTTCTTCACTTTCTTGTTCAGTGCAGCCGAAGTGCTGACAATCTCTCCTGATTCATATAAATTATAATTTAGTTCCTTCACCAACTTCGTATAAAAGGCTTTCTTACTTCCACCCTGTTTAACGAGCGCCGATAGCGTATCTCTATACAACGTTGTTGCGGCTGGATAAGGTTTAGTCCATGTATGGTCTTTACGCATCTGGTCATCATTCCGTAAGTAATAACCAATGGCTACCTTGTTCTTCTGGTCAGGAACGGGGTCATCCCAAGTTGTATCGAGATGATACCATTTACCAGACACCAACACTAAATTCCAAGCATGCAGCTGCCTGCTACTTCCCGATTTAACCGTACCTTCTACGATCATATTTTTGATCCCAGCTTCTTTCAACATTTTATAGGTTAAAAGGGAATAGCCCTGACATACCGTACTTCCTGTACTAAGTCCATCATATGCAGTGTATTTGCGTAAGGTTATATCATATTTCAGGTTTAGTACGACCCAGTCATGAATGGCTTTTACTTTCTCATGATCATTCATTCCAGGAACGATCATCTTCTTCAGTACACTCTGCACCTTCTTCGTGACAAATGCGGTCTCCTGAGCGGTTTCTCGGTAACTAAGTTGAACCTTCACATCCGCTGAGTTCTTACCCCCTTGATAAGAATAGCCGTAGCTTTCAATCGTATAGTTTATGTAAGGATCACTCTGCATCGCCTGATCCAATGCTTGCTTTAATTGCGTCTTTAGCGATTGCGTCTTACCTTTATACACAAATTCTAACACGTCTTTACGTTCATTCATCGCTGCTAATAGGATTACCTGAATATCGTCCACGGTACGTACCACCTCAAATTTGGAAGTAGCATAAACCCTTTCCCAATCCGTGGCAGGCGGAACGACTCCGACCATCAAGGTTCCAATCAACATTATTTTCAAGAATCTGTAGGAACTTCTACTCATCGAATACCTGCCCTTCTGTATACCAGGAATTTATAATCATTATGGATTCAAATAACGGTAACACCTAAATATATGCTTATTCTATCATTTATACACCATTTCTTTTCATTTGTGTGTGGCCATAACAAAACCGCGCTTCCTCATCATACCAATAGAGGGAGCGCGGCTTCAAGGTTTCTATGAAATTATTGACGGAATGAGGCCAATTTCTCATTTATTTCACGAGTCTGTCCGTATATTTCTTGATAAAGGTTGAACAATTGTTCATACGTAGCTACAGCTTCTGGGTTTGGTATATAGGATTTCGCAGTCGACAAGAAGGCCGTTGCACAAGCTTGTAGTGATGGGAACCATCCACAACCATAAGCCGCTAACATCGCCGCTCCCATTGCTGGTCCTTGTTCACTCTCAAGCTTCAAGATTGTAGCATTAAACACATCTGCTTGCATTTGCAACCAGACTTCATTCTTAGAGCCTCCACCGATCGAGATGACCTCGGATACCTGCTTACCCGATGCACGTAAAATATCAATGGATTCCTTCAATGAGAACGTAATCCCTTCCATAACAGAACGGCAGAAATGTGAACGTGTATGACTGGCATCCATTCCAATAAAGCTACCTCGAATGGTTGCATCAGGATGTGGTGTACGTTCTCCCACGATGTACGGAGTGAATAACAGTCCACCGCTACCGGCAGATATCTTTTCAACTCCCGCGAGCATTTGATCGAACGACAGGTCTGCAGCAAAGGTTTCCTTGAACCACTGCAAGCTATACCCCGCGGCTAGCGTAACGCCCATAATATAGAATGCATCTTTTTCCCCATGGTTAAAGAAATGCACCTTACCTTCGAAGTCCAAGTCCTTACGTTCCTCATAAGACAGAATGACGCCTGATGTTCCGATACTACACATCGTCTGGCCTTCGGACAGAATGCCTGTACCAATAGCCCCACATGCGTTGTCTGCTCCACCTGCAAATATTCGTGTAGAAGGAAGTAGACCTGACTTCTCAGCTATTTCTGGTAGTAGTGTACCTACTTGATCAAATGATTCGACTAGCTTAGGACAGAGTGATATAGGCAATTGGAATGCCGTTGCAATCTCTTCACTCCACTGCTTCTTAGCCACATCGAGTAGCAATGTACCTGCAGCATCAGAATAATCCATGGCATAATCACCTGTTAAGCGATATCTAACATAATCCTTTGGCAATAGGAAGAGTGCTGCTTGCTTCAGAATTTCAGGTTCATGTTCCTGTACCCAAAGGATTTTGGGAAGTGTAAAGCCTTCCAAAGCCCGATTTCGCGCAATATCAAGCAATCGACTACCCAGCGTTTTCTCAATTTTACGACACTGTGCCGTAGTACGTGTGTCATTCCATAGAATCGCATTACGTAGAGCCTTACCGGATTCATCCACTAATACTAATCCATGCATTTGTCCAGAGAAGCTGATGCCTTCAACTTCTGAAGCTTCCACGTTAGATTTATTCATTAATTTATGAAGTGAGATAATCGTCTTCTCTACCCATTCTTCTGGATTCTGCTCACTATAACCCGGCTTCGGCTGAAGCAGTGGATAAGCTTCCGATACTTCATAGACCACTTGGCCTTCTTGGTTTACAAGTACGGACTTTACTGCACTGGTACCCAGATCAATTCCTATAACGTAACTCATAATAACCCTCCCTTGTTCGTGTATAAGGTATAATATATAGAAAAGCCGCCGCCTTCCCGTGGGAAAGGAGCAGCGGCCTTAAGGTAACCATTATGAAAGACTACTCAATAGCGTAAATGTATTGGTTAAGTGTCGCTCTTAGGTGCTCTTGGCGACCTGATTGATTCTTACGAGGGTTCTCATTGTTCAACGCATATTCAGCCAATGATGACAATGTAGCTTTGCCTGATACAACATCAGCGCCGATCCCTTCACTAAAGCTGATATAACGTTTCTCAATGAAATCTTCAAAGACACGATCTTCGATTAACTTAGCTGCAACTTTAAGTCCTTTTGCATAAGTATCCATACCTGCAATGTGACCCAAGAACAAGTCTTCAGCTTCGAAAGAAGCACGACGTACTTTAGCATCAAAGTTCACGCCACCACGACCGATACCACCGTTTTTAAGAACTTCGTACATTGTAAGTGTTGCATCATAGACATCTGTAGGGAATTCATCTGTATCCCAACCAAGCAACATATCGCCTTGGTTAGCATCCAAAGATCCTAACATATTGTTGATACGGGCCACACGAATCTCATGATCGAATGTATGTCCTGCAAGTGTCGCATGGTTAGCTTCAAGGTTCAATTTGAAGTGTTTATCTAATTTGTATTTTTGCAAGAAAGCAATTGTTGTTGCTGCATCATAATCATATTGATGTTTCGTTGGTTCTTTCGGTTTAGGCTCGATCAAGAATTGAGCTTCAAAACCAATTTCTTTCGCATAATCTACAGCAAGTTGGAACATACGAGCTAGGTTATCTTGCTCAAGTTGTAGATCTGTATTAAGTAGTGTTTCGTAACCTTCACGACCACCCCAGAATACATAGTTCTCAGCGCCAAGGCGTTTACCAACTTCGATACCTTTTTTAATCTGAGCAGCCGCATGAGCGTACACATCAGCATTACAAGTAGAAGCTGCACCATGAACATAACGAGGGTTCGTGAACATGTTCGCCGTATTCCAAAGCAATTTCTTGCCTGTTTCTTTCATTTTTTCTTCAATAAGTCCAACGATAACATCTAGGTTGCTATGAAATTCTTTTAAGCTGTTACCTTCTGGAGCGATATCTACATCGTGGAAACAGAAGAATGGCAGACTCATTTTTTCCATGAATTCAAAAGCTGCCTCAACACGAATCTTTGCAAGATCCATGTCACTATATTTATCCCAAGAACGAACTGCAGTGTTAGCACCGAACTGATCAGAGCCTCCAGCAGTTAACGTATGCCAGTAAGCCATACCGAAACGGAAATGCTCTTCCATTGTTTTGCCAGCTACTACTTCTTCCGGGTTGTAAAATTTGAATGAATAAGGATTAGTTGATTTGCTACCTTCATAAGCAATTTTTCCTACATTTTCAAAATGGGCCATGTAATCATGTCCTCCTTTTAATTTATAAAGTAATCGTTTACACCGTTATCCTATCATATCTGTTATACTTTGTCTATTGGTTAAACTAAGTTGTTTGTTCTATATCGTAGCTACTAAAGGATGTGTGAATTTTATATGAAAATCACGGGTGATCAAGCTCTAGTCAAAAAAATTAATAAGTCGATTGTGCTCGATACGATTCGTCAACATAACCCTCTATCTAGAGTGCGAGTATCCGAAATAACGGGTCTTAATAAGGCTACGGTGTCCAATCTCGTGCTTGAATTAATCGATAACCACTTAGTACAAGAGATTGGTCCAGGCCAGTCTAGCGGCGGACGCAAACCGACAATGCTACTCTTTAACCGTGGTGCTGGACATGCCATAGGTATAGAACTCAGCGTCACTCATCTGAATGGTATCTTAACGGACCTAGAAGACCACATTATTGCAGAACAGAGCTTCGCCCTAAGTCATCATGATCTTCCCTATGTGCTAGAGAGAATGAAAGAACTCATTCTTTCTTTAATACGATTAGCACCTGAATCCCCACACGGCATTGTAGGCATTGGCGTCGGTGTCCCAGGTATGGTCGCGGAAGATGGAACGGTGTTGTTTGCACCAAACTTGGAATGGGAGAATGTCCCTCTCAAGTCACTACTTGAAGAAACCTTCGGTATCCATGTGACCATTGACAATGAAGCTAACGCTGGTGCCCAAGGGGAACTACATTACGGCGCAGGCGTGGATGTACAACATTTAATTTATATCAGTGCAGGTATGGGGATTGGCTCAGGTATTATTTTCACTGGCGAGCTATATAAAGGCTCCTCTGGGTATGCGGGTGAAACAGGTCATATGACGATTGAAGCTGATGGTCGCATCTGTTCCTGTGGAAATCGTGGTTGCTGGGAGTTATATGCTTCAGAGCTAACTTATCTAGATCCATCCAGGAAATTACCAGCTCAATCTACTAGAGAACTGATCCAATATGCACAAGAACACGAGAAAAGCACACTTGCGCTGTATGAAGAAATTGGACGCTATTTAGGCATTGGAATAACGAATATTGTAAATAGTTTCAATCCTGAACGGGTCATCATTGGGGGGCCCCTATCAGCAGCTAAGCAGTGGCTTGAGCCCTCCATTCAAGCCATTGTCGCAGAACGAACCTTACCTTATCACAGGCAGCAGCTACAGATTCAATTCTCATCTCTTGGTAGTCGCTCAGCTATGATTGGAGCTTCATATGCTGCCGTATCTCAGTTTTTGGGGCGTATTCGGGTTTCTCAATAGAATTAGAATGAATCAAACATTTGGAAATCGACGTAAATTCGTCGCATTTTGCCCTCTTTATTCCTGTCATTTGAGGTTGATTTCGCTATAATAGTATTATCGAATATGACATTAATCATTGCATGCACATGATATCTATTCCAGAAATCGGTATTAATGAATCCGCAATAAAGAAATGGAGAGAAGATCCGTGACTTACGTTGATACATCCAATATTTCGGCGCAAATGTTCGTGACCGTGTTATTATTCTTAGTCGTAATTGCTCCTTTATTCAGCCTCGGGGTATTGCGTTTGTTTCAAGCTAAGCGTAAATCCGGGTTAATGCTTATTGGTTCAGGTATAGGAGCTTACGTAGTATTCCAGATCATCATGTTAATATTCTATTGATATCACATAAGGCTATCATCACATCAGCGAAACAACTCAAGTCGCATATTTATTAATGAGGCTTCGTAACACGAAGAGGCCGTAACTTCTTGTAGATAGAAGTTACGGCCTCTTCGTGTTTATATTTTCTGGGTATAAGCTATTAGGCCTCTTATAAAGGTTGTTCAAAAAAGTCATCTTTTGATCACGCATTTATATTATGTTTCTTATGCTTCTGGATCCAAGGCTTTCTTGAATTGTGTCATATTCATTCCCACAATACGGTGCTCCCCGATAACAGTTACCGGAACTGCTCTAAGCCCCATATCCCATACTTGCTGAGCAAATTCATCATTTTCTTCAATGTTGCGCTCTTCGAACTGAATTCCTTTGTCTCCTAGATACCCTTTCACTTGTTTGCAGTGAGGGCAATTTGAGCTTGTATATACAATAACGTTATCCATGTTAAAAGTCTCCTCTTCAAAGATATTATTTAATTCATTGCATTAATTATAATCTAAATTAAATACAATAAACAAAGGTCGAAATCGTTAAACTTCGTTTATTGTAAAGCATAAAATCGGCCCTGTTACAACGCAACCTTATTATGCTCTAAGCTCTCTAAATACTTCTCACAATCCATGGCAGCCATACATCCACTACCTGCGGCAGTGATCGCTTGTTTATAGCGCGTATCTTGAACGTCACCACAAGCAAATACACCAGGGATATTCGTCTCTGTAGTACCCGGTTGTACAACAATATACCCATTCTCATCCGTTGTAATGCGCCCACCTAGAAATCCTGTATTCGGGTGGTGACCAATGGCTACAAACACGCCACTTGCCTCAATATATTCCTCTTCACCAGACTCATTATTAAACACTTTGAGTCCTTTTACGCCACTTGCACCAGCCACGACTTCTTGCGGGGCGCGGTTCAATGCCCACTCAATCTTACTATTGGCACGAGCGCGATCCTGCATAATCTTGGATGCACGTAATTCATCACGACGATGAACTAACGTAACTTTTGTAGCGAACCGTGTTAGGAAGTTGGCTTCTTCTAGTGCCGAGTCTCCCCCACCTATGACCACAATCTCTTTCCCACGGAAGAAGAATCCGTCACATGTGGCACATGTACTTACGCCACGTCCAATGTTTTCCTGCTCACCAGCAATCCCTAAATACTTCGCTGTTGCCCCTGTTGAAAGAATCAGCGTATCCGTCACTAGCTCACCCAAACCTTCTACATTCAGCTTGAATGGGCGATTCTCCATATCTACACTATTTACCCAACCAGTACGGAATTCTGCACCAAAGCGCTCCGCTTGTTTACGCATTTGATCCATAAGTTCAGGGCCCATGATACCATCAGGGAAACCCGGGAAGTTCTCAATTTCAGTCGTTGTAGTCAATTGCCCACCTGGTTGCGGACCTTCAATGACGAGTGGATTCATATTTGCACGCGCTAAGTAAATAGCTGCTGTAAGACCTGCTGGACCTGTTCCAACAATAATAGATTTGTACATGTTAGTTCCTCCTATTTTCCATGGATCTCTAAAGTATGATAGAACCTTAATTAAAATGATTATTATATAAAAGCTATTATGATCCATAACAGGGAAGCTGTCAATAACATAGTATACATTCATGCAACTAAATTGTGAACAATTTAATAAAAATCATCTAAGGAGTCGCAGTCCATTCAGAATAACCAGGATTGTACTTCCTTCATGACCAATGACACCAAAGGGTAGTGGGATATTCGTAACAAAGTTACTTGTTATCAGCAGCAGGATCACACTGATCGCGAACACTATATTCTGCTTAATGATTCTCTGTGCTCGTCTAGCAAGTGTTATTGTACTCGCAATCTCTTCAATATTATCGTTCATAAGAACGACATCCGCCACCTCTAATGCTGTACCACTTCCGTTCATACCCATCCCTATACCAACCGTTGCTGTAGCTAGTGCTGGTGCATCATTGATCCCATCTCCTACCATGACCACATGACCGTATTTCTCCCGCATTTGTTTGACATGATTCACCTTATCCTCTGGTAATAAATCGGCATAGATATCATCTACACCCATCTGCTCTCCGATTACTCGAGCTGTATCTATATGGTCTCCAGTCAGCATCGCTACACGAATGCCTAAAGCTTGCAAAGATTTCACTGCTCTTACCGCCTGCGGCCTAATCAAATCCTTCAGAGCTACCATGCCTACTATCCGGTCCTCATCCATGATAACTGAGACAGTCTTCCCTTCTGACATAAGGCGATTCCGATGGTCGACCCATTCTGATTGCATCGATGATCCGTCCATGATATTACTCTTGCCTATTCTCCACTTCTTACCTTCTACCTCAGCTTCAATCCCCCATCCCGTCAACGCCTGAGCCGAATCAGCGAGCTTCAATGTCACTCCCTCTTCCTCTGCTCTTCGCAGAATGGCCTTAGCCAGCGGATGTTCAGACAATTGCTCCACAGAAGCACAAATCGATAGTAATTCATGTCGGTCATACCCATCGCAAGCGATAAAATCCGTCACCTGTGGTGTCCCCATCGTAAGTGTTCCTGTCTTGTCAAAAGCCACTACGGAAGTTAGCGCCATATTCTCCACATGGGCTCCACCTTTAAAAAGAATCCCTCTACGTGCCCGATTGGATATTGCAGACAACATAGCTGGCATTATGGAAGAGACTAATGCACAGGGAGATGCCACAACGAGGAACACCATTGCCTTATAGAAGGAATTCCCCCAAGTCCAGCCTAACACCAACGGAGCGAGCCCAATCACTACTACGGTTACAAGAACTACAATACGTGCATAGATCGATTCAAATCGTTTGATAAAACGCTGTGAATCGGGGACTTCACTCTCTGCTTCCTCCACTAACCTAATAATTTTGGCAAAAACAGTATCTTCGGCAGTCTTTGTTACTTCAACATATAACACACCTTCGCCATTCAGCGTACCTGCGAACACTTCATCACCCGTTGTTTTGTCTACTGGATGTGCTTCACCTGTAATGGACGCCTGATTTATAGCTGAATACCCTCGCTGAATTTGACCATCTGCTGAGATTAACTCACCTGGCTTCACAAGAAATAAATCTCCAACTTGAAGCTGACCAATAGGTACCTCTGTCATTGTGCCATTCTCAATCAGAATGGCCGTCTCTGGTTTCAGTGCCATTAGCGAAGAAATATCCTTCTTACTCCGTTCCATGGTATAACTCTCCAAAGCACCACTTAAGGCAAATATAAAGATTAATAACGCACCTTCATTCCAATATCCTATCGTTGCTGCCCCCATGGCTGCTGCAATCATCAGTAAATTCACATCCAGATCATGCTCTTGTATGAGAGTCTGAACACCTTCCTTAGCCTTAACCCATCCTCCCAACGTATAGGCGATCACATAGATGAGAACCGACAGGATATCAGACCACGGTCCTACTGACCATGCGATCAGCGTAAGCGCCCCACTACTCAAAGCAGCGAGCATTTCTGTATTGCGAAGCATACCCCGTAAATCGAATTTTCTCTGATTCCGAGGATTAGGTTGTTTGATCATTTTGCGACTGGCAGTACTCACCATCGTTGAAGCCTTGTATTCATTTTGCATGATTAGACACCCTCCTTATTGATAATGAGATCCATTATTACTCCCCTAAAAATGGCACAAGCTGCTCCGAGTGACCCGGAGCAGCTTGTTTAAATGAGAATGATACTCATTTCTTGCATCTATGCAATTATCTTTCCTTGAAGCAACTTATGCTTTCATTATATGCTGACCTTGCCTCAAAGTAAATGATCTATGTACTAATTAATACAAAATAAACCGTACAATGATGTACATCATTAAGCTCCTCGCAGAATAATTAGTTAATTATTGACAATTTAGGTAACATTAAATAATATATATATATATCTATCAGATGTATTGGAGGACATAAATTGAAAAGAAATAACAATACTTTATATGCCATTTTAGGTATTTTAACAAAAGGTTCACAGTCGGGTTATGACATACGGAAGCAATTCAACGAGTCTCTCCGATATTTCTGGAGCGAAAGTTATGGGCAAATTTATCCTATGTTGAAGGAGATTGTTCGGCATGGCTATGCAGAACCACTTGACGCAAATGATCCGAGGAAAAAGATAATCTATCAGCTTACAGCAAAAGGACAAGCCGCTTTCTTAAGTTGGCTTACTGAACCAGTCAGTCCAATGAACTATCGGGATGAACTACTATTAAGGATATCCTTCGCAACACCCCATGAAGATCAAATCATCCTTTCTTTGTTAGAAAGAGAAATTTCCGAATTAGAGTTTTCATTGACTTCTCTTCAATCACAAGAACACAATCTGAGGGAAAAATATCAGCAAGAGCATTATCCAACTTGGTTTCTCACATTAAGGTACGGCGTGGTCTCAACAGAAGCCCGAATAGAATGGTGTAAGGAAGCTCTACACTCGCTAGAAGCAAGAAAGGGGAATCTTCATGACCCTTTCTAATATTTGTGAAATCAATGGTGCGAAACTTCATGTATCCAATCAAGGACAAGGAGATACTGTGCTTCTGCTTCATGGGGGATATTCTAATCTAACCATATGGGACGAACACGTAGAAGATATATCACAGCAATATCACGTTATACGTTATGATCAGAGGGGATACGGGCATAGTTCAGAACCTACTTCTCCATTTTCCTATTATGAGGATATTAAAGGTGTCTTGGACTATTATGGGGTTTCCAACACCCATATTGTAGCCTCTTCTTTTGGTGGGGCTGCTGCTATAGATTTCACTCTAGCCTATCCCCAATATGTAAATAAGTTGATCCTTGTTGCGCCGTCTATCCACGGTATGAAGTATCCTTTTCGGATGAGATGGGAAGGAATCGGGGATTATTTAAGAGTGCAGAGAATCGGCATCGAAAAGGCTGTCGATATTCTCCTCAATAGAAAGTTTTGGAGTTACATGATTCCAAAAGCAGCGGATCGCCAACAGCTATTTAGAGAAATGTATATCAACAATTCAGGTTTTTACAATAGCAAGCCGTCTTTGCAACAGCCACTTAGCCCATATGCTATTCATCGTCTTAAAGAAATTATCAAACCAATGTTAATTATAGATGCTGAGAATGATCATCCATTTAACAAAAAAGCGTGCAAGATTTTACAAGAGGAAGTACAATCAGCTTCTCAGGTTACTATACAAAATAGTGGTCATTATCCGCATTTGGAACACCCTTTCGAATTTACTTCCATCTTGTTAAAGTACTTGAAATAGTGGCAGTCTAAGCCTTTATTGTCGTCAAACAATCATCAACATGGGTAATATACAAAGAGCAAATAAAATAAGCCAAGAAGTCTCAAAGAAGACTCCTTCGCTCATCTCCGGTAAATCTATTGTCTAAATCAAGTCCCTACAGTCCATGATGACTTTGCAATTCAGCAACACTCTCTGTTAACTCCCACTGTGCCGCGCTTAAACGAACACTTGGTAGTTCCTTCACATTACAGCTGACTTCATCCATTCCAAGCTGATACATAGCCGGTAAATCAGTAGCGTTTAAATTACCTACCATGCGAATCTTAATGAATGGCTTTATTCTGCGTACATTGCGCAGTGTTTCCATCTCTAACAAACTGCCGGATATGCTTATCTGAACAGTGGAATCTACATTAGGATCAATTATTCGTTCCTTCCACTCCAATACTAATAGATTCGTATAACGTGCCAGAGTAACCACTGTTTCTGGACATATATTCTCAGTCACAAATACACCCACTCGGTATTTCACTTGACGATGCATATGACATAAAGTTTGTTCTGCCACTTGATCGATGAAATCAATACTTGCTGCAAATTGTTCCCCGCTTATTGGATTCGGTACTACAAGATCTAACGTATAGTCTTCTCCCTGTTGTTCACAGCGTAATATAGCCCTAAAAAGTGCCTCTAACTGAATATCCTGGAGGCTATTCAAAGAATAAGGCTCTATTTCACTGTCTGAAGGCGAACGTAAACTGACCGTCATCGGGGCACCGTCTAATTCATACAATAGGGAACTCCACTGCTCTTGGAATAGACCTAACAACCGCTGATGCATTGACTTAGAGATCTGCTCATCTCTCGATACAAGACAAGTTGGTAATAACTCTCTCACATCATCTGTGAGAAGTAAGTCCGTGCAGCGTACTATTCCCAGTCCAACAGCCCCTAGCATCTTACCTAGCTGAGCAGCCTGTGGTGTTACTCCATTAGCAAATACTCGCAAATGTCTCACTTCATCACTCCATTGGAGCAAGCGTTCCGGTGCTGTAGGTACAGTAGGATCACCTGGTACAATGGATACCTTAGACTGCTGTAGATGTACTGCTTGTCGTAAAACTTCGCCAATATAGACGGCATCTGTACACAACAGCGCCTCTTCGCGTGATAATGCGCCTAACTCGACCCATTCTACAAGCGAGACTACTTCAGGAAGGGTACACGCTCGATCTTCTCGTTCATCATGTGTCCGATATAAACTGCCCTTCCTATAGGGGGATGATTGATTCTGTCCTAGATAGCGTTCATCTGCTTCCGCAGCAGCTTGCTCTGAATATACCTCAGTTAAGAACGCTTTCATCTCAATAGACTTGAACAAATCCTCCGAATTGCAGCAGTCGTGGTTACACCGTTCACGCTTCATTTCAGCTGTCCACCCTCTTTTCCCATCAAACTTTTGTTCGCTCTACTTAAGATTATTAAGCCCGATAGCAAAATATACAGAGCGTTCCATTGAATTTAACAAAAAATACACCTTTTCTCTCCACTCGGAGCAAAAAGGTGTAAATATGAACGGAGTAAACGTATTGAAGGATAGAATAAACTTATTGCTGGCTATTCTGAATGGCTTGCTCAAGATCATCCAAGATATCGGTAATGGATTCCGTTCCAATCGACAAGCGTATCATTTCTGGACGGACACCTGCAGCTACCTGTTCTTGTTCAGTTAACTGTGCGTGTGTCGTGCTGGCAGGGTGAATAATGAGTGACTTAGAGTCCCCTACATTAGCTAAGTGTGAGAATAACTTAACACTTTCAATCAGTTTGCGACCTGCAGCTGTTCCACCCTTAATTCCAAAAGTTAGAATAGCTCCTTTTCCTTTTGGCAAATACTTCTGTGCTAAATCATAGGAAGGATGGCTAGGTAGACCTGCGTAACTAACCCACTCTACTTGGTCATGATTCTCTAAATATTGAGCTACGTTCAGTGCATTCTCACTATGACGTTCCATACGTAAGTGAAGCGTTTCTAGCCCTTGCAACAGTAACCAAGAGTTGAATGGTGAGATAGAAGCTCCTAGATCGCGGAGCAATTGTACACGAGCTTTGATAATATAAGCGATAGGTCCTACTGCATCTGTATATACGACACCGTTGTAACTCGGGTCTGGTTCCGTAAGTCCAGGAAATCTACCACTAGCTTTCCAATCAAATTTACCTGCGTCGACAATTACGCCACCAATAGACGTTCCATGCCCACCAATGAATTTCGTCGCTGAATGAACAACAATATCAGCTCCATATTCAATAGGACGAAGCAAATATGGACTTGGAAACGTGTTGTCTACAATAAGAGGAAGACCATACTCATGGGCAATTTTGGCGACAGCCTCAACATCAAGTACGCTACCTTGAGGATTACCAATCGTTTCTGCATAAAGAGCCTTTGTCTTATCCGTAATAGCTGCGCGGAAATTCTCAGGATTATTAGAATCAACGAAGTGAACTTTAATGCCGAGTTTCGAGAAGGTCGAAGAGAAAAGATTATATGTACCACCATATAGACTTGCAGAAGATACAATCTCATCTCCTGCTCCAGCTATATTCAGTATTGAGAATGTAATAGCTGCTTGACCTGAAGCTGTGGCAAGTGCGCCAGCTCCCCCTTCTAATGCTGCAATGCGTTGTTCAAATACATCCGTAGTAGGATTCATGATTCTTGTATAGATGTTACCAAATTCCTGCAGGCCGAATAGATTCGCTGCATGTTCACTATCGCGAAACCCATAGGAGGTTGTCTGATATAGGGGCACTGCTCTTGCAAAAGTGGTAGGATCAATCTCTTGCCCTGCGTGTACGGCTAACGTCTCAAATGATAACTTCTTTTCCTCTGACATGAATAATTCCTCCCTTATAATTTCTCATATTCTCTCATACTTCTATCACTTTGGAAAGGTTGAATTTGGAATTAATCCAACTATTTTTATATGCATAATTACATTTGGATATGGCAGTGATTTTTTTATACAAAAAGCAGCCATCTATCGGCTGCTTTTCCTCGAATTAAGCTATACATATGGAGCTATAAACCCTTTACCTTTTATCCCATTCACGTCTTAGAAAGTTTGCCGAATCCATAACTCGATCCTTCGTTACACCTTCAAGCGAAATCTGGATATGAGGTTTGTATTTCTTCAATAATTCTATAAAAATAGGATAATTCAGAAGCCCTTCCCCTGCCACCATGTCCTGTTTGCTACCATCCTCGTTAAATACGAGATCTTTAGCATGGATCATGATCATATGGGGATATAACGTGTCAAATACCTGCCGTAGGAAAGTCTCCTGATCATCGATATGATGTACTTTAAGTAGATTACACGGATCAAACAACATCCCAAGATTAGAAGAGGGAACTTCCTGAAACAATCGTTGCATATGCTCTGTCGTATGCAACGTATGGACAGCCACAGGCTCAATGGCGACATTCACTCCCCATTTCTCACCTTCTTCCACTAGCTCCTCTACACTTTCGCGTAGTACTTGCCAGCCTTTCTCCTCAAAATCTTCTGGATGAGTCTGCTTATAGGTAGCCCAGCTCCCAGTTTCAGTAGCCACCATGCTACAACCGAAGTCACGCGCATATCGAATATGTTCTTTGAAGCGGTTCAGTTCAATCCGTCGCTCTTCGGCATCAGGATTCACAGGATTTATATAGCAGCCTAGAACAGCAATTTTAACGCCCTGTCTGCTGAACTGTTCTCCGACTTCATTCGCTAAGCCTGGGCTCAGCTTCCCACTAGACGAATCGATATCTGATAGAGCTTTAGCTAACGCAAGTTGAACGGAAGTAAATCCGTGTTCCGCTACAGTCTTAGCTAAATCTGCACAAGGTTGTTTACCAAAGATATGAGCAAGTATACCGAGCTTCATCTTATAACCTCCTTCAACATCACCATACCCCATCTATTATCCGATCAGGATTAATCCATCTATGCACATGCACTAACTAAAACTAGAATTCAATTCGTGTTAGCGTGCCATCCATCCGCCATCCACACATATGACATGGCCATTTAAGTAATCAGAAGCAGCAGATGCTAAGAATACGGCTGGCCCCTTCAAGTCCTCAGGAGTCCCCCAACGCGAAGCCGGAATTCGTGCCAGAATATCATTGGATCGCCCCTCATCAGCGCGGAGAGCCGATGTATTGTCTGTGGCCATATATCCTGGTGCAATCGCATTAATCTGAATCCCTTTGGAAGCCCATTCGTTAGCGAATGATTTCGTAATACCGGCAACTGCATGCTTACTAGCGGTATAACCTGGCACATTAATACCACCCTGATAGGTCAACATAGAAGCTATATTAATGATCTTACCGCTACCGCGTTCTATCATATGTTTCCCAGCTAATTGACAGAGAAAGAAAACACTATTTAAATTCAAATTAATGACATCATGCCAATCTTTTGCAGGATGATCCGCTGCTGGAACTCGGCGAATGATTCCTGCATTATTGATCAGAATGTCCACTTTCCCTGCTAATTCTAGCGCCTTCTTAAATACATTCTCCAATTGATCTTCTTGACTTAGATCAGCCTGAATCTGGTAAGCTTTACGTCCGAGCTTCTCAACGGCTTGTACTGTTCCATTACTATCTGAAGAAGATACAGAGATAATATCTGCTCCTGCTTCGGCAAGTCCAATCGCCATTCCTTGTCCGAGCCCGCTTCCTCCCCCGGTTACCAAAGCTACTTTCCCACTTAAATCAAATATGCTCATCATGCTTAACCCCCACCGATTTATGATCTATTGTAATCCCGGAACGTTTGAACACTTCCACCGTTTCTTCTGAAATTGCACGATTCGTTATGATCGCATCCATTTCAGAACAGTTAGCAAACGTACGCAGAGCAAATTGCCCAAACTTATTATGATCTACAACACCATATACTTGCCGGGCTGTCTGAATCAGCGCCTTTTTAAAAGGCACTAAATCACCTGTATAAATCGATAACCCGAATTCGGGATGAATCGCCGTCGCTGATATAAAAGCCTTGTGAATATTTAACTCCGTAATCGTCCGTACAGCCTCTTGACTGACTAACACATTGCGAATACGAGATCCACCAGGAACAACAAGTAGAATTCTGTCCTTCTTCGTCAATTCATGAATAATAAATAAATCATTTGTAATGATGGTCAATGGCTGATTCTCTAGCAACTTAGCCATCTCAAGCGTGGTGCTCCCCCCATCTAAGGCGATAATATCTCCACGATTGATGTACTGAAGGGCACGTTTAGCAACCTCTACCTTTTCTAGGTTATGTTTATCGGTAACCCCTTTATTAGAGAGAATACCATACTGGTCATTCTGAGCTAACATCGCCCCACCATGAATTCTCACCAGCAGTCCCATACCTTCTAATTTAGCGAGATCCTCGCGCACGGTTTTACCCGTGACTTGAAGGAGATCACTTAATTCTCCCACGGTGACCTCTTGACTCGTAATCAGGGCCTCCATAATTGCTTCATGTCGTTTCAAAGGATTCATAATACGCTCGTCGCCTTCTATATAGAATGAACTTGTCATCCTGTTCAATTAGTTATCACTTCGTCTTAATTCTAGGCCGTGATCCTATTAACGTAATTCTTTCATCGCTACTGCATCCATATCATTGAACGTTTGATTCTCTCCAGCCATTCCCCAAATAAATGTATAGTTACTCGTACCCACACCACTGTGAATGGACCAGCTTGGAGAAATGATAGCCTGTTCGTTACGCACAACTAGGTGACGTGTCTCATCCGGTTCACCCATCATATGGAATACGACACCGTCTTCCGGTAGATTGAAGTACAAGTAAATTTCAGAGCGGCGATTATGTGTATGACTAGGCATTGTATTCCACATATTTCCTGGCTCTAATTCTGTCATACCCATAACAAGCTGACAACTCTGAATTCCTTCAGCATGAATGTATTTATAAATAGTTCTTTCATTTGATGAAGTAATATTTCCTAAATGATTCGGCGTAGCCTCAGCTTGAGTTGATTTCGTAGTCGGATATGATTGATGTGCAGGTGAGGAATTGAAGTAGAAGCGTGCAGATGCTGACCCACTATTGCTTTTAAATACAACTTCCTTCACACCAAGTCCAATATAAAGACACTCTTTAGCATCCACTTCATAAACTTCTCCATCCACAACTACCGTGCCTTTATTACCTACATTAATAATCCCAATTTCACGACGTTCAAGGAAATAATCTGTACCGATATCCTTCAAATTAACCTCAAGTTTAATATCCTTTGTCTCAGGCACTGCTGAACCCACGATAAAGCGATCCACATGTGTGTACACGGTTACAAGTTCATCTGCTGTAAATAACGTTTTTATCAAAAACTCTTCCCGTAAACGATCCGTATTAAACACTTTCACATCATTAGGGTGAGATACATAACGGTTCTCCATTCTTACTCAAATCCTCTCATTGTGTGTTATAGTTTTTTGGAATTATTCGTTCATATAAGTTCATTTTAGTTCATTTGGTATCGTTTGTGTACCCTTATTTATTAAATCTTTAATTTTATTTCAAAAAAACCGATATTCACATCCCCCTTCGAGGTTATAAATACCGGCTTATCTCAGTTATTGTTGAACATTAAAAAGTTATTTAGTAATTACTTTGAGATTGTTCTCCTTGAGCGATCACCACTCCACACTCGTGTTCAAAAACCTAATTGTGATGATAGCTTTTATCTATTTTCTAGTCTCAACCTATTGTTCTTCACAACATTCTGATACCAGTAAAGATATCCTACTCCCCTATCACTGCTGTTAACTGATAGTTACTGTGTTCAGAGGTATTCAATTGTAAAGTATATTGACCTGTTTCTGAATCCTGCTCACCTATAAGTGATCCGTCGGTAAGCATCAACTGATTGTAGGAACGAAGGGTACATTTGCCACCATATTCAGAGGTAATTCCTACACCTACTAACTGGGCTTCTTTCCAATCCATATCGATTGTAAATCCGCCACGTGCTTTCACTCCTGTGACATACCCACTTTGGCTCCATTCCTCTGGAAGAGCGGGAAGCAAATGAATCTCACCCAAATGACTTTGTATCAACATTTCAATCATCCCTGCAGCTCCACCAAAGTTACCATCAATTTGGAATGGAGGATGGTCATCGAATAAGTTAGGATGTGTCGATCGCGCAAGTAAGGTATGCACAAAATGATAGGCTGATTTGCTATCTAGAAGACGTGCATAAAGATTAATGAGCCAAGCGCAGCTCCAACCGGTGTGCCCACCGCCATTCTGGATACGCCGTTCTAGCGAAACAGAGGCTGCCTCTAGAAGCTCTGGTGTTTCATAACGATTGATCTCTCGACCTGGATATACCCCATACAAATGTGACACGTGCCGGTGCCCTGGCTCATGCTCTTCGAAATCTAGATACCATTCTTGAAGCTGACCATGTTGACCAATCTTGAAAGGATATAACCGATCTTTAGCTACTAATATTTCTCTACCTAACTCTTCATCTATCCCTAATACCGCTATGGCATCTAAACAATGTGTGAACAGCTCACGGATCAGTGTCATGTCCATCGTACTTGCCATGGATACACTACATGGCTCACCTTCCGGTGTTCGGAATCGATTCTCTGGAGAGGTGGATGGATTAGTAACTAAATATCCTTCATAGCCTTCTACCAGCCAATCTAGACAGAATAGAGCGGCTCCCTTCATCGCAGGATAAGCTTTCTCTGCCAAAAAGAAGTGATCTTGAGTGAATACGTAGTGCTCCCACAGATGAGAAGTTAACCATACCCCACCCATCGGCCAGAATGCCCAACTAGCGTCACCACCTGTAGGAGCCGTTTGTCTCCATATATCCACATTGTGATGCGTAGTCCAACCCCGTGCTTGATACTGAATATTAGCAGTCCTGGAGCCTGCATGTCTTAAATCCTCAATCATATCGAATAATGGCTCATGGCATTCACTAAGATTACCAATCTCAGCTAACCAGTAGTTCATTTCGGTATTAATATTTGTTGTATAATCACTATGCCATGGAGGCTCGATTTGGTTATTCCATATTCCTTGTAAATTAGCAGGCTGTGTGCCTGGACGTGAACTAGCCATTAATAAATACCGTCCATATTGGAAGTACAACGCCTCTAACTCAGGATCGTGGGATCCTTCTTGATATGCCTTCAACCTCCGATCCGTTGGAAGACTACGATTGACACTTGTTCCTAAATATAGATCAACACGTCCAAATAGTTGTTCATGGTCTTTCACATGGTCGCATTTTAACAACTCATGCCCTTTAGAAGAAGCAACTCCTAGTAATGCGGTACATATTTCTCCCAGGTTCTTACCCGATGTACCTGGCATCACATCATATTTCTCAAAGTCAGTGGCTGCTGTTAGATAGAACAATACACTCTGTGCATCTCTAATTCTCAACGCGTTATTCTCAAAGTTTACACTTCCGCCTTCGACTACCGCATGCACATGAAGCTCGAAGCTAATCCCTAGCCCTTCTTCATAAAGTATCGATTGGGGATGGTCCCCTAAATAGTTAGACTCGATATGACTAGGACAACGCCCCGTAAGTATCAATGACTGCTCTCCAGCATGACTAATTCCTGGGTGATGCGGACTTTCAAGCCGTGCAGTTACATTGATCTTACCCGAGCCCTGAGCTCTAAAAGCTACGCTCATGACTCCATCAACGGCACTGATGAATGTTTCCCTTGTAAAGTTTGTCATCCCACTGCTAAAGGATGTAGAAGCAATACCCGTATTCAGATCTAAATCACGACTATAATTGTACACGTTTACAAGATCTTCCTGTTCCACAATCATATAACCCATCGGTTGGTACGCTTCAACATCCTTACCCAACATATTTGTGTTAATGAGCTGTTCTGCTTCTGTATACTTCCCCTCTTCAATCAAACTTCTTACTTTATCCAAATAACGGGCGCTGTTGTATTGTGCCGTATCTCGAGGGAATCCAGCCCACAACGTATCTTCATTCAATTGAAATTCTTCTCGCTCGATCCCACCATACATCATCGCACCTAACCGGCCATTCCCTAGTGGAAGGGCCTCCTCCCATTTGGAGGCAGGTTCCAGATACGACATTTTCCATTGCTGATTTCTTTGCTTCGTCATAAACTTAAGACTCCTATCTATCTTTCTTTCATATATTAATATATTAAATCTATCATACCCTAACGAAGAGGACGTTTGAATACTTCATGAAATATCCTTATTTACTCTTATAATATAGAAAGAGAGTCCTAGATTTCGGGACTCCCCTGTCAAAATCATTCAAACTTAGAACTCCCTACTATTTACCAGTCCATAATTTAACTCTGTCTTTAAGATAACCCGTATATTCCTCTTCCATCTTCACAGCACCCGCCTTGTCAAGCTCAGCTAGCATGCCATCAAAAACTTTATCGAAGTCGGTTGTTTTTGCAAGAATAGCTTCTGGAATCCGTTTACGAATAATATCTTGTGTTTTTTGGTAAAGAACGCTGTATTCCGTATCACTTGGCACCGACATGTTATATGCTGCTCCCCATACCTTTACCGGGAACTCGTCTTCACCGGGGAAAAGATCCTTCCAAGTCGTAGCATTGTATGCTTTCAAAGATTCTTTCTCAACATCAGAGTAGGAAGCAATAATTTGCTCTGGGAAATTTGTTGTGTAATAGCTACCTGTTGAATCCTTCACTCCGTCACCATAGTGACCACTGAAGACGAAATAAAGACCAATACCACTTTCCTTCGTAAAGGCTATATTGTCATTCGTCTTACGATCTTGAATCTCTTTTGGAATTGTGCGCATCCCATTCTCAATCGTATAATGCTTGCCTTCTAATCCCCAGTTTCTCAAGACTTGGCCTTCTTCGGAAGCCATCCAATCTAGGAATTTGATCGCTCTTACAGGATCTTTACAGGACTTTGTGATCCCAATTCCATAACCATCAAATCCCGTAGACTGCATCGAATGATCCACGATATCCTTAGATATCGTTACTGGGAAGTGAGCGTAAGTATACTCATCTTTACCTAGTGCTTTCAATGCATTCTCCGCGTTCCCATATTCCCACTCTTGACTAATCAAACCAAGAACACGTCCACTAGCAATTTTTGCTTGATATTGATCATCCTTTTGAATGAATGAATCTTTGTCTAGAAGACCTTCATTATACATATGATTCAACCAACGGAAGTACTCCTTCTCTTCGGGACGCTTATAGTGCAATTTAGCTTCATACGTCTCTGGGTTGATATAGAATTCACCATCATCTGGAAGTCCTGTCGCTACAAATGCAGGATTCGTTACCGTAATCATGATCTTCCAATCATCGGCGTTTAGTGTTAATGGAATCGTCTTGGAGCCATCTGTTTCTGGATATTTAGCTACATATGTCTTTAAAGCGTTTTCGTAATCCTCTAAAGTACGAATCTCTGGGTACCCAAGCTCTTTGAGTACTCTGTGCTGAATTTCAAATCCTCCAGTAGCATCAAAGTTCTGTTGATCTACTGATCCGTTCGTAGGGATCGTATATATCGCCTCATCAGTCGTACTATATTTAAGTCGGTTCAAGTTCTGACTATATAATTTCTTCAAGTTAGGAGCATGTTCTTCGATTAAGTCCGTCATATCGATCAGAGCACCAGCATCAACTAATTTAGATACGTTACTTTTAGGAAAAACCATATCCGGATAATCACCACTGGCAGCCATCAATGAAATTTTATCATCTCCACCGTTACCCACATCGTATTGGGCATTGATGGTAACGCCAGTCTTCTTAATAATCTCTTGGCCTACATCATCTTTCATGTTATTCCAGTTCGGGCTAGCATCCCCTCCAAAGAAGGTAAACGTAATTGGCGTGATATCATTCGTCTCTTCCTTAGCAACCGTAGTAGAAGTTGCCTCCTTAGCCGGTTTAGCAGTCTTACTATTCGTGCTCGTCTCATTGTTACCACAAGCAGATACTAGAAGTGCACTTGCTACGAGAAGCATCGCGAATGTCTTTGGTGTTTTCCGTTTCATAATATGTAATCCCCCTTAGATAAGATGAAATAAAACTAGATTATATATATGACAGGCATGCCTGGATATACCGAATATAAACCGTTTTCGTAATTTGTTATTTTTAGTCATGTAAGTGCTTTCATTGCGATTCTAAGTGATTTCTATTGTTTATGTCAAGAGATATTTCAAATTTCAAATATAATAAAAAAAGAACCCTAAATGGTGAACTAGGGTTCTCTCGCTAAGGCTGTATTCGAAAAGCTATTATGAGGCTATTACTTACGAAAGTCTGTTATTTACCAGACCAAAGCTCTACTCTTTTCTTAATATATTCAGTGTATTCTTGTTCCATCTTCACTGCGCCCGCTTTATCCAATTCTGCCAACATACCATCGTAAACAGCATCAAATTTTTCTGGCGTTGCTAGGACAGCTTCTGGAATACGTTTACGGATAATATCCTGTGTTTTTTGGAATTTAACAGCATAATCTGAACCCTCTTCAACCGTAATATCAAATGCAGCTCCCCATGGTTTAACTGGGAATTCATCATCAGCTGGCCATAGATCCTTCCAAGTTGTAGCATTATAGGCTTTCAATGATTCCTTCTCAGGCTCAGAATAAGCAGCTACAAGTTGTTCAGGGAAGTTCGTAGTGTAATAGTTACCGGATGGATCTTTCACACCGTCTCCGTAGTGGCCAGAAATATTAGAATATAAGCCAATACCTGAAGATTTAGTGAAGTTAGCATTATCATTCGACTTCTGGTCTAACACATCTGCTGGAATGACACGTTTGCCATCTTCAACATTATAGTGTTTACCTTCAATACCCCAGTTTAGAAGAACTTGACCTTCATCGGATGCTAGATAATCAAGGAATTTGATCGCACGAACTGGATCTTCACAGTTCTCAGTGATACCTACGCCCCAACCAGCCATGAATCCTGTACTTTGGAAACCATGATCTTTGTATTCGCTAGAAATGGTTACCGGAAAATGCGCATATGATCTTTCTGGTTTTCCAGCGCTTTTCAGTGCATTCTCAGCATCTGAATAACCCCACTCTTGGTCAATCAGACCCAGCACACGGCCACTAGCAATTTTGGATTTGTATTGATCGCTTTTTTGAACGAATGAATCTTTATCAAGTAGACCCACATTGTACATATGATTCAACCAACGGAAGTATTCCTTCTCTTCAGGACGCTTATAATGTAGTTGTGCTTCAAACGTCTCAGGGTTGATGAAATATTCTCCGTCATCAGGTGCACCCGTTGTGTAGAATGCAGGATTCGTTACTGTAATCATAATTCTCCAGTCATCTGCGTCTAGCGTCAAAGGAATCGTAGGTTGACCATCGATCGTTGGATACTTGTCCACATAGGCTTGTAGAACATTCTCATAATCTTGTAGTGTCTTCACTTCTGGATATCCAAGCTCTTTTAGTACTTCATGCTGAATCTCAAATCCACCTGTGGAATCGAAATATTGTTGATCTACTGCCGCGTTAGACGGGACAACGTAAATGGCTTTGTCTTCTAAACTATAGGGCAAGCGATCCATATATTCACTATAAACCTTTTTCAGGTTGGGAGCATGTTCTTCTATTAGATCAGTAAGATCTATCATTCCGCCAGCATCTACGAGCTTAGCAACATCACTTTTAGCAAAGATCATATCTGGATAGTCACCACTTGCTGCCATCAATGAGATTTTATCTTTTCCGGCACCCGAAACAGCAAATTCGGCATTTAACGTAACGCCTGTTTTAGCAGTAATCTCTTTACCCACGTCATCTTGCATTTTGTTCCAGTTCGGACTGGCATCTGCTCCAAAAAAGCTGAGCGTAATCGGACTAAGGTCTGCTTGACCTTCTTGTGCTGCTGGTGTTGTTGTTCCGGCATCTTCTGACTTAGTAGTGTTGTTATTGCCACAAGCTGTTACTAGCATTGCACTAACTAGCAATAACATCGCAAACGTTTTCGGTGTCCGTCCCTTCATACTGTAAATCCCCCTTATTGTTTAATCTCAAGACATATATTGTATAACAGGTATTCCTGTTTATACCGAATTTCAACTTGCTGAATGCGTCTCACACACCCTAAGAAAAGTATATGACATAGTGACGGCCAATAAATAAAGCGCTTTCTTAACACGGATTAAGAATTTCTCAGATTTTCTATATTCAGATATCTAAACCGTTTTCGAAAATATATCAAAAAAAAATGTTTATGGAAGTGCTTTCATAACTGAATATTATAGGAATCCTCATCTGCTGTCAAGGAATATTTTAACGGAATTCCAACTTCTTTTTTTGTCCTCAATTAGTCTCTCTAAGTAAAAAAAAGAGATCTGTTGTTAGTAGATCCCTCCCTTGTATTCCATCTATTTGGTAGTAGCTTCGCCACTCCATAACTCTACTCTAGCCTTAACCAATTCCGTATATTTCTTCTCCATCTCTACTGCTCCTGCTTTGTCTAATTCTACCAACATTGCATCGTAAACAGCATCAAATTTCTCAGGAGTCGTCAGTACAGCCTCAGGAATTCGTTTGCGAATAATATCTTGTGTCTTTTGGTATGAGACAGCGTAGCTAGAACCTTCTTCTATAGACAGATTATAGGCTGCACCCCATGGCTTAACAGGGAAATCTTTTTCTGTTGGAAATAAGTCTTTCCAAGTTGTAGCATTGTAGGCCTTAAGCGTTTCTTTCTCCGGCTCAGAATAACTTGCTACAATTTGTTCAGGGAAATTTGCTGTATAGTAGTTATCCGATGGATCTTTCACGCCGTCACCGTAATGAGCTGACATGGTCGTATACAATCCAATACCTGTTGTCTTAGTAAAGTTAGAAGCATCATTGTTCTTCTTATCAAGTACGTCAGCAGGAATAACGCGTTTGCCGTCAACTACATTATAATGTTTACCTTCAATACCCCAATTCAGCAGAACTTGCCCTTCATCAGATGCTAGGTAATCAAGAAATTTAATCGCACGAACTGGATCTTTCGTTGCAGTAGTAATACCTATCCCCCAACCTGACATGAAACCTGTATCTACAAATGTATGGTCTTGATATTCTTCAGAAAGCGTTACAGGGAAATGTGCATAAGACTTTTCAGGTCTACCCGAAGATTTCAGAGCATTCTCTGCATCTGAATACCCCCATTCTTGGTCAATCAGACCGAGAACACGTCCACTAGCAATTTTAGATTTATATTGATCGCTTTTTTGCACGAATGTATCTTTATCAAGTAGACCCACATTATACATATGGTTCAACCAACGGAAGTACTCTTTCTCTTCTGGACGTTTGTAGTGCAGCTTAGCATCAAATGTATCAGGATCAATGAAATACTCACCATCATCTGAAGCACCCGTTGCTACGAAAGCTGGATTAGTCACAGTGATCATAATTCTCCAATCATCTGCATCCAAAGTTAAAGGGATCGTAGGTTGACCATCGATGGTAGGGTGCTTGTCAACATATGCTTGTAGAACATCCTCATAATCCTGCAGTGTCTTTACTTCTGGATATCCAAGCTCCTTCAATACTTCATGTTGAATTTCAAATCCACCCGTCGCGTCGAAGCTTGTGTTATCAACAGCCGCTGTGGAAGGAAGAACATAGATGGCTTGATCTTCATTACTGTACTTCAATCGATCCATATAGTCGCCATATACTTTTTTGAGATTAGGACCATACTGCTCAATCAAATCTGTTAAATCCATCATAGCGCCAGCGTCTACAAGTTTAGAAAGATCACCTTTAGCATAAATCAGATCAGGATATTCGCCACTTGCTGCCATGAGTGAGATCTTATCTTGACCGCCACCCTGTACTGCATACTCAGCATTTAAAGTAACGCCCGTCTTCGCAATAATTTCTTTACCTACCTCGTCTTGCATTTTGTTCCAGTTCGGACTTGCATCAGCACCAAAATAACTAAATGTAATTGGTGTTGTTGTATCTCCTGTATCTATAATTTCTGCGTTATTGGAATTACTACTACCACAAGCTGACACAGCGATCATTGAAGCAAGCATCACTGGAATGACAGCATATTTTTTCTTTTTATTCGGCATAAAATGTAAACCCTCCCTGACATATGTCTAATTCTCTTTATATGCTATTACAGGTCACCCTGCATAAGCTTCTAAATTTCAACTAATCTACGTTTCTATCTATCTATCTCTACTTTTCTATCTCTAATTAACATTTATTCAGATGACAACTAAGCTTTTACGGCACCCAATGTCATTCCACCTACAAAGTACTTCTGTAAGAATGGGTACACCACTAGGATTGGAACTGTTACGACGATTGTAATGGCCATTTTAATGGATTCTGGTGAAATTTGAGCCATTTGTTTCGCCATATCATTCGCATTAGTCATTGCGCCACCTTGCTGTGTACTATCCAATACCTTTTTCAATTCGAATTGTAGTGTAGTCCACATCGGGTTATTCCCATTATACAAGTACGTATCGAACCAAGCGTTCCATTGTCCAACTGCAATAAATAAGGCAATTGTTGCAAGTACCGGTTTACATAGCGGCAGAATGATGCGCCAATAGATCGTGAAGTCATTTGCACCATCAAGCTTAGCTGACTCTTGCAGGGCATACGGTAGCCCATCAATAAATGAACGTACGATGAAGACGTTAAACGCACTCACGAGTCCAGGGAGTACATACACCCAGAACGTACCGATAAGCTTCAAGTCACGCATTAGAATGTATACAGGAATCAATCCACCTGAGAAGTACATCGTTAATGCAAGAAATGTAGATACAAATTTTCTTCCGCTGAAGTCGGGACGACTAAGTGTATAAGCAATCATCGATGCACTTAGTACACCAAAAAGCGTACCTACCACGGTTCGTAAAATCGATATTTGCAAACCTTGAAGCAGTGACTCGTAAGCAAAGATTGTTCTGTAATTCTCAAGCGTAAATTCACGAGGCCAGAGGTAGATTCCACCACGAACCGTGTCCATAGAATCATTTAAAGAAATGGCAAGTACGTTCAAGAATGGATACAACGTAACAACGAGAACCATAAACATGAATACTATATTAAAAATATCGAAAGCCTTTTCGGATTTAGTTGCATTAAAAGCTTTATTACTCATTTCACTTCCCCCTTCCTACATGATGCTTTCTTTCGTAACCTTCTTGAAGATTCCATTAGCTGTAAAGAGTAAGATTACACTAACTATTGAGTTAAATACACCGATGGCGGTTCCGTAGGAGAACCTCCCCATATTGAGACCATAATTGAGCGCATATAAATCGAGTACCTCAGAGTAGTCCGTCACCAGACTGTTACCCAGCAAGAATTGTTTCTCAAATCCAATACTGATCAAGTGACCGATCGACATAATCAGGAGTACTGAAATGGTTGAACGAATTCCGGGCAATGTGATATGCCACATTTGTTTGAATCTGTTGGCACCATCGACTCTAGAAGCTTCATAGAGCTCCATGTCAATCCCTGTAATAGCTGCTAGGTAGATAATGGTATTCCAACCTGTTTCTTTCCATATATCTGAAGCGGTTACAATGTACCAGAACAAGTTCCCTTTGGCCATGAACTGAATAGGCTGGTCAATGATGTGAAGATTAACGAGAATGTCATTGATAATACCACCATCAGTAGACAATAGCTTCGTAATGATCCCTGCAACTACGACCCATGATACAAAGTGAGGCAAGTAAGATACGGTCTGTATGACCCGCTTGAACATCATGCCACGAAGCTCATTTAGTAGAACCGCAAATATAATAGGAATCACAAACCCAAGCACCAAGCCCATCAAGCTCATGGCTAATGTGTTCCTCATTACGAGATAAAAGCGTTCATCACTAAATAATTGAATGAAATTATCAAAACCTACCCATTTCTGTTCAGTGAATGAACGAGCGGGTTTGTAATTTTGGAAAGCCATTGTCCAGCCCCAAAGAGGTAAATAGTTGAATACAAAAACCCAAATCACAAAGGGCAGAGACATCAAATAAAGATATCTTTGCTTTACTAGAGCATCCCATAATTTACGTTTTTTCCTGGGAGCTTTAGGAATCCCGCTGCTACTGTCGGGGGAAATGTCGCTGTCTGATAGCGTTTGCATCTTCTTGACCCCTCCTCTATTTTATATACTTAATAGTACTCGAAGCCTAACCAAATCGAATACCCAACGGATTCCACACAAATTCATGTGAAAATTAGATATGACTTGGCTTTATCGTTTGAAACTCTTGTAAATTCAATGCATTCCTTGAAAACAAAGCAAAAATCCATTCATTTATTACAATGTGTAATTGTGAATGGATTTCCCAAAATTTCTATTCAGATGTATGACTTGAATTCTTCTCAATGTCTCGATAAGAAGAGGGTGAGATCCCTTCATATTTCTTAAACTTGCTATGAAAGTAATCCACATTTGCATATCCAACCCGGGAAGCAACCTGATGAATTTTCAATCCTTGAGAAAGCAATTCCTTAGCCTTTTCAATACGCACCTTATCTAAGAAGGCATTAAAGTATTCCCCAGTGTAGTTTTTAAACAATTTTCCAAGATAAGCACTGTTATAGTTAAACACTTCAGCCAGTAGCTCTAACTTTAGGTTCTCATTTGAGTTTCTTTGGATGAAATCAATGACCTGCTTCACAACTGTATCCTTGCTTATCCCCCCTAGTCTATCAATTAGATTATTATAATATTCAAACGTCATTCTTCGAAGCTCAGTTAACGTATTTTGACGATATACATCTGAAATGAAGGAACTATATTCTTGCAAAACAGGATATATATCCGAATTACTATTAGATAGCTTATTAATAGCCATTGAGAAAATTTGAGCATAAGAAGACTTCATCACTTGCTCTGTATTTCCAAAACTGACGATTTGTTGTTCCATTTCTTCAAGCACACGTCTAACCGCATCATTGCTGCGAATATCTACTGCATAATAAAGCTTATCCGATAACTCTACTTCATCAGCCTGCGTTACAATCTTCGTATTATTATACTTATGCATCATGCCCTGCTTATCATCACTAATCATCAAACGTTTCTTTTCAAATAGAAATCGATGATGTAAAAGCTCAGCCGCACTGGCATAAGAGACTCCTATATCTAATAGGTTAGTAACCGAATTCCCTGCGGCGGCATAAAGGGTCCAGTGCCATTCCTCTGTTATAGCAGACAGTTCTTTAAATAAGGCTTCGGCTACTCCTACTTCATTCACAACACCTTTTAGTAAAACCCCAATATGGGGCCCCGCTGAAAAGACGATCCCTCTATCTAATTCATCAAAATATGATGTCATTTTCTGTTTCAGTGCATTTAAGTACAACGAGTCACCATCCAACTGACCGTGAACTTCCACTAGAACAACCTGATAGCTACTCCAACAAAGCCCTAAATGGTTGATGTTATCCGTATTGCCCTTCTCATTCTCATTAAACAAGAACGATTCCACCATATGTTCTCGAAAAAAGTGATCCTCTTCTGCATTCCGTAGCTTCAATTCACGCTCTTTAGTCAAGGCCATACTAATTCTCTGTAATTCTTCAATCATTTCATCTTCATCAACAGGCTTTAACAGATAGGCATCTACCCCATACCCTATAGCTTTCTTCGCATAATCAAAATCTGCGTAGCCACTCAAGATTAGAAAATGTGCTCTGCTGTTCTCTTTACGTACTTGTTCAATCACTTCAAGCCCGGTCATACCCGGCATTCGCATATCGATAATGGTTAGATCAGGACGATGTTGCGTAATCTTCATTATCGCCTCTCTTCCATTCGAAGCCGTATCTATGACTCTATAACCGTGACTATTCCAATCAATAATGGTTGTGAGACCTTCTCGAATAGCGGGTTCATCATCAACAATTAGTACATTAAACATTTCTGTCCCTCCCCATAGGTATTCTGAATTGGATGGTAGTCCCCACTCCAACAATGCTGTTAATAGTCAACCCATAGTTATCCCCATAATATAGTCTCAGCCGTTGATGCACGTTGCGAAGCCCAATTCGAGCACCCTCACTTTCGCCAGCATCAAGCGAAGCTCGAACCTCTTCCTGACGTTCTAGCGACATTCCCATTCCATTATCGATGACATCGATGTATAGTTCATCCTCTATTACTAAACTACGTACGATCAACAATCCATTTGATTCTTCTCTATTCTCTAGTCCATGTATAATAGCATTCTCGACTAACGGTTGTATAACAAGCGGTAGAATATTCACACTCATAGACATAGGGTCCATAACTAGATCGAAATTCAGACGATCCTCATAACGGAATTTCTGTATCTCAAGGTAAGAGCGCACAATTTCCATTTCTTCTTTTAATGTGGTTCTGCCTCCTCCAATCTCAAGATTCTTACGCATCAGCTTACCAAGTAATCGAACAATATTAGCAATTTCCTTCTCACCCTTGATATGCGCCTTCATTCGGATCGATTCTAAAGCATTGAACAAAAAGTGAGGATTAATCTGGCTCGCCATCATCTTGAGCTTAATCTCTTTTTGAGCAATCTCCAGCTTGTTATTCTGCTCATTACTCTCATAGACCTGATCCATCAGTTCATTAATACTGGCCACCATATGATTAAATTGGCGTGAGAGTTGTCCAATCTCATCATTTCCATCAATATGAGAATTAGCAGAAAAATCACCTCTTGAAACTTTGTTCAACTGCTTACTTAAATGAAGCAACCGCTTAGATATGAGTTTGGATACAACATAGACTAGGATGAGTGCAATGCCAAGAAATACAGTAATCAGGATCAGGCCAATCCAACTTACGCGCTGTGATTCTTTTGTAATACTTTTCGTAGAAAATACAGAGACAATTTTCAGACCATTTAGACTTGATTCAGGGGTCAACTCATCTACTACTATATTAGATGGAACACCATTCACTTCAGCTTCAAACGTTCTTTGTGCAGGATTGCTAGCATAGAAATTCAAATCAAGTTCATCGAGTGTCTTCCCTACTAAGTCAGGATTCTTTGCTGCCACAATATAGCCCTCATGATCTGCAATCATCGTCTCAAAGGGTTCCTTACTAAGAATGGAATTCAACAGATTCTGGTTTATTGCAACGACTAGAACCCCTTGACTTCTGAACTCATTAAATTGAACTCGCCTCACGAGGCTTAATTTCTTCTGTAATCCTGCAGCTTGATCCTCCAGGTAATACCAACCAATACCATAATTGGAAGTCACTGTTTGGAACCAGCGAGATTGGGCAACTTCCGGCGTGATCCGAGTAAACTCATAGTTATCTGTCATCGTATCATTATCATGATAGAAACGAATTCCACTAATTTCCGTATAAAGTGCAATTAAGCTCTGAAATTCTTTATAATTTCGATAATCCTGAAACAGCTCCAGATTACTCTGGAAGTTAGTATTTATAATCGTCTGTAAATTCTCATCAAAATATAGCTTGTTAGATATCTCAATCGGAACCTTGAGTATATTGGTCATCTGCCCTTTAATTTTATCTACGTTGTTGGTGGTTTGAGCAATAGCATTGTTTAATGCCAATTCACGAAAATATCCCGTTACAGAGGCCCCAATAATAATAAAGGGGATCATAACGACTAGAATATACGAAAAAATTAATTTATTCTGTATTTTCATATTATTTATTATCTGCCCGCAAAATTTCAACATGACCTCTTCCTCACCCACTATTTTTATATAAAGCGCTAACAACCACTAACAATAATAATCATAACACAAAAAACACCTCCCTAATCTATAGGAGGATGTCTTCTTGGGTCCCTACGTTAGTGTAGGGTTACTTATTGCTTACTTAATAGCGTCAAGATATTCCGTGATCTGAGTAGGTGTCTTAGCAAATTTACTGTGCAAATGAGCAATCTTCTCACCATTTCGATATACTAATAGACTCGGAATCCCACGAACATCATTCGACTCTGAAATATCAGGAAATGATTCCACATCCATAGCATAGAAATGTTTGTCTGGATTACTATCTATAATGCCATCCATAAATTTATCCAATGTCTTACAATCAGGACACCAGGTTGCATCATATTTAATAACGGTTAGTTCGTCACCTTGCGTCAACTGTTTATATTGTTCTTCTGTTTGGATTCTTTCCATGTCTTTGTTCCTCCTTGTATGGCTTACACTTCGAGCCTTATTCTATGCAATGACAAGACTCACATTCGAATGACTTAGTTTATATTTTAACAATATATTTTCTTTTTGCAAATTGACGCTTAGACCGTTGAACAGTTGTCTCTTCTTTGCTTCAACAACAAAAAGCGTAGCCAAGCCAGTTTCGGCTTAACTACGCTTTTTGTTGCGTGTTCTAGATCTTGTTTAATGTTTCAGTTAGTACAGGTACAATCTGAGATTTACGTGATACTACACCTTTTAGAATAGCCTTGTTATCATCCAGCTTCACGTTATATGCTTGCTCTACGGCATGTGCTGAAGCTCCTAATGCTAAAGCTACAGAATCGTTATTTAGAATATCCGTTACTACAAATACGAACAAATCCAAATTTTTGGCTGCAATAACATCTGTGAGTGCCTTCTCTAATTCTGCTTGACGAGCCAGAACATCGTTCGTATCCACAGCATTAACTTGCGCAATCTCAACCTTATAATTTCCCATTTGGAATTCCTTAGCATCTAGTGAAATCAATTCACTTATGCTTTTATCACTCAGGTCAGCTCCAGCCTTAAGCATTTCAAGACCATAGCTTTCCAAGTTAACTCCAGCAATTTCAGCTAGTTCTTTAGCTGCTGCTACATCTTCATCTGTACACGTTGGGGATTTCAATAGTAAGGAGTCCGAAATAATAGCCGAAAGCATTAATCCAGCGATATCTTTACGAACAGCTACCCCTTTTTCTTTATATATTTTATTAAGAATAGTCGCTGTACAACCTACAGGCTCTGCACGATAATACAACGGATGGCTAGTCTCAAAGTTGGCAATACGATGATGGTCGATAACCTCAACCACACGAACCTGGTCAAGATCACTTACACTTTGCTGACGTTCATTATGATCAACCAGAATAACTTCTTTTGCTTCATTTGCTACCGTCTCCACTAACCGTGGTGCGGATACCTTAAACTGATCAAGTGCATATTGTGTCTCACCGTTAATACTACCTAAACGTACAGGCTCCGCATCCACACCAATAGCTTTCTTCAATTCCGCATACGCAATAGCCGAACAAATCGTGTCAGTGTCTGGATTCTTATGTCCAAAAATAAGTACCTTCGTCATAATAATAATTCTCTCCTTCTCGTGGTCGAATACGCCACCATGATTGTCCTATATATCGATTATACCGTCAAAGCCGACTTATTCCAATCCCTTTACAGAGAATAATTTAAAGGTAGATAAGGATAACCGGCAATAGACGGCTTCGTTGTTCTAACGGAACGACCTTCGTTTATCGATGAAATAATAGAAGCTTGGACTCTCCCTCCTATTATTTCAAGAAGAAACGGCTGTGGCGTTCTGTATTAAGGACAAAGACACTAGCCGTCCGTTGCCTCCAAAGACTCATTCCCTTGTCTAACCATAAGCATACAGGCCAACGCCACCAACATACTTGCCGATGCACAATAGAATAGTATAGAATATCCAAAACTATCGATCATCTGACCTAGTAACGGTGGAGATGATATCGCAGCTAATGAAGATACTAGGTAATACAATCCTGTACGTGTACCAATACTCTCTTCCTTACCTGTTGAAATAATATACGGATAAGAGTTGATATTAATACATGCCCAGAACATCCCCCCGATGAGTAAGACAATCCGCAACATAAGCAAATTCTTCACGAAAATGACCAGAGCAAAAACTACACACAAGCCACATATGCCGATCATGATCATCTTTTTCTTTCCGAATCGTTTGCCCAATAATCCGCTTGGAATCGCAAAGATAACAAAGGCTAAGGAGAAGAAGGTAAGTGAGAATGCAGCGGCCTTCTCGCTCAGCCCAAGATAGTTCTTACCATATAAAGTGAATAACGTTTCAACACCTTGGTATGAGACGAACCAGAAAAAAATAGCAGCTAGTAAAAATACCGTCGTACGGTCGAGCTGACTTTTCAAGGAAATCCGAGGTTTCCCCATGTCCACTGAAATCTCAGAGTTTACGTTCACCCCATCTCGTTCTTCCTTAATCGATCGAGAGACAACCAGCAGGCATATAAGGGTTACGATTCCCGCAGCAATGAAAGGTGCCGACCGATGGAAATCATACAACATGGAGCCTACACCAAATGCAATGATAGATCCTACCCCGCCCATGAAGTTGATAATTCCATTGGCTTTCGTACGTCCGTTCTCAGGTGTAATATCTGGCATTAATGCAACGGTCGGGGATCGATATAAGCTCATCGATAGATTCATTAGAATCATGAATAATAGCAGGGTGAATAACCCTGTATGAAAAGGAATAATGGCCGTGAAGATCGCTGCCACTGGCATTCCAACTAGCAAATAAGGCATTCTTCGACCATATCGAGTTCTAGTGCGGTCACTTCGATTCCCGATCCATGGTTGTAGAAACAGCGCAAAGTAATTGTCTATTGTCATCAAAAAGCCCACAACTGCTATACTTTGCACGTAATTTTCCAGAAAGAAAGGAATGAATGCATTATATAATGCCCATGTAATGCTAATACTGAAAAATCCAAAGCCCAGCAACCACGTTCTCTTCACAGTCTCACGCTCCTCTATTCGCCAGCAGTTTAGCTAATTGATCAGGATAATCTGTAATAATACCTGAAACCCCAGCTTCAATCAGTGCTTTCATTCGATCAGGATCATTCACTGTAAAAGGATGATAATCCTTACCATGCTCCGCTGCCTCCGCAACAAACTCTGGTAGTACAGCAAAGTGAATCGCATGAAGCGCATCTGCCCCTACAGACGCAGCATAGTCCCATGGACGATACAGACCTTCCATATATAAGATCCCTGTCCGAATCTCTGGTGCAATTGATTTACAGTAGACTAGGGAGTAATGATTGAAGCTAGAGAACACAACTCGCTCAGCCATTCCAAATTCCCGAACAAGGTTAACAACCTTATCCTCCATCCCCGGATACATAAAGATACCATTCTTTAATTCAATATTTAGAATCGTATCTCGCTCACGAAGAAGCTCTAATAACTCTGCTAATGTAGGAATGCGTTCCCCCTTAAATGAGTCTCCAAACCAAGAGCCAGCATCCTGCGCAGATATTTCTTCTAGAGTCATATCTTTCACCCAACCCTGTCCATGAGTGGTTCGGTTGATGGCTTCATCATGGATTAGGACAAGCTGTCCATCTTTCGTCATCTGAACATCTGTTTCAATACCCGTAGCACCTAAATCAAGGCTTTTGATAAAAGACGCCATCGTATTCTCAGGACACACTGCAGAGGCTCCTCGATGTGCAAAATTAATGATCTTCTTCATCTTAATCTCCTTTTCTATTTAGAATGAACTAAAGACTTTGGAAAGAAACTTTAGTTTAATCTACTGGGTTAGTTTTACCTTGTTTTATTATAGTTTTTATTGTTGTGAGATACATCAACTAAATGTAAAAAAACAAGAAAATAAAGCCTCAATCGTTAGTATGATTGAGGCCTTTGAAGAAATATAGGGTACGACATATGATCATCAATGAAGAATCTAGTTTTCTTTGATAACGGCTGGCTCGCGGAACAAGTACTTTAACAATGGCGGAGCCACTAATGTCGTAAGAATCACCATAATAATAACGGAGGTGAAATATTCAGGTTCTAATAGACCTGCTTCCAGACCTGTAGCAGCGATGATTAGCGCCACTTCTCCTCGAGAGATCATCCCGGCTCCGATAGCAATAGATGAATGATTATTGAATCCTGTAAGTCTTGCTCCGAGTCCTCCACCGATCCATTTGCTTACAATAGCAACAAGAGATAGGACGATTAGGAAAGCTATTTGTTGCCCTACACCGTCAAACGATACATTCAATCCAATACTCACAAAAAAGACAGGAACAAAAATCGAGTACGCAATGGGCTCCAACTTCTCCTCGACCGTATGCTTAAATGATGTTTGCGAAATCGCGATTCCGGCTGCAAATGAACCAATAATACCTGCCATACCCATGATTTCTGCAAAATAGGCAAATGCAAAACATATAATTAAAGCAGCGCTTATCGTCGCTTCTGTTACTCTGAGCGGGGCAAATATTTTTATGAATCTGGGCACAATTAACCATCCCGCTACAATGATGACTGCAAAGAATAATACCTTCTTACCAATTAATAAACCTAATGAAACGTCTGCCCCTGACCCGAGTAGACTCATCATCACTGCGAGTAGAATAACGACAAGGACATCATCCACAACAGCTGCGCCCAGAATCGTCGTACCTTCGCGTGAATTCAACTTGTTCATATCCTTTAATACTTGAGCCGAAATACTGACCGATGTCGCACTAAAAATAACACCCATAAAAAGAGCGGAACTATTCGAAAATCCGAATACTTCTGCTACAGCAAATCCCCCGATAAAGGGTAGTATAATACCTCCAACCGCTACAGCCAGTGCCGACTTCCAATTTCTCCGAAGCTGCTCCAAGTCCGTTTCAAGCCCCGCTATAAACATCAGTAATAACACACCGATTTCCGACATTTCATGAATAAAGCTACTATCACTTGGAATCCACCCTAAGACAGCAGGTCCTAGAATAACCCCCACAATCAACTTTCCGAGGACGGCTGGCTGTCCTAATCGAACAGCCAGGTCGCCCGCAACTTTCGTGAATACTAAAATAAGCACAAGATATAAAATAAATGCCATAACTCCATCTCTCCCCATCTTTTATCTATATACTTCCCTCAAATAACCATTTCTTATGAAAAAGGACATAAAAAAAGAGGAACCCGTATAATAGGTCCCTCAAAAACAACAGAAGGAGCCCTTGGTGACAGGCTCCTCCAATAAATCAATACAACATATAATAATAACCGTTACTACAAGTATATAGATATTTTGTGATTTTGTAAACTCTCTAAAAGCAGATATACCACCTGCTTTCACTCTTTTACTAGGTGTTACTTATTTCATATCACTCAACTTTTCCGTCCATACTACATTCTCCCCATAATCCTTGCCCCAATTGTACATCGCTCGCAATACAGGCATTAAACTTTCTCCATGCTGTGTCAATGAATACTCCACTTTGGGTGGAACTTCAGGGTACACCTTTCGATTGACCAGTTGATCCTCTTCTAGTTCTCGTAACTGATTCGTTAACATTTTTTGCGTGATATGAGGAATCATTCTCTTCAATTCACTAAATCGCTTTGTTCCTTCCAATCCCAAATGCCACAGGATGATGAGTTTCCATTTTCCTCCGATGACAGCCAAGGTCAATTCCTTCTCGCAATTAATTTCCATAAGATTAATACGTTCTTTTACCTCATTTGCCACTATGATCTCTCCCTTATTTGCCAAATCAACCTTCCTTTGATAACTCGATTGCCTCACCTGGTTTTAGAACCCTACCCTGCAAGCCCTTCTCCTCCAGTTGTTGCACAAAAGCTTGGGCATCCTGCTGAATAAGTGGGAACGTATTATAATGAACGGGCACGATCATCTTAGCGTTATACCATTCGGCTGCTTGAAGTGCATCTTCAACGCCCATCGTATATTTATCTCCTATCGGTATGAAGGCAACATCAATCGAATAACGGTCACCAAACAAGGGTGTCAAAACAATGGATATGAACATTAATTACTCTCTATCTAGATTCTACCCGTTTCATAGGATAACTAGTTACTAATCTCCACCGCCACCACAGCTTGAGCAACTTGACGATGAACAGCTCGATGTAGAGCCACTATCACCGCTACTACTTCCACCATCACTACTTCCATTATCCGCACAATTGTCATCCCAGCCACTACAACTATATCCAGAAGAATCCCCTGTACTTGCTGGATCCCTCTTGTGCTCGTCTTCACTGGAATATTGCTGCATTTGTTCTTCAAACCCATTGTCATTCTGAAAAGAATGAAACATCATCGCACCTGCCATATAAGGCATGAAATCGGCCGTCCCCCTCGAAGGCTGTGCTTCATCATAAGTTTCATTATGCTCAGCTCCACTGATTTGTCGTTTCGCCTTAGCTATCAAAAGAGAAACCGCACTGCGAATTTCTGGGTATTGTTCAACTGTCCGCTGGTTAAACAGCCGTGATACTAATGACTCTTCGCTCATTAAACGAAGCTCTTCAATCCGGGTGGTGTCCAGTGGATTGCGAAAGAAACCTTTCCAAATGACTCCGGTATAAGGAGTGGCCGCGAACAATTGACTGTAGACCCACTCGAACCAAGCTCGTTCACCCGGATTCGGTGAAGATGCTGTACTCGAATGTGGCGCATGATGAATGGATGAGCCGATAAACTTTTCACCGAACTCTTGATACTCACGCGTAAACATCAACATTTCATGCCAAATATCATCCACTGAATCACTGTACATGGGTACAGATTTCATGATAGCTGTCATCATAAAGTAACGCTTCAACTCGAAAAATTTCCAATCAAATTCAGACTCAGACATGCGTGGGAATTTCTCTAACATTCTTCCTTTCAGCTGTTTAACGAATAGTTTGGGCAATCCCGCCTTTAGACGAGACTCAGCATCCTCCAGTATTACTTCTCGTTGTAAGTTAAGCTGCTTGGGAACTAAGTGTTTGTTATAATTAGGCTGTTTGCTCCGAGTACGCCAGGTTTTACTTAAATTTATGATCACAAAGAATATAACGACTACAATAATAACCGAAATCAATGTCTGCATAATTCTCCTCACTTTCATCGGTAGGATTCACTATACCTTGATCCAAAAAGTGAAAAAGTCACGCTACTTTCACCAGTTAAGGTATAATCATTTTATCTTACACGATATGAAGAGGAATATAAATGACTGAAACCAAACGTATTGATTGCATGAAATGCCAATATTTCTATGTCACATGGGACCCGAAATACCCCAAGGGTTGTAAAGCTTTTGAATTCAAAACACACACTATGCCTAGTCTAGCCGTATTACGATCGTCAGGTAAAGCTTGTATGAATTTTGAACCTAAGACACAGGCAAAACCATGATTTGATCTTCAGGAATTAGCACATACCCACAAGAAGACAAGAAGAGGATAAGGTTAGCTTGAGTTGCAGCTAATACCTTATCCCCTTCTTGTTTCAATAAATAATTTATACGACTTGAATTTTAATTAGGTTCGTTGTACCCCGTCCTAATGGTACTCCCGCTGAGATAACAACCGTATCTCCTACTTCAATATGACCTGTCTGTGAAGCATTGCGGATGGCAGAATCGATCATCTCATCTGTCGTTGTCACCTTATCCCCTTTAACAGGAATGACACCCGAAAGAAGACAAATTTTAGCCAACACATTCTCATGCTGTGTAATTGCAATGATTGGTGCTTTAGGACGATATTTGGACACCATACTTGCTGTAAATCCACTATCTGTCGATGTAATGATCGCTTTAGCGTTCAACTCAAGCGAAGATCTCACCACATTTTGACTAATGACTTCTGTAATATTTATATTTTGTTGTGATTTCTTCTTATCAAATTCTGATCTGTAGTCGATCATCTCTTCTGCTTTCCTAGCAATAGCTGCCATGGTCTGTACAGATTGAACAGGGTATTTACCCGCCGCTGATTCACCAGACAGCATGACTACGTCTGCGCCTTGTAGCACTGCATTAGAGACATCACTAACCTCAGCTCTTGTAGGACGTGGATTAACCTGCATGGATTCAAGCATATGCGTAGCAACGATAACAGGCTTACCTGCTAAGTTACATTTATCAATCATTTCTTTCTGCATTCTTGGAACGTCTTCAATGGGAACTTCTACACCCAAATCTCCACGTGCCACCATAATACCATCCGAAGCTTCAATGATGGCATTCAGATTAATAACGCCCTCTTCATTCTCAATCTTAGAAATAATCTGAACATGTTCAGCTTTATTCTCCTTAAGAATACTACGAATTTCCATAATATCTTCTGCTTTTCTAACGAATGAAGCAGCAATAATCTCGATACCTTGCTTTAACCCAAATCCAATATGAAGAACATCTCGTTCTGTTACACCAGGCAAGGTAGTTTGAATACCAGGAAGATTGACCCCTTTTCTAGGCTTCAAGGTACCTCCACTAACGATAAGACAATGAATATCAGGACCCTTAATAGCTAGTACAGTCAGGTCTACAAGTCCATCGTCAATTAGCAGCCGATCACCAGGCTTCACCACTTGTGTCATATCCGGATAATTAACCGAGATCCGACTAGCATCACCCAGAATCTCTTCCGTGGTTAGAATAAGTTCATTTCCGATCACAAGCTCACATGAGGCTTCCTTTAATTTACCTATTCGAACCTCAGGCCCCTTGATATCCATCATGATGGGGATAAAGGTATTCATTTCCTTAGCCGCTTGACGAACATTTTCAATTCTTTTCACATGATCCTCTAGCTCTCCATGAGCCATATTTAATCTACCTACTGTCATCCCCGCTTGAATCATTTCTTTCAACACCGAAACGGAGTCACATGCAGGTCCCATAGTACATATAATTTTTGTTTTTAGCATTATTTATTCCTCCTCATTTTATACAATTGTATCTTCTATTTAAGAATGACACTATGAACTATAGTATAATGAATACACTATAGTATGGTTATCAGGAGCGATTATGATGATAGTTATGACAGATGTACATCAAGATAACGGGGTGGATTGGTATGAGGAATGGTCACCACATAAGGAAACTTGGCATCTAATTCTGTTAACTTATGGGAAATACGTATACTGGGTGAACGAGAACAAGATCATTATGGAAAAGGGAGATATCCTACTTATTCCAAGCCATACTCCTTATTATGGTAAGAGTATTCCCACAGTATTCCATACTAAGTATGTGATTAATTTCGACATATCATGCAGAGATGCCAAACTACCTATCCTTAGATCACATGGACCCTTAAAACGGAAGCTAGGGTGCTATGGATTGATTTATGAACGTTTTAAGACAATTCTGAATCAATGGGAGGAAAGACCCTCTTATTATGTAATGATGGCGGAAGCCTTACTTATCGAAGCACTCATTTATATCAATCAAGAATGGGATCGTGGCGAAATCCCCCCAGAAACACATCGACAGGTAGATAACATGAAGGATTACATTCAGAAACATTACCGAGAAAAAGTGACTAAACATGAGCTTGGTGAAGCGATCAGGAAAACTCCGAATTATGCGGCAACACTATTTCGTAGCGTCACTAACCAGACGATTAGTGAATATGTACACAAACAGAGAATCAAAAAGGCCATGTACGTTCTAACCGAATCACAATTAACAATAGAGGAAATATCTAAATTTGTAGGCTATAATGATGTCTCCTATTTCTATCGTATATTTAAGCGTATTACAGGTAGCTCTCCTTCGGACTTTTTGCATGAGCGATCGACCATTCTATAGCCTAAGGTTTACCACTAATCCATAAGAAGAACCCTTACGTTTTTTTTGCGTAAGGGTTCTTCTTATAGTACCGATATAGAACAGATATTCACAAAAAGCATGAATCCGCTTCCAATTGATCTCAAAATTGCATTTGCTTTTAGACACAGAATGTTCAATAATTAGATAAAGACACAAAACATTCGCAATTTAACTAAAGGGGCTGAGTTCAAATGAACAAACCAGAATATAAACGCGAAAGCCAAGTTTTTCTTGTTTTTGTTGCAATAGGTCTCTTTTACGCCGTTTTCTATAGCGTTTTCACCCTAATGTCTATCCATGGTTAATGAGATTCAATGCGAGGTGAATGGTGTTTCTTCTAAACTTTATTATGTTACAGTGAGCGATTCCTGCTAGGAATATTCGAATGTAAAGAGACATTCGTTACCTAGTGAAAGGAGATCGCTTATTTTTTAGTTGAATCATTCAATTACCTAACTTCATCAATTTGCAGATCGCTTGCCCACAAGCCCTGAGGAAACTTTGTAATACCTGCGCCGATCTTCATTATTAAACACAGTATAACAACCCTTTCCCAGCTGTTTGGCATGATACATAGCCATATCCGCTTCTTCCAGCAATTTGGATCGATTACTCTTACTCGCCTCAGCAATACTAATCCCAATACTACCCGATATAAATAAATCATGTCCACTAATGGTAATACACGGTCTGAGTTTCTCTGAAATACATGTTGCCAGAAACTCTGCCCTTTGGAGATCTGCATTCACGATGATGATCACAAATTCGTCCCCACCCATTCGAAATACCATCTCGTTATGACGACTAGTAGCTTGGTCAAGGCGCACACCCACTTCCTTCAAGAGTTGGTCGCCCGCCTGATGCCCAAATGTATCATTGATATCTTTAAAATGGTCTAAATCAAGAAACAGAACAGCTATCTGCCCACTTCCAGAATATTGACTCCAAAAACGATCCATTCCATTACGGTTCATCAACCCCGTTAAAATATCCTGATATGCTAGCCTTTTCAATGTCGCTCTATCTATAAACATTATTAGCATAATTATACTTAAACATATCAATATCGCTATTAAAACAATGTTGTTCATTTCCTCATCACCAATTGAGTTAGTCGTTCATCAAGCATACTTTATCATTCTATACAATTTCTATACAGATTCTAAATAACACCAATGGAAAAACACGCCTTATATTCTTGTCATTAAAGTTCATCATGTTCTTAGTCATTTCATCCTTGCTTGTACGATAAGACGGTGAGTAGGATTAACGAGTGGATCACATGTAATTAAGGTCAACCATTTATCTTTCTCGTTCCCTTCTAAGACAGAGACATCCGTAGGCTCCACTACAGTTACTTTAAAGACTGTATAGATATATTTCTCTCCATTGGTGTTTACAACGATCTCATCGTCGATTCCAATTTCATTCAGACGGTTAAATAACCTTCCTTGCGTATGTGCTCTGTGCGCGGCTATAGCTGCATTTCCAACTTGGCCTAGCGGTGTTGTCTCTACCATATGTGCAGCCGCAAGTTTCATATTAGCCTTCGTCGCTCCTTCCATGATCGGAAGCTTCAAGTCAATGATATCTATAGTAATCAGGCCTACTGCCTTATCTTCATTATCCGTTGGTACCGCTTCAGTAGATAATACCTCCTCAGATGTAGAGGACTCCTCCAGTAATTGAGAGAGTTGTTCATAACTGACTTGGACATCTTTAGCCACTGTAATCCCATCATTACTCTCTAACCTCTCCACTTCCTTCAAAAGTTCATTCTGCTGACGATCAGCGTTCCATTCCATTAACTTAGGAGATATGATGACTAGAATACCTACTATAATAAATATATACGATAGCTTCTTACGCACTCTTACAACCCCTTATCGACTATTCCTTAGCTCATGTATACTCATCATATCATTTTCACCTTTACAAATTCTCTACAAAACAGAAGAGATCCATCCATATATTATAAAAAACCTGAGATTAAAAACATCTCAGGTTTTTTGTGAAACTATTTATGGCTTAACCATTTTTTTCTAAATAGAATACCAAGTAGAATTAACGCAAAGCCCGATAGATAGTATGGCAAGTTACTGCTTTCTCCTGTCTTAGGTAGCATCGCCACCCCTGAAGGGTTGCTATCACTCGCTTCTTGATCTCCGTTTCCTTTACCTCCATCTGCTTGATCTCCACTTGATCCACCCAATGGATTCCCATCATCATCAAGCTCAATATCTGATGGATTCTTCACAGTTGTAGGCTGGGTACCATTATTCTTTCCATCTACTGGTGATGGACTTGGTTCACTTGGTGTCACTGGTGATGGACTTGGTTCACTTGGTGTCACTGGTGATGGACTTGGTTCACTTGGTGTCACTGGTGGTGTACTTGGTCCACCTGGTGTCACTGGTGGTGTACTTGGTCCACCTGGTGTCACTGGTGGTGTACTTGGTCCACCTGGTGTCACTGGTGGTGTACTTGGTCCGCCTGGTGTCACTGGTGGTGTTACAACACTTTGAGTATTGGTTACGATTTCTCTCTTAACACTTGCGTCTTGTTCAATACTTGAGTCAATGGTTATTGTACGTGTAGCCTCATCAATGTCATACCCTACCGGAGCTATGATTTCTTCCAGAATATAATCATCATATAGCAATTGAGTGAAAACTGCTTTCCCCAGTGCATCCGTTACCTGTGTAATTGCAGCTCTTTTCTTGCCAGCGTCTTGTAAAACGAATGTTGCTCCTTCAAGCAATTTAGTAGGGTCTGCCTTATCCACTTTTATAATTTCCAGACTCCCCGTAGGCGGTATCTGAATTTTACTATTTGTTACGGTTACTTTCTTGATACTTCCACTTTGTTTTATAGTGGAATCTATCGTAATATCCTGTTCTGCATTTCCTATCTCATACCCAACAGGAGTATTAGTTTCCTCCAGCGTGTAAGTCTTGTAAAGTAGTTTAGTGAAGACTATTTTTCCATCAATATCTGTTGTTTTTTCTATAGCAGTATTCTTTTTACCTTTTTCATATAGAATAAATGTAGCTCCCTCTAGCCCTTGGGAGGGGTCATCCTTATCGACCTTCGTAATTTCAATGCTACCTCTTTCGCCAATACCACTTCCCGATCCTCCGGAGGTCCGCACTTCAATCTCTATGTTCGAGTTTTCAGATCCTACAACGAATCCGTCCCCTTCAAAACTTACCGAGTTGGTCACTTTTTCTTTATCAGCAGAAACTGCAATCTCCGAATCATATTTCAGAATAAAGGCGGACGAGATCGGTCCAGTAAAACTTAAAACAAATTTTTGCTGATCCTTAGCATCTTTCTCAATCACTATTTCATAATCAATGCCTTTAGTTAATTCAACACCTTGCGAAATCGCTCCTCCTGAGGCTACGTTAGCAGCATATAAGTGGAAGGAATTTTCAACCAATATTTGGTTGCTGCTAGGTGTATCCAAGATTTTTACATTGGTAACATATGATTGTACTTCATTAATCTTTATGGTCCAGTTTATTAAACTACCATTTATTATTCCTTCTTTGGTTACATACTCTTTAACTTCATCTTTTAGCGTATTAACTGTTGTAGCCCATTCGGCTAACACTGTAGTATCACTGCTCAAAACCGCTTCATTTGGAATCTTCTTCTCAACTAAAGTGACTTCAAACTTGGTTTTAAACGTAATCCAGTAAGCCGAGTCTATGTCCCCCAATTCGATACGTAATTCATCATCAACATATTTCACCACATACTCAGAAGCATCCAGCGGTGTATTAACATGTGTAGGTTCGCCGCCAGCTGGTACATTCATTTTATAGACTTCAATGGAGTTTAGATCCAGCGTCTGCCCTTTCTGCAATTGATCAGTAATTATGGCATCTAGAATCGTCTTCCTGTTATAGTTGGCCTTAATGTCCCAAGTAATTTCTTTATTGCTTGCATCATATCGGCCTACTTTTGTTCCATTATTTTTCGTATAGGCATTAGGAGTAAATGTCGCAGTCATTTTTACGGAATCTGGCTGACTGTTCTCATCCCAGTTGATCCCCGCCGCGTTAATGTAACTAGACTTCCCAGCAAAGAACCAATCATCATTATATTTGGTTTCATAGCTGATGCTGTACTTGTCATTGATCGTACCGTTGAACTGAATCTCAAAACCCAATCGTGGATCGTCATTGATCACAGTATAGGTAGCAGCAGTAACCGAACTTCCACTTGAATCCGTTATCTTCAGTGTATTGGGTAGGAACTCTAGCCCCCCATTCGTAAATGTATCCTTGACGACCGCGTTGCTCATAGGCTTTTTATCACTGTTAAAAACGATATTCCATTGGGTCGTCTTCGCACTGTAATTCGTACTACCATTTGATTTACTACCAATTACACTTACAAACTTATGTGCAACAGTAGCACTCTCACCGCTTTTTGCCGTGACCGTGTTGTTTACATTTGTATCCGCATATACACGTTCTATATATTGGGTTTGATATTTAATCGTGTATGCAGTATCTATGTCACTTTCAAAATTCAAATCAAAGCCAAGCTTACCATTCACTTCACTTGCAAGTGGAGTGAATGTATATTCACTTCCATTCAATAGAACTCCCTTATCATCAAACACTTCAAGCGAATTAGAAACCAACTTCATCCTGCTATCAAAGCGATCTTCAATCCACGTATCCGCTGATAAAATCTGTTTTTCACCAAAATTGTACTTCACTTCCCAAGATACAATTTGATTCACTTTGTCATATACACCGGAAGTCTTAGTCAGTAGCTTCTCACGTATAATGTCCTCTTTTGCCTGAGCTGTAGCCGACTTACTACCTGTTAAGTTCGCAATATTAGTGAAGCTTGTCTCAACTTCCCCCGTAACCATTGTTGAATATTGCAGGCGGTATGCTGAGTTTATACTCAGGTCCTTGAAAGTAAGCTTATATGATGAACCATCAGGTTCAGTCTCATAGCTGTACTTACTGGGATCTATTGGACCTCCAAGCACCGTTGAACCGTCTACATTAACTATGAGCGAAATGATACTGAAAGTACTTGGGTCCAGTAGCAATCCCTGTGGAGTATCATCCGTGATTACAGCATTCTCCACCTTGTCGAGTGATGTATTCACATCAATCGTCCAATCTATCTTTTTGGCCTTGTCAGCAACTCCATCCTTAGACAGCAGTTGGCCCTTATCCGGTTTAATGTTAACTTCTACCACTTGGGTTCCACCCTGAACCTGGAAAGGAATCAATACATTCGCGTCACCCTTGATAGTATCTTTATTTAGTTCCGTATGTACTTCAAGTGTTCCAGTGACATTAGAGTGATTTTCTATAAACTCATTGAAAAGCATCGTTACATGTCCAGAAGTATTTACTGTAAAATCCCCTACCTTCTCACCATCTACTGTGAGTGGACCCCCAAAGTCATTGTAAATTTTGAACTCTTGTGGGATATCAAACTCAAATGTGGAGCCATCCTTAAATGAGTGATTATTATCAAGTTTCCACTCATATTCTATGCGAACCGCAGAACCTAACTTTGTTCGATCTGACTGATCAGGATTATAGACCGCATCAATAACGGTACCCGCATTATCCGTAAGAGTCACCTTAGTTAATATACTCGGTTGCGCCGCAGCTAATGACGCCCTATTTAGGGTATTACTTCCCAGTGTAACATCCTCTGCACTGACTTGATTAATTCCCACACCAAGGATACTATGCAGCATGAGTATCATAGTGATGATGGTTACGCTAATTTTTTTTCTCATTTTCCGACTGAGTCTCCTATTCTTTAATAAAGTTTTATTCTTCTACTGATACTTAACAAAAAAAAGGGCCTAAAGTGTTGAAAGTTATCACTTATTGAAGTATACAGTGAACATCTATACAATTTCTGAACAAACGCAAAGAACCCGAGAGACTTCCCACTTAGAGGGTGCATCTTGTCGAGTTGCAGTTAGTTCTATTTAGTTCAGTTATTCAATTACTACCTTGACGTACCAACCATTGCTCATACCACTCTGTAATATACGCGCTGGGTGGTTCATTAAATTCATCCAACAAAGTCGCAATCAAAGAGCTATACTGTCGATTAACCAATATATAATTGTCCATGCGTGCATATATTTTCATTAGAGCAAAATGGGCCTTTTCCTCTTGCACATGCTGAACACATATTTCAATATACCAAAATATAGACTCCTCCATCTGACCCTGTTCCTCATACCAATCTGCGATCCCATAAGAAATGCTAAGCCACAATTCCTTTAGCCGTTGACGTTCACTTTCCGCCCACCAATAATCATATTCCTGCAGGTAATTACCGGTATATAGTTTCATGATTTCTATGTAGTCGTCTATAGTATCTGCTGATAGAGGTGGGGATGAAGCTAATTTAGTCTCCCACTCTTCTACGTCTAACTGAACATCTTCAATAGTCAGAACATAATTCTCCATTGAATTAACAATTTGAAAATGTCCACCATATGATGTCAGTGTTTTACGAATATGATAAATGGCAGTATATAATTGCGAATATACTTTATCCGGTTCATGCTCCGGCCATAGCATATCAATCAACACCGATTTACGAACGAGTTGACCACGATGCTGAAGTAAATATAGAAACAACTCCTGCGCTTTCGCCGTACGCCATTGAATCACAGAAAAGTGTCGATTCGAGACTTCTACGGTCACTTGTCTAAATATATTCATCCGCAACGTAAGCGTCTCAATTTCAGTCTCAACTTGCTTAGATTCTACGCGTTCACTAATCCGATCTATGGTTTTAGTTAAGCGATCCGCTCCAACTGGTTTCACTATATAATCTACAGCATTTAGTTCAAAAGCTTTAACTGCATATTCATTATACGCCGTTACAAATACAATATTTAAATCTGGCTTCTGCTCGAGGAGCTGTTCTGCTAGCTCAATTCCACTTATTTCAGGTAAGCTTATATCTAAAAAAACCAAGTCTACTTCCTTAAGGAGAATCTCCTCTCTTCCAATAATCGGATCTATAAATTTGCCGATCACTTCTATATCTGTAAGCTTCATAAGTTGACGTTCCAGGTAATCGATAGCGAGTTGCTCATCATCTACAAGAATCACCTTCATATAATACTCCTTAATCATGGGAATTTATTATTATCATTTCTTGTGATAAGAATAACATAATTCGTAAAATGAAAAAGCACATGAACGTAATGTTCATGGCTTCTTTAGCAAAGTTTTTATTTAATATTGTTTGGATACTGAGTATTTAGATGCATCTTTTATCATCGTGAAAACTGTAGTAGTACCCTTCCAACCTGCATCAACCGTTGTATCCACGGTTACCCATTTATGATTTAAATAGACTTCATTCCAAGCATGATAGGAATCCACATATTTGGTCGTACCCATGACCATCTTCGTAGGAACGTCAACACTCCGCAGCATCGCTGCAAACAAAGCAGAATACCCATAACAAATATCTTTTTTTGACGATAATGTACGATCGATTTGAGGAAGATAATCTGCCGGAGCGCTTGATGCCAGTTTGTTATCATATTTAATATTGTTAATCACATAATTATAAATAACTTTTACTTTTTCCGTATCCGATGCTGAATTCTTTGTTAACTCTTTGGCCTTTTGAACAGCTAGGCTTGTATCATTCCAATTGACATTCTGAATTGAATTCAAATACACTATGGAGCTATCGCTCAAATCAAGCTTGATTGTATCCTTATACACAACTTGATATTTATTCCCACCTGTTTGTTCCAATACGCTAATTGTATAATCACCGTTTCCTAATTGAAGAGGAAATGCCTCTACTTGCTCGCCGGTAGCTAAATTATAAGAATATTGCTCTTGACCTTTAATAATTAAGAGCTTTGTCTTAACATCTGCCTTCACATCATACTGCACACTAATAATTCCCTTGCTTACACTAGCTTCATTTAACCAAGTACCTTCAGCAGCATAGATTGTTGTTCCACTAAACAATGGACATAAGACAACAAGTGCAACCAGAAGTAACATTAACTTTCTCATCCATACAACCCCCTTCGGTGGCCAGGCTGCCATCTTAATTTAGAAGGCCCTATAGCTTTGCGTCCCTACCTTTCGATAGGTTTGCCATTATCGTCTAAAGTTCTATTAACTGAACGCAACAAAAAAACTGTCCGTTCGGTAACTGGCTACCATCCAACTAGGAAGGCCCTATAGCTTTGCGTCCCGATCTTTCGAAAGGTTTGCCGTGATCTGAATAGCTTTATTAGTCCCATAGTATCATAATCTTCCGTTATTACAAAGTGATAATTCGACAAAACGACGTGGATTCCTAGACAATCCAACCGTATATGATTGAACCTCGAAACAGTTTCTCTACTCGTGTGTATGGTTTTATCGGCGATTTCTTAACTGAGGATAGCTAACTAATCATTGTAGGCAAAAAGAACCTATTTGTAGTAGAATATCATTCAAGGAAATTAAGTACTATTTGCCTAAAATACACTTTAAATTCTAATAATATCAAGAGGTGAAATAAGAAGAAATGTTAACTAAGAAGAATGTATCCTATGGTCTTAAAAGACTGCTACTTACCGTACTCACCTTTCAGTTTCTCTTATCTAATCCTTTTGTCGTAACGGCACAATCCAAATCTCCTTCCGTAGTTACACCAAGTCACTATGATGTTGTTGTGATCGGAAGTGAAATTCAAGGTGTATTGCTTGCCCGTGAAGCCCGGAACCTAGGGCTAAAGGTGCTTATTCTCGATCCTCGTAGCAAGCCAGGTGGGGAGTTAATTCAGGGACAGATGTATTCTCTTGATGATGTTAACGATAATAATGGAAAAAGCCTGGTTCAAGGTGAGATAAAAAACCTCTTTGACAGGTATAATGCAGGCACAATCCGAAAATCTCTCGATTTTGAGAGCTATTATAACAAGATTATTAAGGGTATCCCCCTCAAAAGTGGTATTGTTATCGATTCAATTAACAGTGTTTCCTCAAACAAGGACAAGTCCCTACAGTCTCTCACTTATCATGGAAAGGACGGTACCCAATATACGATTCAGTCTAAATACTGGGTTGAAAATACCGATTTCAATGCCCTTAGCAGTAGACTTATCGACAAACGTATTCCCGGAATGGAGACTCTCTATAACGGAAAACAGCCGGATTATATGGCTGCTACTTATATGCTGAAATTCAAAAATGTCAATTGGGGCAAACTCCATCAAACGATCCTCGAGGATTATCCATTGACGAACGTGCGGAAAAAATATGGTCCTAACACCTATGTAGATTGGCACTTTGCCACCGGATTCAGCAATATTACCGGAAAATATAAACCCCATAATAGTCCACTCAAGTTGCGTGGGTTAAATGTAACTGATCAGAAGAACGGGGAGGTTATCATCAACGCTTTGCTGATTTATGATGTCAATCCCTCTGATCCAAAATCGGTACAATCAGCGATTACGAAAGGTCGTGCCGAAGCGCCATACATATTGAGCTTTTTACGCAATAATATACCGGGCTTTGCGAAGGCAGAGCTGAACGGCTTCCCCGAATATTTATATATCCGGGACTACAATCGGTACGAGACCAAATATGTGCTCGATTATCCGGATTTAATGAATAACAGAATGTTCTGGGATAATGTCAGCATTGGGGGTTATTCAATAGATCTACAGGGCACTAAAACCATTCCGACAGGGATCGGTTTTGGTAAACCTGATCGTTACGGTCTGCCTCTGCGTTCATTTCAGCTAAAGTCTTATGATAATGTCCTCGTTGTGGGGAAAAATGTAGGAGCCAATATCAAAGCTTACGGCAGCGCACGTATTATGCCAACCACCGCCCTAGCAGCGCAGACCATCGGTATTATTCTTGGACGTGAGAAAAACATGAAGCTTACTGAGTTAACCGCATCCGACTTCCAAAGAATCCATAAATATCTGGAGAAAGATTATAAAATTAAAGTGCGACAATAAAAATGAACAACTTCAATTCTCCTCACCATGAGCAGCGTTAATTTTTAAGCAGGGACAGATATTTATAAATCTGTCCCTGCTTTTAATGTCAGTATTAACGGAGTCGCCGCTATCGTCCCTGCTAGAATGTAAAGCCTCTTCTCTATCTACATTAAAATACGATGTAGCTCTTCAAGTCTATGGCTTCAAAAGACTTCCAGAGCCCTTGATTTATTCTTTTATAATGTGCTTCAATCTCCGTTCACCACCTAATTTAAATATACAAATGCCACCGATGATAACCAGTACACCTATCAACTGCTTGAAGGTAAAAGGAACCTGTTTCAGACCTAACCAGCCCATAGAGTCCCACAATAAAGCACACCCGAGCTGCGCTGTCATAACGATAGAAATGGCATATGTAGGACCAAGCCGTTTTATCCCCTGTACCATACAGATGACCACGCCTACTCCGATTATTCCACTGAACCAGTACCAAAGTTGCATATCGTGGAGGGTAAATAGTTCCTTTCCTTCAAAGATTAGTCCCATCACCAGTGAAGCTAGGAATCCCATACCTAATACTAATGTAGTCGTCGCCCAAGATCCCGCTTGTTCATTCACCTTACTGTTAAAAATATTTTGAAGACTGACTAGCGAACCTGCTACAATCGCCAATACTATTCCTAGAATCATAACCTTTACTCTCCCATTTGCTGATGTTTATCCTGGTACACTAATTGAACTTATTCGTAGATATTATGACCTGAAAGCGCACTTAATCTTTCCCTATCTTTCACAAGAATGAACCCTTTGTTCCGCTCTATCAGACCCTCTGTACAGAACTGCCCAATCACGCGATTCAGATGTCTATAGCTAGTTCCAATGAAGTTTGCTGCATCCCTTATACTAACTGCACTTTGTTGACCTTTAAATAAAGCATCGGATTCATCAAAGGAAACAGATAATAAATAGCTTGCTAATCGTACTTCCACTGGATGCATCAAATTGAAGCTCAAAGAATTGTTTTTAATGCGAAACTTTCGTGTAATGATATTCAGTAAGAATTGCAGCAACGGTGAATAATCACTTCCGTATTTTTTTAACCAGCGATGATGAACACCGATCATACAGACAGACGATACTGCCTCAACCGTATTGACAATGTTAATACCCTGTACGTATTCAATATCGCCAATGGCCTCAAGTGGTGTTTTAAAAGAGAGAATAAGTGTTTTGCCTTCCACCGAAGTGGTATAGATTTTAACCTTCCCTTTAACAAGAACGTATAGAACCAGTGCAGGATCTCCTTGGGAACAGATGAGTTCCCCTTGCTCAAAGCTGTATAGCGACAAATGCGGTATTAATTGCTCATTAAATACGGATTCTAGTTGATGAGCATGTAAATAAAATGCTAGTTGCTCACGATCTTTAATTTCTTTCATTACTCAGTTACACCTCTAGTCATTAAGCTATCATCTTTATAGCATATACATACTATCACAAGCCTAGGATCACTACACCCGCTATCATCAACCCGATCCCAATGAACTGCGGTATCCTCATCTTCTGCTTCACCACACCGAACCATCCATTAATATCTATTATAAAAGTCAGACTTAGCTGGGCAATCATTAGTGCAGATACACTAAGCGTAACCCCAATATGCTGGATAGCCGAGACATTACTGAAAATAATAACCGCGGCTAAGGCACCACCCGTCAAATATAGCGGTTTCACTTGCTTAAATCCTTGCCATTTCCCATCCCGAACGAACAATAGGATTAGTAACGCTGTAACGAATCCAGTGAACTGTGTGAGAGTCGCAGCTTGCCATGTGCCGGTATCTTGACTAATCCGAGCATTCGCTACCCCTTGCAGAGTAATAAAGGCACCGCCTAAAAACGCAAATAACATCCCTTTCATCGTCTCTCTCCCTACCTAATACTTTTCTCTATATCATTAAATAATATATCCAAGTATTGTGGGAAGGACATATGTCCTCAACTTGTAAAAAAGCCCGAGGGAAATGCAGTATTTCAACCTGCAGTCTACTCGGCTATTGGATGCCCTTTTCTATAAAGGGGTATTTATGGATTGTCTTCGATGGTAAAACAAAACAAAGTCCCCTCTATATTTGATTGAAGCGTATATTGTATCTTTAGTACATTAGCTATATCTTCTATTATTTTTAATCCTAGCCCCTTATTATTACGATTCATATCGAAACCAATGCCATTATCTCTAATCGACACAACCTGATGATCAATGATTACCTCAAGCTTTTTAGCCTTTGAATGTTTTAACGTATTTTGAAAAATGTTATCAAATAATCTTTGGAGCCACAGAACGTTACTCGTCCATATCAGGTCTTTACCTACTGGGCTATATGTTAATTCAATATTTTGGATGCTGTATAGATAACCCCATTTCTTAACCATGCTTCCTAGTAACTCATTCATATTTACTTCGTCATTCACAATATAAGAATTATCCAAGGAATCTGTGGAATGTAAATTAAATTCATTGGTTAATTCAGCAACATATTGTACTTGTTGATCTATGGATTCTAATATGAGGGCTTGATCATTAGTTTTACCTTCTAAATAAAATAACTGCAGTCTTATAGCTGTTAAAGGTGTATTGATATCATGCCTTAATTTAGTCAAAAGCTCCTTTTTGATCTCCTCTTGTTGTTTAAGTTCTAATTCTCTATATGTTGTTCTTTCAATTAATAAATTCACCGACCTGATCAGTGCGCCTATTTCATCATCACTATTAACATCTAGTTTATTTGGTGTTTTTTCGTCACTCGCCAGATTCCGAATCGTTATATTTAGAACATTTATTTTATTTAAGAGTGAGTTAATCGATTTAGAGAATAAAAAGGCTAATAGAAATAATGATAAAAAAAACGCGACCAACATTGTCGGATAAGCAAAGGATTCATGAAAAGGAATGTCCTTCTTCGTACCTGTATAGGCAATATAATAGATCCCCATCATAAGGAAGTTAATCAATACTAATGATAATGGCACACAGATAATAATGGAAAATAATATTAACTGATATTTCCTTTTTAATTTCATTTTTTCATATAGGTATTTAGTCTATACCCTTCTCCATATATATTTTGAATAATTTCACCATTGATATCATTGATTTTTGTTCGGATTTTTTGGATGTGTACATTAATGATATTGTGATTCCGATCTTCAAGTTGCCATAAATAATCCAAAAAATGTTCCTTCGTTAAGATTCGATCCTTATGATCATATAAGTAAAAGAATATTTTACGCTCAATGGCCGTCAAAGCAACTTCATCATGCAAATGTTCATGGTAGACTCTCTTATGCTCTCCATCAATATATAATTGTTTGATTTGCGTATAAGTCCCATATTGATGTTCTAACATTTTCTGCATTCGTAGTAACAATTCTCTAGGGTCAAAGGGTTTGATCATATAGTCCTCCCCCATTGTTAAGCCGTGGAGTTTGCTATCCATATCTTGTCGAGCAGATAGAAAAATAATAGGAATGTTTAATCCAAGTGCTTTTATTCTCTTAGTCAATTGATAGCCATCTTCACCTGGCAACATCACATCCATGATAACTAAATCGATGTTATGGATGTGTTCCATGACTTCTCTTCCATCTTTCTCCCAGCGTACATAGTACTCTTCTTGTTGTAGTATTTGTTGTAATAGTTCACCAATCATTAAATCGTCTTCAACAATCAAAATGCGGTATCCCTTCATATAACGTAAACCTTCCATTCCAGAATAAGAATCAGTTAATTTCTCACTACTATTCATTGATAAAATGTGTGGCAAGATTGTATATCTCATCGGGAGCATATAAGTAAATCGAGTGCTTCCCTTTCATTCTTATTACTTCTGATCTGGCTAGTTGTTCTGCAAATTCCAAATAATTTTTATTATTTTGCTTTGTGAATTTGGAATCTTTATTTTGATCCGTATACGCGGACAGAAATAAGATAGGTGTATCATGAGGTAGCGGTAGCTCGACCGATTTCTTGGCATTATCATAACTCTGTAATATTTCTTGCTCCATGTCGTCATTAAAGGCTTGTTTATACGATATTGCTTTATAAATTTCTTTTTCCTGTTCCGTTAAAAAAGATTGCTTAATCACTTCAGGATCATACGTAGCGGAAGGAAATAATCGTTGAAAACCCATTTTTGTTAACACATTCATTCCTCTTATTGTTAATGAATCTGCTAAGCTGATTCTATAATCCACATACTCTTGAGGTAAACCAATATCTAAAGCGATAATACCCTTAATTTCATCTGGGTAAGTCTGTGCCCAGTAGATAGCTTCTATCCCCGATAAAGAGTGTGGCACTAATATATACGGCGGTTTATGCCCACTCTGAATAAGCGCTTCTCTAGACTGTTCTAGTATCGTATCGATCTCTCTCTTATCTTGAAAAACATCACTATAACCATAACCCGCTCTTTCAATTACAGCGATCTTATTTTCTGTTGAAAATTTGCTATATAGCCCTTTCATCTCATACATAGGAGCAGCTATACCAGCTCCAGACATAAATACATATGTATCCTCGCCGCTCCCCTCACTATATACATTCATATGATTGCTATTAAAGTCAATCCATGTCCCCTTACTTTCAATCAATTCGGATTCCTGATTCAATTGGTACTTGTGGTAAATAAATATAGATGCTGTCAAAAGGAACACTAAACCCATACAACCAACGAGTATTTTTTTTATTACTTTCAGTACTTTTTTCATATATTTCTCCTTTCAAGTTATATTTGAAAGGATACGCTATAATAATAAATTTCTAATAAATTTCATAACAATTATCTGAGATAATGCGGCGGAGTTACATCATCAATAAGTAGAATGCCATCATATTGATCACGGGCAACCAGACTTTCTGGAATCATGCCCCAGCTGTAGCTGTAACGTGGTTCAAACATCCATGAGTTTCCGCGTTCATTGTTGCGGTAACGCAAGTCAATGAAGGTGTACGGTGAACCGCCTGCGGACAGGATCGACTCGACCGTTCCGGGCTCCAATGGAAGAACATCATGGATTTCACCCATATTGTCAGCTGTTTGGCCGCTGGCAGCGTATAGGCCAAGCACATAGCTGTATTTTTTCATTTCATCAGGAAGCATTTCACCCATCATTTGAACAGGATACGGTGAACCCATCACTTCACTTTGCTCCTTGCGAATATGATCATTGTGCGCCCATACGATAAATTTCTCCGTGGGATACACATCTGTCGCAAGCCATATCAGATTGTCCAACATCGCCTTGTCTCGCCATTCCATCGACTTTAGAAACCCTGTGAAATCACCTTCTACCATACCCATGCTCGATTTAATGGATATTTCCACATATTCCTTGGCAACATGAATCCGATCATTCAGACTTCTCTCTAGAAGGACAGGCAACTGAGGATTATTAGGATACAGCTTTTTCAGAAGTGCCTGACTCGATTCGGTTTGCGTAGATTTTATAACGTCCTTATACACCTGGATCAAATGGGCCTTCTCTTTCCGGTAAGCTGTAAGATCCGTCCCGACGGAATACTCGGACAACTTCTCTTCTGCCTCTTGTAGACGAAGGGACAACTTATCGTCATTCAGCCACTTACCATCGAGAAGCGGATACTGCAATTGCATATCAAACCCAGTAAGAGTCAGCGGCTGTTCTGTTTTTTGGCTTGTCTTAATGTAATCGAATAACGGCAATGTCTCTTTCGTCCACCATACACCGAAGATGGACTCCTTCATCGTCTGCTCGGCGCTCTGTGCAACTGATTTACCGTAAGCCAGCGAAGTATTACCCAAGCTACTCTCAAATGCAAGAACATTGTATCCCATCTCCTGATGCAGGAACTGGATCAAACGAGTCTTCGCCAAATTGAACTCACTGACACCATGGGAGCTTTCCCCCAGAAAAACAATTCGTTTATCATGCAATAAAGGCTTCAGCATGTCTAAATCTTTGAATTGTCCTGCTCCTTCCTGGTCGTCAACGGGCTGAATTGATTCTAACTTATATGCATGCTCCGCCGTCCAAGACTCCCATTCGTGAATAGCCTCACCTGCTGTGCGGACTTCTGTTACCTTACCTGGAACAACTTCTGCAGTGGCATACACGCTACTATTGGTGAACAAGGTTCCTCCGATCACGGAAATCGTCAGCGTAAAAATAATTAGCATCTGTCTAGTCTTGTTTCTTAACATATGCGTACATCATCTCCTCAATATTTAGTTATGTGTTCAACCGTTTATTCCTGTTCCCAGAATAAATCATCCAACGTCCGAGACAACGCTCTGCATATGGCAATACATAAGCTTAAGCTAGGATTATATTTACCTAGTTCAATTAACCCAATCGTTTGCCTTGAGACACCTACAAGATGGGCTAAATCTTCCTGAGAAAGATCTTTCTCTACCCGAGCCATCTTCAGTTTGATATTCTTCATATCAAATCACCTGTTTCCTCCCTTATTAATCCAAATTGTCTTTCTCAGACATTCTCCGGCTTGTTCTGTTGGCAAGTTGGTGAACAATCATGGTTCCTCCAGCAAAGAGCGGAATGTAGATCACCAGTGATATGAAGGCAACGAGTGAGAAATACTTTAGTCCCGTTATCCAAGTTCCATCTCCATACATAACCGCATTTCGAATACCGAAAAAAAGTGCTAGAAAGACACCACTCCCCAGATTCATGAGGATTTGTCGGGTATTAAGTGATATTTTGCTTCTACTGTCATGTAGCTCAACTTCGTCCGAATATATGCCAAGAAACACACTTCGGATACCAACATACAAGCCTCCTACTAGAACAATAACAAGTTCTAGCAGAGAGGATTTCCAATCGCTCTGCGTAAAATTTTTCACGATAATCGATATCGTACAAATGATCATAATCAGTGTGTAAACCTCTTTGTAAATCTTATTCTTCATATGGACAATCCGTTCGTCTTCTACCCTGTTTCTATTGAACCATTTCATAGTCATGCTCCTCTCAAAAAATGACTGGCTACATCACCTAATAAGTTCATTATACTTAATACACGTCATAATGCAATATATATATGTCATAATGACGTGTATTTTATTCGAATGAGTACAATACAATAAAAAAACCTCCCTAAAATAAAAGGAGGTTTCAATATTTCTCAAAAGAATCCGATTCACTTATCTAGCACCAATCTCCATTTATTTCCACCATGTAGAATTGGGATATTCTACGGCTCCAATAGAGACGGTTTCTCCAATTCTTGGCGTCGCTATAGCTGTGCCTAGCTGCTTGGCAGCCTTAACTGCTCGTTCAACGGGGTCTGTCCAGCTGTGTGCCGCCAAAGTAAAGGCTCCCCAGTGAATGGGGATCATCAGTTTCCCTTGTACGTCCAAATGGGCTTGCAAGGTTTCTTCCGGCATCATATGAATACCAGCCCAGTCTTCACTATATTGGCCGCATTCCATTAAAGTTAAATCAAACGGTCCGTACTTGCTGCCAATCTCCTTGAAATGAGTTCCATACCCACTATCTCCACTAAAAAACACTCTCGTTTGCTCACTCATGATGACCCAAGAACACCATAAAGAGGTATCTTGACCCCCTAAGCCCCGCCCTGAAAAATGCCTTGCTGGCGCACTAGCGATCGTAAGTCCTCTATATGTAAACTCGTCCCACCAATCATGTTCTTGAATAATATTCGGATCTACACCCCATCGCACCAAATGTCCTGCTACACCTAACGGAACGATGAATTGTTTAACTTTTCCTTTCAGCTTTAGAACAGAGCCGTAATCGAGGTGATCATAATGATCATGGGAATATATCACTGCATCAATGATGGGCAGTTCTTCTATCTCCATGGGTAGCTTAGTACTATATCGCTTAGGACCAAAAACCGGAACAGGTGAAGGAGATTTCCCAAACATCGGATCTAACAATAAGGTCAATCCATTCACTTTAAGCAATAAAGCCGAATGCCCAAACCATGTCACTTGATCCACTGTATTTTCTTTAACGAAATCGAGGTCTAAGCGATTTGCTGTAATGCCACCTTTGGGTCTTCTAAGTGGATCGCCTATTATCATCCGTCCCATAACTTTAATGGTGTCTTTCACTTTCATATCCATAGGTGTTGGAATTTGATTAAGGAACTTGCCATTGGAGAAATTTCGAGATTCGTGAATCCTCTTCAGAGTTTCCTCCGATTTTTTTCCACCAAGAGCTGGATAGAACTTTAGAACAAAATAAACCAATAAAATAATGACCGCAGCTAGAATTAAGTATATCAATCAGCTAAACCTCTTTTCCCTATTCAATTGTCTTCCAATATCGACAACCCTCGACTCTGAAAATATATGATTAACCCACTTTAACCCAATGATCAGGTCTAATTAATGTAGGTGGTAATTTAGTATCCATATCGCCCTTCGCCGAGTTAATCTGAGCTTGAGTGAGAAAGATGCTATCGGTAAGATTAGCCCCTCTGAGGTCCGCATCTCGTAAATCAGCTCCGATAAGGTCAGTCACTCTCAAGTCGGCGTCTCGGAGGTCAGCCGCGATAAGGTATGCTCCTCTGAAGTCGGATCCTCTGAGATCAGCACCTCTTAGCTTTGCACCTAGAAGGTCGGCTCCTCGACGATCAGTTTGCCGACTTTTTTTGGAACTCTTAAGTTCGAGAAGTGACTTAGCCCGCACTAGTTGGCTTGTCCGCAGAAGCAGAGCATTTACCTCAGCACGGTGTGATGGAACATCTAGTTCCATGAGTGAATCTGGACTAAGTTCGGTAAGTCGTACCGTCTCATCGAGCACGAAATTAAGTTCAGTATGAATCGGACTAGATGCTTTCAACGTCAACGCTTCGGTCAGATACCATAGCATCTCATGGAGTTGATTCATAATTGGGAACACATCGAACATCTTCTTCGCCGTTTCTGGAGCTTCACTCCAGTCGACTTCTCCGAAAGTGACTTGGGAAACCTTTTGCCCTGCGCCAAAACAGTCAAATACAGTACACCCTTTAAATCCCTGCTGTCTGAGACTTTTGTGAATGCCACAACGGAAGTCCAATTGCAGATTCGGGCATGGCTTGCCGGCCTCTTTATCCATTGCAAAATCTGCAGAGGCTCCGAAGTTTAATGCGACACAACACAAGCCGAAACAGTTCTCACAGTCTGCTCTTAAATGTTTAAGATTATAATCGCTTTTCTTAAATTGATTAGACAATACTTACACGTCCTTTATACTATCGCTTATGAGATTATTGGGGGAATATTATGTAGTGGAAGACTAATTACTGCTAGATGATTATCCTCACTTGTATCAATTAATAGCCAGGTCAACTCATCATTAAGCCTATTCCCGGTCTCTACTAATGCCTGGATAGATGGCTTCATTCTGTTTGCTCAATCTTACTTAATCTTCCTTATGAATACCTATTATCTCTGAAAAGGCGATCTGATTCAAGTAAAGTACTAACGAATATAATCATCATATGGATCATCAGATATATAGGAATAAGACTTGTATTTTCGAATATGCTTTCATAGCTGGATTCCAAAAAAAAATTCGGAGGATTTCTATGAGACATGTCGATTTACTGCAAGGTTTTCAAATGGTAGCGTCTTTAACGCAAGACACCGTCAATTACCAGTTTTCACAGTTGTTCAAAAGGCAAGTAATTCACCCGAAGCTTGATATCGTGTTGGCTGACACGGGTATCGAGCTGCATGCGGAGCTGTCCGCTCCTACGGTTAGCTTTAGCGTGCCTGATACGAACCGCACCGTATTGTTCAAGTTGAATATGCCTTCTGGCACGTTTGTTTATTGGGAAGGCTTCGGAGCCAAAGCCAAACAAATCCGCGTGAGCTTCAAGGATTGGACCTATGCGTTCCGAGTTAATCTCGACATGAAGCGAATTTCTCAAGACCACATCAAAGCGGGTTCGGCCGTGCCGAGCGTCGTAAAAGAACATTTGGATAAATTTAGCGATGCATTTTTTTCAATCAAACATCTGTTCCTTGACCTTGAAAATGCGGACTTTGCGAGTTTCGATATGAACCACACACGAATGAAATTCCCCAACGGCTCACAACTTACTCCCGGCCAGATCACTCAATTTCAGCAAGCAATCAGCAACTATTTCAATTCATTAAAAGGCACAAACAATCCATACATTCTAGGATACTCTATCGAAGACAACCAGAACCATCCCGACAGCCACACCGCCACATTTGCTCCGACTTCCAACACGTTCTCCACCTTTGATGACCCAACGAGCGAAGGCATGAATGTGCTTAATTTTCTAATGATGGCAAACAACGCTCCGCTCCCGAACGATCCAAGGGCTGGTGTATTTCCAACGAATTGGGTAACTTCGCAAGATTATAGTGGTAAATTTGTCATTTCGTCCGGATTGTTCTGGGACCGCTGGCTACTGCAAAAGATTAATGACGGCCTTCAAGCCGGTAATCCTTCCATAACGGAAACAGGCTGGTCATTTGACAAAAATACAGAAAATAAATACACGCGAGAAAACTTCAATACCTGTATATCGGATCTGACCAAAGTAAACGCGTACATTACCCAAACCGATCACCGCACAGCGAACGTAACTTATAAGAATGTGAATGCTTCACAGGTGACTATCGATTTGAAAGGCACCTTTTCAAAGAGTTATAAAAATGAATTTACTTGTGTTTTCTATGAATGGGTGTCTGAAACAGCGACGATCGATTGGACGGGCAAGCTGACGATTTCCGCAGGAGATGGCCAACTTCCGCTCCATGTAGAGCTTAATGTGCCCGAAGCGACCAAATCGACCGATGGTAATTGGATTGGCAAGGGCGACATTGCGCTAATCCCTAGCAATCAAACAAATTTGGATCAAATAGGTTCTAGTTTCAATGAAAGCATGAAGGGTTCGATTAATATGTTTAAAAAATTCCTATCTGATTTGAGCAACCGATTTATTCTTCCGGCAGGAGATGTATTTTATTTCAAAAACCCGCAAATGGATGACGCAGGAAACTTGCTATTGGACATTACATACAAAAGCGAACACTAAATAAATTGGAGGGAAATCATTGACTATGAATACGTTACAATTAGCCGTAACGAACAACGGTGAAAAAATAGGTGCAACTTCGGCTTCGCATATTGAGCTTACGGTTTCGTCAGAGCTGATGAAAAACCAAAGCGCCGCTCATTCGATCGATCCACAACACGTTATGAAGACGGTTCAAGATTCGCTTGGTGATCCGATGATATTCTCTATCGGCAACGACAATGTTTTTTACGTCATTTTGCGCGATTCAGCGAGTAAGTCGGGTTGGCAGCAGTACAATTTGAGCACGGCAATCGCGTTGGACATGGAAGCGACTTCCTTCGAAGTAGCGCAAGGTGTGGACGGCCGTTTGCTGCTTGCGCTTGTGATGTCACCGAAAGGAAAACGCGACATCTCTACGCTTTATTTGACACCATTCATTACAAACGACACGACGTTGACAGACTGGTCGAAAGTCGGTAAACAATGGGTGAAGCGGCCGTTTATCGCAAACGATGCTTCGATAAGCGGAATATGGATCGGTGCTTGCGACGGTCAGTCTGCGCTCGGTGTTGCTGCCGTTGCGATCGAAGGCTCGATTGAGCATTATGTGTTCAACACTAATGTTGGGGACAACACTTGGTTGTGGAGGAAATTCCCTCTTCCCGAAAACGCGATTGCTATCAAAGACTTGGCCATTGGAATAGTTTACGGAGATCCCGGCGTCTATGCATTGTACGAAACGAGTGCAGGACAAACGCTTGAGTTTACATCGCTGCCTGATCCCATCTATCACAAATCGGCCAATTATCATTTTCCGCTTTCTACGAACGCGACATCGATTGCGACTCTCCCCGGCAACGGCAACTCAGACGATTTGTATGTGGCTGGAGATGGCATTTTTCTCTTTGAATCATCTCAAAGTGTACAAACAACGATTATCGACAAAGCGCTCGTTTCCGGCGTGCACAAGTTGATCGTCAAACAGGATGCTGTCAGCGTCTCCATTTTCGTCGTGATCGGAGACGAAGTGCTAGTTCATACTGAGGGGTTGAAAAGCGACATTGGCAAATGGTCACCGCCACTAGCTATACGAGCCGGAGTGACTCAAATTTCGGCACTCCGCAACCCATATAAGCTGACGAACGAGCTTATTATTGTAAAGGGCAATAACAAATTATCGTATTTATATCAAGATCCGTTCTCGACCCTTTGGAAGGAAACGACGATAGATTTACCAGCCCTCGATAAAATTATCGAATTCAACAGCTACACGACGCATATTTCACTGTGCGACGCCAACGGCAAGCTGATGATGCAGCAGCCGCTCCAGCTCACGGCTTCTTCCTGGACGTATGTAACGATCAATGGCGAATCCCATAGTCTTGACCGCGATAACCCAGTAACGGTATCTAGCGACTACAGTGGGAATATTACCATTATTAATCGGGTTACCGACATTTCGGTGCCGATTTATCATATCCAGTGCGATTTGTTTGCAGAGGTTGTCGATGTGAATCCAGCAACCAAGGTGAAAGAGGGACTTAAACTTATTCAGTCCGGCAGTGATTGGAAGAAAATAAATATGCAAGACGGCACGCCGCTTTTGACAGAAAAATTCAGCGACGGCACTCTGTCCAGCGCTGCGGAAGCTCTGAAGCACTTGACTCAGCTGATAGATACGATTCCAGCCAACAGCGCGCTTCAGCATTCACATTTGTCTCACACTGCAACGATGCGCGCGGCGGGATCCGTAAGCCGCTCTGTCGTTCATGCAAGCTCGCTGCCTGTCAATTATGCGTGGGGTATGTCATTTCATGAAGCGGGCACCACGTTTTGGAAACCCGGAGAAGCTCCCTCTATTCAAGGCGTGCCCGATTGGATCGATGCCATTGGCCTGGCCATCGGGGATGCGCTGGATTGGATCGAAGAAAAGATCCATGAGATTGGAACCTTCTTTATGCGTGTGGTTAACGACGTTGTTGAATTTTGCATTAATCTAGGCACACAAGTTTTCAAATTCATCATCGATTCCGTCGAAACGTCGTTTCGCGTCATCAGCTGGGTGCTGAAAAAAACACTTGGCATTGATCTCGATAAGCTTGCGAAATGGGTTGGTTTCATCTTCGATTGGGAAGATATTAAGCGTGTTCATCGTTCGCTCGTCCACATGGCCAATGAATCACTTGCTTTCGGCGAATCCAAGATCAATCAAATAGAAGGTACAGTCAACACCTTCTTCGAGCAATTGAAAGAGGCAGCTCGCAAGCTTGCTCCGATCGCGGAAGGCGATCAAACCATTCATTCGCAGCAACGCGTTTATCAGGAGCAACAGTCTGCTAACAAGGTGAAGATGTTGAATGATGTCCATATGTCGCCAGGCGGGAACTGGGGTCAATATCATCTGCAGCATAGTGGAGCTGCTGAAGTTGCAGGAAAGACTGCTGCCGTGAGTGATCCGATACACTCCTTCGTGAACGATATTATCTGGCCTACGCTGCAATCGGTCGAGACAACGGCACAGCAGCTTGTCGAAGATTTGCAGATGTTGTTCGACGACAACACGCTGACTCTCAACCATGTCATTCAAAAGATGGCTTCTGATGTTGCGGTAGGCTTCATCGACGCGATCCAGAAAATCGTCGTCGGTGCCATTAAATTCGTTGAGGACCTCGTAAAGTACATTCAATCCGGGATTAATGAAAAAATAGAAATTCCATTCTTTAGTGCTTTTTACCGCCAGTTGGCGGGCAACGACTTATCCATTCTTGATGCCGTCATGCTTGTTTTGGCCATTCCAACCACGATCGCCTATAAACTGATCGCTGGGAAAGCACCGTTTCCAGCCGAACAAGTTGTGTTCGAAAACGGCAGTTACGAGCAGATATTCGGTTTATTATCCGGTGAGTCTCATGACAAGCCTACATTGAGAACGACTCGCACAGATTTGTTGTCGACTTCAGCGACTGCCGAAGTTCAAGCCGACAAAGACAAAGTGAGTGACGCGGTTAAAATCTACTCGCAATTGGGCGGATTATCTTACCTGTTTGCAGCTCTTGCCAGCGATACATTAGGATTAGTAGCTTCGATGACCGATGCCGAGGCACTGAATACTCCGAATTTCGATGAAATGGAGCGTTTGGAGAACAAGGCGTATAATTTAGAAAAATGGCGCATAGCACTCTCGGTCGCGAAAATTCCCGGGTCATACCCGGTCGGTACCCAAGAGGAAGTTGCTCTGCAGAGAGCCATCTGGGGCATCAGCTTTGCAAGCCCGTTCATCGAATTGGGATTGCTGCTGGCGATGCGCAAGTCCAAGTCCAAGATGAATGCATCCCGCGCCAAAGGTGTGTGGAACATCCTGGAGGGCGTAACGGTGTTTGTGCTGGAGTGTATGGTCTTCGATATGGAATTGAAAAAAGAGGACAAAAGTGCCGAAGGACAAGATGAGAAACCAGACAGCAGCATCAAGTTTTTTCAAAACTGTTTATACTTCATCTCAAAAGAAATGGGAGGCGTCGCTGCCATTCTTCCGCCAAATCAGGTGAAGTGGGGCCTTTGCATTGGTTCTGGGGCGAGTTCTTATTTCGCCGGCCTCATTAATCTCGTTCGGATTATAACGAACATTAGCGACAATCGCCTGCATAAAAACTTCTGAAGAAAACGATGTACAAGAACACTCCTATTTTTGCTTAGAAAACATGAGCCTCCAATCGATATTCGGATTCCGGCATGACCAGCGTTACGGTCATGTCTTTTTTATACACAAAATAAGAAGGAGACTTACTTAATTCACTTATGTTAATTAAAGTTTAAAACAATTGATGATGAAATAATCCAACAAATTGCTGCAAATAATACTGAGGATACAAATTTCAATCCTTGTTTATCTTCTTTAATCATATCTAAAAACAAGAACATAAATAGAAAAGATACAATAGGCATTATATATAATGCTCCAACTAAAACAACTGATTCCATGATATCACCTTCTTTTGTAGTCTAGAAGTCCATTTGTTGCAACGATTGTTAAACTGATCATTTTTCAACATTTTTTTCGCTTATTAAGATGGATCTTACAGGTAATATTTTCTATTTACTCCTCCAAGATTTATGTGAATCCTTATGTTAACGTTTTTTTGGTGGACGTATAAGTTAGGATGAATTATTTTAGTTTCCAAACCATTAATTGCGGGATATACTGGATATTATTGATTAAAAGGAGTTGTGAATATGTTAGCGAAAATTGCAGTAGACGTTTTGTTTAAACAACAAAAAATCTAAGGGGTTGTATCTCCAACTGCAGCCCTTATTAAAGGGAGAATATAATGAAACAGTTATTAAATCACTATTTAACGGGGCAAACAGTCCAATTAAAACAAATGGAACAAAATAACCTTGACCGTTTTGCTCAAATTGAAAATGAAATAAGTACGCTTTTACTTGCGAATGATGACATTCCATTTCCACTGACTGCTGAAGATCACTCTACTTTTTTCAATGCTATTAGTGGAAAAAAAGAAGAATTTATGTTTGGTATTTTTGAAAAAGAAACGAATGAACTGATTGGCTCATGTGGTGTATTCACAATCAATTGGCAAAATAGTACTTCTTACGTAGGGATTTCTATCGGCGATAAATGGCAAAATAAAGGCTTTGGTACAGACGCGATGAATACATTAACTTCGTTTATTTTTAATTACATTCACATTAATAAAATTAAACTACAAGTGTTTAGTTTCAATTCCAATGCCATTCGTTCTTACGAAAAGTGTCATTTTATTAAAGAAGGTATTTTACGCAATGAAATTTTTAGATTTGGATCATTCCATGATATCTATTTATTTGGTCTATTAAGAGAAGAGTGGGATAAATTTCAATGAAATAATCAAAAGTATACAATTCCTACTCTATACATTCGGAATTTAGAAAACCACTCCAAATGAAAGTTATGAAACTCATAAAAATCTTCAAAACGTTGACTTAACCGCGTTTCGAAGATTTTTTAGTTGGGTTTATGCTGTAGCTTTAGAATAAAGTTTGATTAAAATATCTACCAAAACATGTATCAAGAATTCCAGGTTATTGTGAATCAATAAGTGCACTGATTCGGACAACCTTCTTTAATTCTTGATCATTCCGTTACACTGCCCCGTTTCTTTTTGTTTGACAAAAGATAAAATGATCATCATGATTCCAAACGTGCAGATGATCCGCACAGTATCCGCGAAGCCACAACACTTCGTTAATTCGTCTAAGATAAAAGCCTTTTGGAAAAGCATCGTCTTCAGATAGTGACTTCGATGCTATTGTGATGGAGCCGGATGGAGCTTGTTGTCGCTGTAACCGATTCCCCGAATAACCTTCAGGCTGATCTAGATACTCAAGTCTTAGGTGAGGTCCTAGCTCAAGCGGACACAATCCCAATCCAAGATTGCTTGCTCTTTCAAAAATCTGGATCGTAGTAGCACCATCAGGAAAGCCAAGATTGCCAACGGTTAGTTCAACGGTTTGCAGACTGTACTTTGTATCAGAAATCGTAAATTTATCAGCAGCTAATAGCCTCTCTCCATACTCGTTTATCAAGATGGAGTATTGTTGAAATTTCTGGAGAATCTCCGATTTCGTAAGTCCGCCAACCTCTACTGTTCTGGTAATAATCAGGCAGTCAGGGTATATTTCCTCATTTTTGATACGCATTCGTAGTCACTCCTAACATATTGGACAACCGTCCTATAATATAACTTTGTTTGTTATCACAATACATTAATCTCCATGTTAATTCTATCTCCAAGAGAAACCACTGAAATCACCGCCGATTCTCATCACTATATCTTCCTTGCTTGGTTCCCATAGTTGGACACAACCTTTCAATATTATTTTATCAGTCCTCCTTTTTGTGTCCACTACTTTATACTAGCTCCACGGCTACATCTGCAGCGTTAAGGAGTTTGTCTTCTGAATACGTGATCATAATCATTTTCCCCTTCTAGTTTCAGTCTTTTGGTTTTAATGTTACTTACTCCCGGTTTCGCCTAACGTATTATCTGTGACACCTGTCGCAGATCCCTATTACCGTATCTATATTCACGACAGAGTTTATTACAATTAGTGAAATTATTACCGCCTAAACATCTCAATTTAACTTACCATATAATCCATACTATGGATATCGCAATTAAAGTAAGTTGCCTGTTATCTTAATTATCAGCGACTATCGGAACTCATTCTTGGCCTCAAACGGCAATCGGAACAGATTCTTGACAATGCGCAATGACAAGAATCTGTTCCGATAAAACAAAAAAACCGCGATTTACGCGGATATTAATCAGGCTATATTCTTGTCATCTTACATTCTTTTAACTTATCATTAACGTAATCTGCCCGTTAGCCATACATGCAGCGCATGCGACGCACCACAGATGATGGAAGTAATTCCGTTCTTCCATGGGAGCTTAATAAAAAGAGCAGGATACCGAAGGACCTGCTTATCAATGTGTAATATTCAACTATCGTTCCCCGTTAGTTCAATCTTTCATGAAGCACATGGATGAGTCTATATTTCTCTGATACACCTCTGCCTTCGTATAATGGCCAACCACTTTTTTATGACGGCATTTTCTATCTCTTAGCGTCTTACATATCGGTGTTGATTTTATAGCGGATCCTTCATTGTTTTACTTACCTTGTGATGAGCAAAGTTGCCGTTCATGTCGACAACCTTGTCCTGAATGTGTTCAACTATCGTCCTCTAATGGCGTAATTAAGCTGACCTCATTTTTTTCATAACCTACTACTTTTCCAATGATATCTTCACTTTGAAACGGTCCTGCTGTTTGACTATCATTGAATCCTCTCCAACGCACATCCGCCAAAATATAATATTCGTCTTCATTCAACGTGACTGGATCCCAAGAATCGTTATTGGCAGAGGATGAATCATGTCCATAAAAGCTGCAATTTCTTATGATTAATATAGACCTGCAGAAATCCTGCCGTTGCAGAAATGATAAAAATGTGTTTGACTTCTCATATAAGTGAATGTACACTTACTTACATGATGACAAAGAAAATACATTCAAGGTCAACCGCTGAAGCTAGACGTATTGAGGTACTGCCTCAAGCACTGTGCGTTTTTGCACAGACAGGGTACTACGCTACCACTGTCACGGATGTGGCAAATGCAACTGGGATTTCCCAAGGCTATGTCATGCGATTATTTGGCACGAAGTTGGAGTTGTTTGTAGCCGTAGTGGATTATTGCTATGAACAAATCGCTGATACTCTCACAACGGCAGCCAAACACGCATCGACCAACGAAGCTTTAGACGTTTTGGATTCGATGAGCAATGCCTATGCGGAACTCATTGCGGATCAGGATTTGTTGAGAGTACAGGTTCATGCACAAAGCGTCACTAACGTAGATGAAGTTCGCGAGGCAGTGCAGCGTGGCTTGCAACGGGTGGTGACATGTGTGCGCACACATGCGAGGGCGAACGACGATCAGCTTCAGCGATTCATTGCATACGGCCAGTTGTGCAACTTGATTATTACTGCTGAACTGGAGTCGATTGACAGCGACTGGGCGAAATCTCTTACGATTGGCTTTTATCATCCTTCCTCTTCTGAAAGGAGGTAACTGGGTATTCAGCAAAGTCGTCATCTCGATTTTGACTTTGCTGAAATGTTCTGACTGGAGTATTACTTCGTCTTCGCATCGTCTTATTTTTTTCGCCAAAAGTAAATGAACATTCACTTACAAATGAGATGGAGTATCATGGCTCATATCGTTAATGCTCCCAAGGGCACCGGTGGCGCTCTGTCTCCTCGCAGTGGCCCAATTTATGGCGTCATAGATGGGTCCATTGTGAATATTGTGCTTGCCGCATCGGACAGGACGCACTCCCTAAATGGAAGTTCAATCATCGTACAACACCAAAAATAGAAGCACAAAGGAGAATACCATGACAAAGCAACTCTCATCTTCAGTCGTTCATACAACAGAAATCGTCCTGCCAGGCATCGTTGAACCATCAGGGTTGCAGATTCGCCAGCGTGTGCTGCCAGAACTGGTGCAAGGACAGGCGCTCATAAGCGTGGAAGCAACAGGTGTTTCGTTTGCGGAAAAAAGTATGCGGCGTGGACGATATTACGGACAACCGTCCTTTCCGTTTGTTCTCGGATATGATCTCGTTGGCACCGTCACAACAGTCGGCCCAAACGCGTCTCCAGCAGAAGTCTCACTGATTGGCCGGCGCGTAGCGGCGATCACGAAAATCGGCGGCTGGGCAAGTCATGTCATCCTCGAGGTAGCCGACTTAGTGGAAGTACCCGTGGAGATAGACGCAATCTCGGCCGAGACGGTGATTGTGAATGGGGTTACGGCCTGGCAAATGCTACATCGGCATGCCAAAGTAAAGTCCGGACAGACCATATTAGTCCTTGGTGCCAATAGCGGCGTGGGTACTACGTTGGTCCAGTTGGCACGTCATGCAGGTGTGCGTGTCATAGGTACAGCCAACCCGCATCATCACGAGGCGTTGCGAAAACTCGGCGTTGAACCGCTAGACTACCGGAATCCTCAACTTGAGGAAAACATTCGATCTCTCGCACCAAACGGAGTAGACGCCGTTTTCGACCACCTTGGAGGTGCGAGTGTAAAAAGGTCTTGGCGTTTACTTGCCACAGGAGGCGCGCTGGTGTGCTATGGGATGGCTACTATGAAAGAGACGGGATCGTTAATGCTTGTTTCCCTCCCAGTTTTCGCCAAACTCGCGTTGTGGAACGCTCTACCGAATGGCCGCCGTGCTACATTCTACAACATCTGGGGCGGCGCACGGCGCAAAGAGGCATGGCGAAATCGAATGCAGGAGGACCTTCGTCAAGTGCTAACGTTCGTACAAAAAGGCATCATAGAGCCTCAAGTCGCAGCCCGTTTTCCGCTGACACAAGCTGCACGCGCTATGGAACTCTCCGAGTCTCGAACTGTTCTTGGCAAGGTGATTCTGGAACCTTAAAATAAACTTGTTCCTCTGGTGTCATATCTCTAACATTATAAAAGCACCAATCAATATTACCTGGATTACTCCACAGCGCACATTCGGTAATGAGATCAAGTTCTTGTCAATTTCGGAAATGGGATCAAGTTCTTGTCATTGGGTTATGACAAGAACTTGATCCCATAAACAAAAAAAACCGCAATTTTCGCGGCCTTAATGTTCTTGTCACCCGACAAGCAACGCTACTACTGTCGGATGACAAGAACATGATGTCATAAATGACAAGAACTTAGGGATGCTACGATGTCCAGCCATTTTATAAGTATGGAGATCCTTATTCAATCGCTTCTTCAGTACCAGGAGCATCTTTCCAACCTTGAATCTCAGATAGATACTCTGACTGGAGGCATTGAGGCGTTCGATCTCTTACGCTCGATTCCCGGCATTGGCAATAAAATTGCTGCAACAATTTTATCGGAAGTTGGGGAAATCGAGCGGTTTAGCAATGCGAAAAAAATGGTGGCTTTCGCCGGCCTAGATCCAGGTGTTTTTTCTTCTGGGAAGTTTACGGCAACCCGGAATCGAATCTCTAAACGTGGCTCTAAGCGGTTACGTCTTGCTTTGTTCCTAGCCGTTCGTTGCGGCCTCAGACTTTCCGTAAACAAGAAGATTAAAGCATTTTACGACAAGAAAAAAGTTGAAGGAAAAGGCCATAAAGTTGCAATCATTGCTTGTGCAAATAAGCTACTTCACTGGATTTTTGCCCTCTTAAGAGATAAAACGACCTTTGTGGATCTGACCTAGCGGAATATCTGTGAATCAGAAGAAAAACCTTCCAATATCATTCGGAAGGTTCTTTGGAATTCATAATCATTTATCCTCTCTAAATAAATTAAGGCCGCCCTATTATTAAATTAGGACGGCCCATGATGTGTTTTATTCTTTTAGCAGTTCCATACTTTCTTTACTGGTTCCACAGTTTATTTACTGGTTCCAGACTTTCTTTACTGGTTCCACACTTTTTTATCACCGGACAAGATGTTCAGTGACATTAATGTTGGTAACTGAAAAACACCGTAATATCAACCATTTTGGGGTTTTCAACCTCATTTGTAAGTTGCATTATAGTTGGTGCCTGAAAAAATATCCTTTTAAACTCAATGACATTAAAGTTTGTACTTTCTAATCACATTAAAGTTAGTTTCTAAAATTCACTTGTTATTTACGAAAAGAACTACAAACTGATTTCTCACTAAGCACGAAATCAAGAAATCTAAAACATTAGCCAATTTTTTAAACACTGCGCATAGCACCAACGTCATCGTATAAACAGCGTTTTATGCTGAGCAGTCGGCTAATTTCGAAAGGTCTGATCAGTTCATCCATAATCCTATTTTATCAGTCTGCCTGTTTAAAGCCATAAGACTCAAGCAAAGCTTTTTCTTCTTCCTTTAATACCGGAACACCCCAAACTAAAGAATATTTCGCCCTAGTATTTGCAACATATCCTATACGTCCAGATTCCAGTTCTTTTTCAATCCACTGTTTCCAATGGCCACTTCCTGAATTATGACGACTTGAAACCAACATTACACTATCAAAATCCTTGCCTTTAACTGAATGAATAGTGCTAACTGAAACGTTATTTATACTCTCTATTGTTTTATAAGAAGAAACACTACATTTAGCAGTACCTCGAGGAGATATTATTTTTGGTAAGTCTTCAAAGACTCTCTTTTCACTATCAAAATTGGACAGATCTTTATACGCTTCTTGAAGTATGCTCTTATAACTATTGTTAAAATTCCTATACCACGTTGAATATTCAATATCATTTATCCTCAACAATTCTGGTAATGCAGCACACCCATCCAAAAAGTCTTTAATAAAGATTCTCCATCTATAAACAGAGTCAATTGCATTTGGACAATAGTAGTTACTTCTAGTTTTTGCCCCTCCAAACCACTTGTGTATATGACTACTTGCAAGTTCTAATGCCAACATCCGTGACTTGGGTGTATTTTCAGCCCATAATTGTAGCGCATCTAAAATTGAATGTTTACTTTCTTTAATGTTTGTTTCAAAATCTTGTTTTAATGTTTGCTGTCGCACCAAGATAGCTGACCTTCTGAAGGGTATATCTAGTTTCTCAAGAAAATTAGCATACTGTTGTTTCAGTACTATTAGGTCTTGATATTCCATATAACAAACACTATTAACACCGAATTTATCAGCTGCTAAGCCACGTATTGGTAATGTGACATCTAATAATTTATTAGATGTATTTACAATGGAATGACAACTTCTAAAATTATCAGTTAAATAGAACTTTTTAAATCCAGACAAATATTCGGTCGTGGTTACTGGAACTGCACCTTTAAACTCATAAATTGATTGGTTAAGATCCCCAACAAAATGTAGGATGGAACCGTGCTCCTTTAATTGGTGAAGAATGTTAATTTCAATCCATGAGAGATCTTGACATTCATCTACAACAATGAGAGGGAATCGCGCAGCTATGAGCGAAGCTAGATGAGCATCCTTTTTTAAAACTCTATACGCAATACTATTTATATCATCAAAGTTAGCGAATCCATCCTCAAAAAAGGTTTGTTTCACTTTTCCTATTTCTTTTTTTATGTACTCAAACCCTAATAATCGATCATTCCCTTTCCTGTTTCGATAATCTTGAACAAATTCTTGCACTGTAGTTAGCTGATAATACTCTTTCAACGGAAGTTTATAATTTTCCGAATAAAAAATAACGATGTCGTTTATTTTATAATCGTAATAAATTTGGTGTGCATACACGTCTTGCCCTGATGAATTGAGATTCATATATGGGAGCTTATATTTTTTCAACCAGTGATTTTCATAGACAACTAAATTTTTGTCAACAAGCCTATACGAGGCATCGACTCCTCTATTTTTATGTTTAAAGTATTTATATCCATAACTCTGAGCAATAAATCCGTGAATGAATCCAGATAAGGTGCCTATATAGTGTGGATACAATGTAGTTAAACCGGAAAAGACTTTTACCCGCTCTTTAATGGTATCCGTCGCATCGTTAGTAAAAGTAAGAACCGCAATACCGCTGTTCTTTGAACTCCATTTATTGATCTCAAATGCTGTTTTCATTCCAACAACCTCAGTCTTACCACTTCCTGCACAAGCTTCTAAAAAGATGTTTTCCGTCGTAGGAGAAAGAACATATTTTAATTGTTGATCTGTTTTTTCTCTTACTTTACTTTGAATTAAAGAAATATATGAACTCATTGTCTCTTTATTTTCACTCAAAGTTCTTATGATCTCTTGCTCCATTTCCCCCTTATTCATCCAACACCTCACCACCACATGCCCAAATTATTGATTTTCTAATATAATTAGGAATGTTTATGATATTGCTTATGATTGAGTAAACATCTTTAATATTTGATTTTGTAGCATTTACTTTATCCATCTGCTCTTTTATTTGAGTTTCTATATAATCTGATAATTCTTGTGCGTAGATTCCTTTCCCAACTTCATCAGCATCAATATGTTTGAAAATGTATTCAGCATCTTCCGTTAGTTCATGTTCATTTGAGTACCCATTATTTTTTGAAAATATTAAGTTGCATCGTTTTTTTACTGATCCTTCAGTCGGCCACAAATCATGAATAGCTTTTGCCATTAGACTTGTGTTACCACTTATGGCTAAGTCGTACTCAAATGTTTTTAAGGGAGAAGAAAACAACCTCCCCCACGTACTCTGATTAATATCAGGAACTAGTCGAAGTGCACTATTGGCTCCAATAGGTGGCTCACTAGGTAAAGGAAACGTATCTTGAAGTTTAGTTAAGGGCTCACCATCTTTGTCTTTTCTCAGTTGACCTTGCTCATCATACACAAGAACCTCAAGTTTTGGCGGATCATTGTCCGTGATCCCTGAACAAAAAATAGGCAAATGTTCTACACCAGAAGAACCATCACAATTTGAAAATAATTTCATGAAATGTTTAAAGTTTATTCCGTTGATATTTATCGTAGATACACCAGCTTCTTCTAAGGAAGTTGGCAATAATCTTTCGGATTTATCTAGGGCCTCTTTGTTATATTGGGCCAACACTATCTTTGCGAAAGTAGGTATAAGCATAGCTTCACTGATCCCTTCTACAAAAATTATACCTTTTGAAAACAATAGTGTAGATTTTGTAACATCAAGCCACCTATTAATATAGTTTTTGCTTTCGCCTAAATCTATCTCCTTAAATGGAGTTGCAATAATCCTATCTGCCAATTGTGATATATGTATTAAATTATTTATATCTATAGAAGAAGCGAGTACTGGAGAATGTGTAGTTATAACAACCTGCAAATTCTTTAGGTTTCGGGTGACTTCTTCTAAATACTTTATAAATTTGACTTGAAGTTGGGGATGTAAATGAGCCTCTGGTTCCTCAATTAATAAAACAGTCATCAAATTATTGTCTTTTAATAATTCGAGCTCTGCAAATACAGTAGCTATGTATAACAAGTTGTTGTATCCCAAACTGTTTGTAGCAATATCCCTAAATTTATCAGGATCACTTTGCTGGATACCTGGAAAAAACACCATCTTTATACTTTCCACGATTTTATTAAATGATGTCTCTGCAAATTGAAGATTTATACTTTGCCCAAGACGTTGCCCCAATGCCTCTTCAAGCTTAGTATTAATATTTTTCTTAGCTGTTTCAATCTCATTGTACTTATTTTCAGCATTACTTGTAATTTGTTCATTGAACTCACTTACGTTCTGTACAAGTATATCCTTTTTATCGCCATATTGTTTTTTTAGTAGTTGTGCCAGTCTGGATCTCTTTCCGTTAACTAGTTTTTCCTCTGCATCTCGAAGAGGGGGTAAGTAGATACAATCGATGTAATCAAAGGTTTCCTCTTCAAAAATGCTTGACTTTGAAGCCCCACCCCAAATTTCTTTCTTATAATATCCCTTCCTATTTGGATTTGAGTTAACCTCTAAATGCAATTGTGCATTGTAGTCCGCATCGCACCAAGTTAAAAATGTAACTTGTTCATTTGAATCCAAGGACTCTAACGTAAGGTCTATTCTAATATTAGAGCCAGAGTATTGCTTATCCAAAGAAATATAAAAATCGTCCTCATCTATATTCATATAAGAAAATTCATTTTCCCGAAGAATAAGTCTTAATGCATTTACAATTGTTGTTTTTCCTGAACCATTTTCTCCCACTAGTACATTGAGTCCTTTGTTAAGCCTTATTTCAGAGCTTTCTTTAGTGTTTTTATAGCCCGACATATTCACCCTAGATATATGCACTTATAACCCACCAATCATTTTTTTATAGTAGTAGTAATTAGGCATTGAAACCACTACAAACACAGAGAAGGAGTAATACATGTTAACCAATAGAAATCCATATCTTTCAATAATATCTCGATTAAAACTTAGTAACACTTAAACAATAACTATCTGTTACTCTGCTTGAAAGAACGAACAAGTTTGTTCATTTCCGACTATAATTAAAATAGACTTCGCGCGACTTAATCCAACATATAACTGCTCTCTTTGTTCCTCGAGTTTTATAGAATCCAATCCCCATAAAAAAACAACATCCGATTCTAAGCCCTTAAATTTATTGACTGTTGTAACTACTACCGAACTATCTTTCCTTTGTTCAATATCCGTATACTGATACCCTTTAGGAAGTGGATTTATTTTCAAGGAATCAAAATACTCCCTCTGATGTAGGGCATCAACAACTAGCACCACGATCTGACTAGGCTCTATTTGTTCATCCAAAATTAATTTTTGAATTCTTGATTGTATACTTGATGCTTGCTTATTCGTAATATTGGCACTTACATACACTATTTCTTCGCCTTTTATATTTGAATGTTTTACTGATTCACCCAAGTAATACTTGTAAGATATCTCATGAACTTGCATAGTATTTCTACAATTTTTTAGCAGAGGGAATATTTCGTCTTCAGATATTGGAAAGGTGCTAACCCGGGAGTAAAGGTTTTGATTATCATCAAAAAAAATATAAAACGGACTGGATTCTTTATCAAATAGCATTTCTTCAAGTGGTGCCCAATACTCTTCTCGAAAGTCTTGGCCTTCATCACATACTATTGCATCGTATCTATCGGAAATATAATCTAATGAAAATAATGCAGCGCACGGAAGTTGTACATCATATAAATTTTCACCAGGATAGGTCTTCTGTGCATCCAACAATAAGTTAATACCACTTACCTCTTCAGCCTCTTTAATTATGGAATAACATAGTTGATGAAATGTCATAACAGTTAGCCTATCAATCCCCTTACATACTTCTGTTAAATAATTCGCAAGCGGCCGATTAAAACAAGTTAGCAACGTTGAAAATCCTTCTCTAGCTAACCTCTTTGCTTTTTCAACAGCCAGGATTGTCTTTCCAGTTCCAGCACCCCCACTAACTATTACACGGCGTCTTCTTATAAGTGTATCCAACACTATCATTTGTTCTGTTGTAAGCATAATTCTAATATCTTCTTCGCTTTTTAGATTCTTAGAAATTAGCGGTTGAACAGTAAATGATTTTGCAAATACCTTTGTAAAAGCATCTATTCCTTTTTGTCCAAAAAAGGTGGAGTTAGATGGATTTTTTTTATTCCAATAATCAAAACAATCATTAACCCATTTTCTAATTCCCAGCATATTATTATATGTCCCTATAAGATTTTCAGGTAAATCTAAACGGCTTATAGAACTTGTATCAGTTATATCAGGGAATAATACTGCATGCCCACATGGAATCTTACTCTCCTTAAATAAGTCCACTAGATTAGTTTCCAGCAGCTTTGCTCTAATAGAATATTTTGCATTTTTCGCTTGCTGAATTGGATTTTTTATTGAATGCTCTATTCCATGACGGTCTGTTGAAAACCACTGATCAGTAGTAGCATTAAAAGAAATTCCTCCACCTTTTACTTCAATACACAAATATCCAAACTGAGGATGCATAATTACAAAATCTGTTTCTCCATCACGTGCCTCATCATTTTCTCGTTTCAAAATCCAAGCTACTTGGGCGAACACATAATAACCATCTGGAAGTGCTTCCTTCAATGCTCTGTATACTTGAACTTCACCATAAGATTTGAAATAAGAAAGTTGTTCTTCAGTCAAATCCGGAATCATTTTAGCCAATTTGATTAATCCTCCAAAATATCTATTTGAGTTATATTAATAGGAATTCTTTTTTCGTCGTTTTCAAAATCTACAATTAAAAATTTCATTTTCCCTTTATTTATCTCTTCCTTTATTATTCCCAAACCATGAATGTGATGGTTAATTCTTACGCCAGCAACAAACTTCTCTAGGAGATTGTCCTTCTCTGCCATAACCCTCCACCCATAATCAAAAACGTAAGATGTGATTTTACTGTAAAGATTCTGAATTCGATTAATTCGTAGATGTTGTTCATCTTCAACGAATTCAACAACGTATAGCCACAACTGATCTTCTTTTTCTTTCGTAAACTTCATTTGCTCATTTGAAAAAAACACTTCATAGTTGTTCCATTCACCAATAAAGCCAAATACAATAATATACCGATTGACCTCCTCCACTTCACCATTATAGGATATTACGTCATAACATTTTCCTATCTCAGAAGTTTGATTTGGTCTGCGCCCTTTCGTTATCTCATAATGAATGACAGCGTCTATAGCTGCAGTTTGGTATTGTGATCGCCTTTCATTCATATTTATTTGTGAAGAAATCTTATTTTCCTCACTTGATACGTAAGAAATCAAACGTTTCCTTTGATTTCCAGAACCAAAATTATCAATAGATAAAGTACTTTTAGAAGAATTAAAGTTACTCCCTATTTCCCTGAACTCAGTATTTCCCTTCTTTGAGACACTATAAAGTTCGTCATGGTTATTTTCATAGTAGAAATTCTGCTTTCTAATGTTTTGAGTATTATTGAATGCGGATGGTAAATTATCCTCAACATCAGATTGGTTTATATATTCTAAAAAACTATCCTCTCCTACTTCAGGATCTTCATGATTATCATAATCAGCAAATTTTGGATCCTCTTTCTCAATAGAAATTTCGGATTCAACAGGCTCAATATCAATAACTGAGTATCCTATGGATCTAAACCACTTTTCTGTGTCAATGTCGGTGAGCTGTAATATAAGATGGATCTCCCTATCATTTCCCCTCATTTCAAAGAGAGAACTTAGAGAGTTACTTAGGTTATAAAGTGTCAATGGATTATTTAATGAACCCGCATAATAAACTGAATTTGAATCAGCATGATACCAAGAATCAATAGTTTGATTGTATATTTCTATACTTGATTTATTAATCAGTAGTAGAGACAACGATTCAGCCTTAAAAAAATTTGCATCTATGATTGTCCTAGTTAGTTTATATAAAACTTCCATAGGGTCTTCTGCTTTAATATTAGCAATAAGCATAGCTAAGTACTTTAACTTTTGAAGTAGTTTTTTCTTTAGTTTTTCATCACTTTCTGTGCCGGTGGCGTTAAGTCGAAGGTCCTCGTCTCTTATTACAGGTATATCGAAATAATCAAATAATATTTTGTTTTCTTTTCGTGATCCTGATATTTTTATAAAATACTTTGAATTGCTGGGAGGCATTAGTCCCTTCACATCAAAAAAATGAAGTTCAGAAACAAATTGAAATGAATCATCTGTTGCCAATAACTTCAAAGAGTTGAACCTGAGATTATTATCGTTAACCGGTTTATTATTGATTATTTGTTTATATATAGAATCAATGGTTTTTAGTGTAGAACTGTTTAATGAGATATCTTCTAGCTTTTCTAGTAGAAATATACAATCATGAGTAGTAACCATTGTTTTGATCGCGAGAAATTCCTCTTGTTCTTTATTCAAAGAAATATCTTTATGCACAACAGGAAAAAAATCTCCGACAATTTTTTTCAAGCTTCTAGAATATAAATCTATTGATTTATAGCATTGTCCATCATCACTTGGTATAGATGGATTGTTTTTTACGTAATACTGTATATAAGAGTTACTATCTAAATTACAATCTCCAAAATAAGTAAAGTACTTCGAACTCGAAGATTTAGAACAAATTTCTTTCCAGCTGCTTCCGAGAATTATTTCCCACAACTTCAAAGAGAATTTAAAATACCTCGAATATTCCAGATACTGCACATATACAAAATTCTTTAATCCATGTTGCGAAGTGTATCTATAGGTTTTTGTCTGCTGAGGATAAAAGTCTCCATTATCTAGAAAGTTCAGATAAGATTGCACATCAGGATATTTTCTCTCAAATTGTGGTCTTTCAATTCGTTCTTCTATTAAGACTCTTATCTTCTGTTGAACACCAAATCTTATGAACATTTTTTTGTAACCAGATACTTCCCTTATCTCTTCGGTGTACTGAGGAGATACGTATTCTCCTTCAGTAAAGAAACTCTCAAGGTTTAAATCGGGTTTAAAATAATCTGATAGGTAGCATCTGCTAGGAAGCTGTAAACTGCCCTTTGTTGTTACTAATTTCAAATTAGATAATTTCTTACAATCATTCTCATTGAGAATTCCTTTATCAAAAATCCTATAAACAAACCTTCCTATAAGTAATGCATTTGACATTTTAACTAAATCAGCATCAATCATTTGAAAAATCGATTTTCTCAGGATGTCTAACTCCGAAGGTTCCCTGATCCCTAAGGAAGTAAGCCACATAATAAGCTTATCATCACTTTTTATATTCTCGAATACTTGTATATCTAAACATTTCATACAGACAACATTGGAGATTTCCGTTTCCCCTTCAGGTAATGGGTAATATAAATTTTCTGGTGGGCTCAATTGTTGGACTTCATCTAATAAAAAGGGAACTGATTTCAAATATGTTGACCATCCAGACTTATTATCTTTTTGGTGCAGAAATTTAATCAATCTAATATTATATTGCACATCTGAATTAACCATTTTTTTAAATGTTTCTGTTAAAAATAGACCACACAACTCTTTTTTATCGACTATTTCAGCACCTAATCCTGCCAACATGCTTGGATTCTGAATTTTATAATCAGCTACGTAATTTTTAACAGTACATCGACTTAAAATTAACTCAGTTCCAAATTCCTCACTGAAACCCGTATTATCTATAATACAATCACTTATTTTTGAGAAAACATTCTCATAATCCTGAACCGGAATAAAAGGTATTTCAGCAATTGCACTATCAAGACCTTCATTATAAGATTTGCTTGTTAAAGAACCGACTGAAGAAAACTTACCTCTTATTAGTTTCGTGAATTGATATTTATATTTACTATCTACAACTAATTCAGCCAGCCACTTGATCTTACATATGGCTATATGCTTGAATATAAATCCATTCCAATCATTTTCAAGGATTCTCGTTCTTTCTGCATTTGTTATGAAGTCTCCATTTATTAAAAAGTTAAAGTTACATTGGACCTTTGTTGGTAAGTAGCAATATATTAGAGCATCTGTTATTTCCTCTATATCATCCCCAACAACTGGAGCGGCAAATGAAATTTTAATATTTGTTGCTTCTTTTAACTTATCTGGATAAGTTGCTTTATCAAGATGTTTAATTTTCTGTTTTAAGTCTGTATCGACTGGAACGGTAAATTCTTTGTATAACCAGCGGCTTTTCCTTAATCCATTAACAAATATAGATTTAAGTCCATCATCATCTTGTTCGCGTGTTAATCGTATTTTCTGTACACTACCATCAAAGAAAGACAATTCGGAAATATGTCGTAAAAACAACATAATTCTAGAATCGCCGAAAACTTCTAATATTTCCTTTTTAATTTGTTCTCTATTGTTAATAGGAACTATAGTGATCACATTCAATCTATTAATCTCGTTCCGAATTTCATTATCCAATTCAGTTTCCTCAAACCAAATAGGTATGATCTGCCAAGGATAATTTTGCGTTACTCTCCATCTGTCATGATTTTTATCAAATTTGAATGTGAAATTGTTTGATAGAATATATACTAAATCGCAAGTGTTAAAAATAGACTTAAACCCTATCCCTTTGTATCCTGTTTTTTCAATATCTTTTGTTTTTCCACTATCTCCACTCCCTAAATCAGATATGCCTTTAACATCTTCTTTGGTGAAATGTTTACCTGTATGACTGAAAATCAAGTATTTTTCTAGCAGTTTTATTTCAACATTAATATTAGCCACTCCTGATTTAATAGGAGAGTCATCTGCATTTTGAATCAACTCGAAAATAAATCTGTTGGAATCCTCAAATACAGTCTTAGTAATCATATCTAATGCATTGGCTAATGTTTTGGAATTAGGATCATTTTTTGTTTTTTCAACATATAGGTCTTGTATAATTTTTTTTTCATACACAGTAATTTGCTCCCATATATAATTAATATTAGTCCAGAATATTTCTCGTTTTGCAAAAGGAATTTGCGATTTAGGTTTGAAACAAGCAAAATAGCTCATTTTTGACCTCAGGATTAAGTATCAGAGATATATCCATCAACCTTCCGCACTTCCAGCATTGGTATCCACCCCGAATATCAAGTTCCCTTCCAAATCACCACGGATAATGATATGGGATTGTTTCTATAAATTGCTGATACTCAAGCTTACCTAAGCATGCCATTCTCTCTCATCCAAGAAAAATAACTAGGGTTCATTCGGTACTCTTCTTCAATAGCCTTACCTTTATACTTACCAAATGTCATTGTCATTTCCATTAGTAAAGCCTCCTTTTCTGACATTAACCAATGTATAATATTTCGACAAAGGAATAGGCATCCCTTCCAAAAGACCTATGATTAGCCACAATAAGCATTATAAGAGCCCATTGTTTTGAGAAATCAAAAGTTATGCCCTATCATGAGCTCAGTTCGAAAGTATGATGTTGGAGAAACCTGTGTAGAATACAAAAGATATTTAGATTTTGGTGTATCTAGGTGAGAGAGAAAAGCACTATCGAAAAAACAAAGATCAAATATATGTTAGCAATCCCGATATCCGAGAGTAACCCTAATAAGCTGCTGTACGCATGTTGATATTGGTTCATTTAGAGATGACCGACTTGATCAGCATGATCCCTTTGCAAAAGATGTGAATACAAATACCTTCACTTTTTCTGAAGACTTACTAAATTTTGTTGGTCAGAAACACTTAGATGAATCTTATCTTTCGCTTCCAGCCAAAAATTCTAAACTTCCTTTTCGTATAAAAAAATGGAGCGAGCCAAGCGAAGAAGGAGGATATACTAAACAGGGAACGTATGGATGTATTGCAGAAATTGATTTCAAATTGTGTATGGAGTTTCTTAAGAAAATTAAAAAAGCCATTGTTTTTGAATATCATGTAACCTTTGAGGATCAGAGTTACCAATTCTATGGAACACCAAGTAAGACTGCCAAAGAAAAGGGGATAATTGTAATAAGGTCAAATGGAAATATTGAGTCACATGTATTAGATTCAGACTCGGACGACTTAGTTGATTAAATGGTACTAGAAAATTGAATTATCACCTTTTACCATGGGTGAAGGAAAAGATATCTGGCTAATTCCATTCATCTTAATACGATTAGCCAGATAGTAATAAATAATCAAATACCTTCTAGTGCTTTTAACTCGTTCAATATATCTTTCACAGGATCAGAACCTTCCGCTGCTTCTCGTACCAATTGAATATAGATTAACAAGTCCTTTGTTGTCTCGTCCTTACAAGCAGCAACATATCTCTCCAACTCCTCTACATACTTCCGAAGTTCTTGAGCCTTAAACCAGTTTTTCATTTGATTCTCAATGTTTTGTGTTAAATGCTGTCTACGAAGATTGTATTCTTCAAGCCTCTTAAAGTCTTGCTTCTTCGCTTCTTCAATAGCGTAAAGACGCTCCTGCTCTTTTTTCCTAATTTCATATTCTCGCTCAGCAATGTATCTGGTTATACTTATGTCAATTGCATTTCTCATCAGTTCTGCTAAAATTTCACCTATTTGTTTTTCAAATGGCCTATCAAGAGTTTCAGAAAAACAAAGTGACTTGGCTATTTTATTTCTATTCGCATAGCCGAGAATCTCCTTGAAATCCATTTTAAGAAAGCCACTGGGGATCTTTTCATACATTGGTTTTAACCCAATCGTCACGCTTCTAGATTGCAGATTTGACAATAAAGAACGTCTTTTCACTTTGGTTTCAATCATCGAAAAGGAAAAATCATGACCAAATAGCCGCAAGCTAGTATTATCCTCTTCACCTGCATTCACATTTATCGTTCCGCCTAATTCAACTACCGCATCAATTAAGAAATTCATGATTTTGAATACCCTATTGGCTTGTTTGTCGGATATATTCATTGACAATACGGCTTTATTCCTGCGATATTCAACCTTCGAATGCCCTTGCAAAAACGGATCGAGATCGTTTCGAAATTTATGTTCTTCTTCGCGTGACTTTCTGTAAGCGAGCTCATTCTGATATGCGACAATAAGCGGATGTAGATACTTGCTCTGCCTCACAACTTGAAGATACTTGCACCATTCGCTGAATTTAGCCTTGGATTCTGGTGTCAATAGTTCAATTACGTCAAATTCTTTTAACTGATCAATAGAATAATTATTCATGTCCATTATTTCTATAAAACCATATCGCTCCACCGTCATTCCCCCTCCTGACCGGAAAAGGAGAATCCGCCTCTTAGCAGCTCATCAACTAGTTCCTCAAGCTCCATATCTGAAGCCATTCCCTCGGGGACAAAATAACGACTCAGGTTATCATTTAGCAATGCTGAACAAGAGCTTAAGAAATCTGAATTCTTAGGATAATCATATTTATATAGATAGGCTGTATATGTCAATCAAAATGTTGACCACCTTGCTAACCCAATAGTTGACCACCCTGGCAGAAAAAAATGGGCACTTGTAGGTGCCAGTGTGAGTG
>NZ_JBNPWS010000013.1:0-135450 GCF_050433705.1 Paenibacillus sp. DS2015 | reverse complement strand
ACCATATATTTCTCTCCCCTCGGAGAGTATGTCGGCTAATTATGGGGAATTTTCAACTGCTGATATTAGGTATTTTACAATTGATGTTCACAATCCAAAAGCTCCCTTTTATTCGAATACTAGCTGCAATAGTGATGGCAAAAAAGATCGCAATAAGGAGATAAATAATAATTAAAAACACCTTAAATATAATAAAAATACTATGGACAGGATACGTTTTAATCAGATCAATTATCATTTGTGGATTTCCATACATCGATAGGTATACATAGCCATGAATGACCGTAATGAGGCCAAGACCCAATAAACATATGCATCCCATCAGGATAGGCGATAGAATGGACTTTAACGTATGCACCGGTAATAATTTGCGATGATAAGCTTTAAGATTATAACTATAGGTGCGAATTGTCGTTGTAAACAGCATTACGCCAGCAATAACATAAGCAAGTATGCTTAGTGTCAGTTTTATTTCAACATATTTAACAAACAACATCAACGATATCTGTAGAAGAAGGAGTACGGCAAAAATACCTAATAACTTGGTACCATTTCGTTTAAAGTCGTATTTCAACAAATTCATCATTCTGCAAACACCTCTTTAAACATGTCATCTACACTTTTCCCATTTTTAATCCGCATATTCTCTACATCTTCCTGCATAACCACTTCTCCATTACGTATAAAAATGACCTCATCGAAGATTCGTTCAATATCACGGACAAGGTGAGTAGAGATAATAACACTGCTATCTTCATTGTAATACTCAACAATAGCATCTAATATTTTGCCACGTGCGACGGGGTCCACTCCCCCAATCGGCTCATCAAGTAAATACAGACTAGCAGCACGTGATAAAGCCAGTGTTAATTGTAGCCTCTCACTCATACCCTTCGATAGTATCCCTACACGATCTACTTCGTTCAATTTCATGAATTGAAGCATCTCACGCGCCTTGGTTATATCAAAATCCTCATAGAAGTCCTGATAGAAGCTAAGGGCGTCGCGTACTTTCATCCAAGGCTCTGTCAAAGGACGATCTGGCATAAAAGAAACGACTCCTTTACTTCTCTGTCCTACGGGCAGACCCACAATAGATACGACTCCAGAAGTAGGTTGAACGAGACCTGCGACAATCTTCATCAACGTACTCTTACCGCTCCCATTGCTTCCGAGTAGGCCTACAATCTTCCCTGGCTTTATCTCCATTGTTACATTCTTCAAAGCATGTTTAGATCCGTATTTTTTATTTATCCCATTTAGCTGCAGCAGACTATCCACGATCCATTCCCTCCTTATTCTGACTCTCCTCATTCTTCGTTACCGCATCAGCTACGATGGATACAATATCGTGATCCTCAAAACCAAGCTCCTGCATTCCATTAATAAAGTGACTCAGCAACTCTCCTGCCATTTCCTTCTTAATCATCATGATTTTAGATTCCTCACTTGTCACGAATCTCCCCAGTCCACGCTTAGTCTCGACAATTCCTTCTCGCTCGAGCTCTTGGAGCGCTCTCTGAACAGTATTCGGATTAATTTGTAATTCAGCTGCTAGTTCACGAACCGAAGGGATTTTGTCCCCGGCTTGGAGTATTCCTGTTACGATCTGTCTTTTAATATGATTCATGATCTGTAAATAGATAGGTAGATTATTATCGAATTCAATGCTCACAATGTCGTAGCCTCCTCTCTTCTTTCATCGTATTGCTGTGTTAGTTAAATAGTACACTAGGACTATTGAATTGTAAATCCTAATTATTCCAGGAAGATATGAATACCGTCACTTCACTGGATTTATGCCGATCTAGACAGAAAGAGACCCGCAGCAACGAGCTACGGGTCTAGAAAATATATATTATTAGGGGTTAAGGTATATTATAAGCTTGTTTCATTAAGATACGATGAAGATTAGATTTCAGTTTCATTACAAATCATTACAACTGTGACAGTAATGATTTCTCGTCTTTCATGCTATAATGGCTCTGCATGATGCAGAATATCGCTTTAAGACAACTAGGTGAGATAAGTATCCTAAGGAGAAGATTGACTTGGAAATTAAATTATCAGATTATACAACCCACGATATTATTAACGTCTGCCTGCTTGCAGGAAAAATAATGCTCCAGAGTGGAGCAGAAACGTATCGTGTCGAAGATACCATGACCCGCATAGCGTCCTCCTTTGGACTTCCATACTCGCACAGTTTCGTCACTCCAACCGGAATTTTATTCCAAGCAAATGATTCGGAATCAGCTAAGATGATCCGCATTGTCGAACGCACAACCGATCTCCAAAAGGTAGTAACCGCTAACGGTATTTCAAGACAGCTAACCTCAGGTGAAATTTCAATACAAAAAGCACATGAATTGCTTAAACAGGTAGATGTAGGAACTCATGCCTTTCCGATATGGTTTCAGATTATAGCAGCCTCGATAGCAAGCGGTTGCTTTGCAATTATGTTCCAAGGTGGATGGAAAGACTTTGTCCCTGCTATTCTTTGCGGAGGATTAGGCTATTCGGCTATAATATATTTTCATCGCTTAGTAAAGGTTAAATTTTTTGCTGAATTAGTGGGTTCATTCCTAATTGGCGTTCTCTCACTCCTCTTGATTAACATAGGATTCGGTCAATCACTCGACAAAATTATTATCGGTTCCGTCATGCCACTTGTTCCGGGACTTCTAATTACCAATGCCGTCCGTGATTTAATGGCAGGCCATCTTGTATCAGGATTATCACGTGGAGCAGAAGCATTCCTGACAGCTTTTGCAATTGGTACAGGTATCGCCGTTGTTCTCACTATTTTTTAATTTGAAAGAGGTCTTCTCGTCATGATTGAACAGTTAGCGACTAGTTTCATTGCTTCCGCAGCTTTTAGTATTCTCTTTAATACACCCAAAAAATCTCTCATCCAGTGTGGACTTGTAGGCATGCTCAGCTGGATCGTCTACTACACTCTTATTCAAAACCATGTAGACAGTGTATTCTCAACGCTAACAGCAACGATCATCGTAGGTGTAATCAGCCAGCTATTTGCGAAGCTATATAAAATGCCTGTCATTATTTTCAGCGTATCAGGTATCATTCCTTTAGTGCCCGGTGGTCTCGCTTATGATGCTATGCGTAGGTTCGTAGAAAAAGATTACACCATTGCCGTGGAATTAGCTGCTCAGGCTTTTCTCATCTCAGGGTCAGTTGCCGTTGGCTTAGTATTATCGGAAGTACTCAACCAAATGGTACGAAAAAAACGTTAAACAGACTCTGCACAGGCCAATACACATAACCGAAAATACGTAATGATCGCTCTGAAATCGCTGTCTTTTGACAACATATGTTCTTAGCCTGAATATTTATTCGGATATGATAATAGAGAGCGGCTACGCAGAATGATACCCTTCTGTGTAGCCGCTCTCTATTATTCTTCTACAATTATTAGATTAATCCATAAGGTAAACACAAAGGCTGACCTGTACGTGGATCATAGATAATATCACTTTTCACTCCATATACATCTTCCAGAATTTCTGATCTCATAACCTCAAGAGGAGTTCCTGTCTTAATAACAGCCCCTTTCTTAATTGCGACAATATGCTGTGCATACCGACTAGCATGGTTCAGGTCATGCACGACCATCACAATCGTTCTTTTCTGCTCAGCATTCAGCTTCTGTAGTAAACTCAACACTTCTAGTTGATGCGCCATATCTAGGAATGTCGTAGGTTCATCTAGGAATAGAATATCCGTTTCTTGTGCAAGCGCCATTGCAATCCATGCACGTTGTCGTTGTCCACCAGATAATTGATCCACAGCGCGCTCGGTAAACTCCCCTACCCCAGTCATTTCAATTGCCCAGGCAATAACTTCTCTATCCTTCGCAGTTAGGGATGCTCCCATTCCTTTCCGATGTGGAAAGCGGCCATACTGAACCAACTCATAAACAGTAAGACCTTCCGGTGCCGTTGGATTCTGGGGAAGAATAGCCAATTGTTTAGCTACGTCTTGTGTTTTTTGCTCATGAATGGACTTGCCATCTAAATATACTACACCGCTCTTTGGCTTCATTAGCCGAGCAATCGTTTTAAGTATCGTAGACTTACCTGAACCATTCGCGCCTACAAGAGCCGTAATTTTCCCAGTAGGAATGTCTAAATGCAACTGATTCACAATCAGATGTTGATCATAAGCTATGTCTAACGCTTCTGTTACTATCATACTTTGCACTTCCTCTCGGTTATTCACGTATGGATTCATTAAGTAGCTATTATGGTTAGCGCACTATATATCGCGCTTATGTATTTATTAGATATTGATAATCATTATCATTAATTATCTTAGCAGGTGAACATGATTGTGTCCATCATTAAAATATGAACATTTATAGATAATCGTTTAATAATTCTTTAAGTACGTGCTCAACTTCTCTAAACAACATCTATACCCTCTTAATTGTACATAGATATCAGGTGATTTTAATAGAATGTACAAGATATTTAGCATTTCCTAACATATTGTAATTCCGAGGAGGTGATTATTATGACAATCCAATTTCTAGATTTAAGAATATCGAATCAAGCTAGTACAGATGCAACTCCTGTTATAATCCCTTTAGCAGCTACTCCCCATGTTTTCGGAGATATTGGTATTCAGACCGCAGGCGTTTTACCAGCAAATCAGGATAACGTCCGTGTGCTCTTGTCTGGATATGTTAAAACGGAAAACAATCCACTCTTTAATACGAATACGATTAACGTTCGTAGAAACGGAACCATCATTTTCACAACAACTTTTGGCGTTGCTATCAGCAGAGAAAATGAAGCCTTTGGTTTTTCAGCAGTAGATGTTCCACCTGCAGCAGATGTCGCAACAGGGCAGGTCCAGTATACAGCTGAAATCTACACAAATGCAGCTTCAACAGATACATTTAATAACATTCAGGCAAGAAACTTTAGTGGGGTTGCAGGAGCAGGTAACTTCACAGGTTAAGAATCCAACTTTCTAGTGAATAGTAGTAGAATAAACAAAACCAGTCAAACACTTATGTTCGTGTTTGACTGGTTTTTGCCTTCGAATACCCACCTACGATAAATGACTCTCCAGTTTAAGATTCCTAGGTTGCATCAGATAAGTTCCTGTAATCTGGTTAGCCTGAAGAACAATGGCGTATTCGCCCGCTTCAGGAAATTCCAGCTCTCCGATATCAAAGCGTTGGAATATATAGGGTCCTCCGGTTGATTGAACCTCAGCATGAAGTGTCTGCGTTGTCGTTCTCACCATGTAGGAGCCTCCTCCCCCATCTTCGCCTTCGCCACAGCCATACTCGATACTCACACGGAATCTTCCCGGGGACGATGTCCGAATATGCCAGACTGCAGTCTCTCGTTCATCGCACCAATCTAACAAATTGTCTCGATTTATTTTACCTGTGTCATAACGTAAAGACGGGCCTGTAATTTCACTTTCGAACACGCCCAACACGTTAGATACACCCTCTCCAGATAGAAGGAGACTGGTCGAATTGCCTTCTACAGTGCCACAGCAAGCAATAGCAATGACGAATGGTTTAATTTCTGAATCTTCAGATGGATGAGATAATGAAGGAAGAACAATCTGAATGTCCTGATCTGAGACAACTTCATAAGCCATATCCATGCCACTTGCAAGCTCGTAGACCCGTTCTATACGAGTCTTCAGCCCAGGCACGATTAACTTACCATCCTGCGGCATGTCAAATACATGCAGATAGAGCGTATCTCCCTTTAACGTGCATCTTCCCCATGAAGGCCTGGCAGTCGGCGCTGAGCCGGCACCATAGATGCTGTCCCCATTGATATTTAGCCAACGGCCAACTTCCAGCAGAATTGATTCGGACTTTGGATCCCATTCCCCATTTCCGGTTGGGCCGATATTGATTGCCGTATTTCCACTTTTACTTACAACATCAATAATTTGCCGGATGATCGATACGGGAGACTTCCAGTTGGTGTCAGACTTTTTATAGCCCCATGAGTCGTTTAAAGTAATAATATTCTCCCAATCCCTGCGCAGTGTACGTGTCTCCAGTTGATTATCTGACGTATTGGCGTAATCACCCAATGGACTTTTCCACACCCTGCTATTAACTAGGCAATCAGGTTGGAGGCCATATACGTTTGATAGGAACTGGTCACCCTGTTCACGGGTTAGCTTACCACCACAGTCGAACCACATCAGTCCAACCTTTCCGTAATCCGTGAGTAATTCACGCACCTGCGGAATCGATTTGCTGTGTAGATAATGTTCGAAGCGTGTACGTTTGTCTGAATCATTGACCCAAGTATCCACTTCATCATAAGCGCCGATATTCCCTGGATAATCCCATGTATTCCCCTGTGAGTCCGGATCATGCCAATCCATTGCATGAGAATAATAGATACCTAGTACCATTCCCTCTTGCTGACATGCTTCTTCTAGCTCTTTCAGCGGGTCCCGTCCGAACGCGGTCTGCATGACGATGGAGTAGTCAGATACTTTCGAGTTATACATAGCGAAGCCATCATGATGTTTAGCTGTAAAAATAATATATTTCATGCCCGCAAGTTTAGCAGTACGAACCCATTTGATAGCATCAAAGGCCACCGGGTTAAAGCTTTCTGTCATTTCCTCATATTCTGCTATGGGAATACGGGAGCGAAGCATAATATGCTCACTATAAGAAGCCTTCACTTCCTCTCCCTTCCACTCACCTGCCAGCATGGAATATGGGCCCCAATGGATAAATAAGCCCAGCCGTGCGTCGCGCCACCAAGCCATGCGGCGCTCCTGTTGACTATCTTCTTCAGAAGTATCATCTTCCGTGAGAGAGTGATATGGATCATCTAATAGATTCTCTATCTCTGGTTCCACTTGCTCTGATTGTTGTTTATTCATCATTGTTTGCTCCTTGCTCCTTGTATAGCATTATGCTACCACAACCGCAGCTTAGCACCACGTAGCATAGCAACCGCCTCAACGAAGAAGTAATCACCATAGATTAACGGTGTATTTACATGTACACCACCTGGTAAATTGGAAGTACCCGACAGAATAAGCCCTTCCTCCTGATCTAGATTCCACGTGCTGTAGTTGTCATGTAGTGAACGTATAATCCGTTCTGCAGCATTCATATATAAATGCGACTCCCGGTCTGGAACGACCTGAGCTAGTTCAATAAGTCCACATGCCGCACAAGCCCCGGCAGACGTATCTCGTGGCGTATCCTCTTCCCGAGGCGCTCTAAAGTCCCAATGAGGTACATCATCTTCTGGTAGATTGGCAAGGAAGAAATGGGCTGCCCTCTTGGCACCGATCAAGAAACGTTCTTCTCCTGTATAGCGATAGGAAAGCATAAGCCCATAGATCGTCCAAGCACTTCCCCTCGCCCAGGCCGACTCTTCCGCGTGTCCCTGTCCTGACATCGCACCAATGCGTTCACCTGTCTCAGGATCGAACTGCACGATATGATAACTAGAGCCGTCGGGGCGGAGAAAATACTCCAGTACCGTATCGGCATGTGCCGTTGCCACATGCCGGAATCGCGGATCACTCGTTGTTTCTGATGCCCAGTAGAGTAGAGGTAAATTCATGATGGTGTCTATGATTGACCACCCCGCCCGGTTGACCTGTTTCTGATCATGCCAAGCACGAATATATCTCCCTTTTATATTAAAACGGCTTGATAGCTGGGATGCTGCCATCAACCCCCGCTGCTTGGAACGTTCATTTCCAGTTACCCTATAATTTGCAACAGCCGAGAGTGTCCAGATAAACCCAGCGTCATGATGTACAGTCAGCGCATTCAGAGGTTCATCCAGTCTCTCCTCGCACTGCTCGGCAATATGTTGTAGATTCTCATGACCTCCGTCTGCCGCGATATGCCACAGAATTCCTGGCCAGAACCCTGCAGTCCACCAAGATGGACGCATATTATCGTAGATTCCATTAACAGAAGCATGTGGAAAGCTTACCCCGATTCGTTTGCTGGTACACTCTACTTTATTCAGGATGTGTGCCCATACTCCCTCTGCCCAGACCTTAGTGGAATCGCTAATTTCAGCACCTGATGGTATTTGATGTTCAATCGTCTCTCTCATTTTTTCTCCTCCTAAGCATATTGATATTCACCTTCATATAAAAAGCTATTTACTCAAAGGAATAACCATATTCCAGGTATTCTCCGCATTTTGGAATCCTCCGGGTCCATCCGACACCGCAGCAAATAAGTGTGTAGGAACGCCTTCCTGAAATAATAGAAAGGGTCTCTCGAAATTCCCCATCCACTGCTGTGAACCGTCCTCCCAACGAACAAGTCGCGAATATGCTTTGGGAGACTCTGCAAACTTCCAATCCGTGCCACTGTGTGAGTAAGCTTGAATTCCACCCTGCTTCTCCCCGCATAACTTCCCATCCATATCTTTCGCGATCAGGGCATAACCATCCTGAGTCCTCCAAATAAATGGATCCTCGATATGGAACTGCTCTGGAGTGAAGAGCGGCTGGTCACTAATAACTTCGTAAGGTGCATCATATCGCTGTGCCTCAGCTGCTCCAATGGTCATCTGACCATGGGTATTACCTTCGTATTTCCGAGCCTTATATACAAGCAGAACCGATCCATCCTTCCGGATGCAAGGCGCCGGGTTTGAGGTCAGGAAGCTATCAAATTTGCCAGGGCGTGGTGACAGAATAGGCGCATCTAGTCGTTTCCACGGTCCAAACACGCTATCCGCCACCATCAGACCTATACGCTTATTCGCTCTTGCAGAGATACAACGGCAGTCCTCCATCTCCACCGACTCACCGTGTTCAGGCTCCGCAAACGGATGAGTTGAGCCCATATAATAAAGTAAATACTTACCTTCATGGTGGATGATATGAGGATTATGAGTGCTTCTACCATCCCAATATTCTGCGCCTCTTGCAGGCAGAACAGTCTCCTCATACGTATAGGGTCCTTCTGGCGTATCAGACACGGCCCGAACAACTTCCGATCTTAGTAACCATCCGGGATGCATTGGAAGCCACTTAGGCCATCTAGAAGCGAACATGTGAAAGCGCCCGTCCTCCCCGAGGACAACCGATCCGCACCATACCCACCACCCCTCCATCCTAAATCCTCCGGCCAAAGGGGCGGGAAGCATGTGGTCTATTAGCGAAAATACCATTTTCCCACTCCATCCTTTTATGCTATAACTATTCCTCTTAAATTAAGCGGAAATCACCAAGCTATTCAAGCACGCCATATCGCTTAGCTGCGCTACCATACAGCCAGTCGGCCGCGAGATTCAATGCTTGCTCTCTGTCGATCCATCCACTACGGATTTGTTCATCAAGAAATTTAGCAAGTAGGCGCTTCACGACAACCAGCTTGCCGTATGTCCATTCAATGCAACGCGCATCTGAGACAATCAGCGAGCTCTTTATCGGTGCAATAGCCTCAAGTCGGTACTGCATACTCTGCATATAAGTACTTGCCCGGAAGTTGTACCACCACATACCGCCAACATGAACGTTAGCAAAGTTCCATGCAGCCTGGACCACATCCAGATTGTTAATCTCAGAAGCCACCACTAATTCAAAGGGAATGGAATAGCTTTCGAACAAACCATATAATCTAACAATCCGTAGCGCATCGTTCACCGGCGCTGCCGATGTGTTACCCCATCTGCGCTCCACACCTAGGAATAGCTGCAAGAACATTCCCCGTTTCTCCAGCCCCCTGCACACCTCATGCAAAAGCATCATCATGATCTCATCAGATTTTGAATCATCGCTCAGCTCATGATCCGTATGGGCTGCCGCTTCATAATGGGGGAGCGTGGTCATGATCCCGCGGCAGCCCATATCCTCATAGGACTGCAAATGATCATAAATCGTCTGCTTCGCCTGATCTAACGTCTCCTGACGATTTGAGGACATATGAATATCTGTAATAAGTCCTGGCAACCAGCTGTCTATTCGCGGAAATAGAAGTGCATTATATTTCATGCCTTCAAAGACAGCGTGTTCCGGCCGATTCACTACGAAACGCCGGATATTCAACCGATCGGCTACGTTTTGTGCCCAGCCAAGTGTAGTGCTATTCTTCCTAACGGCTTCATCTGCCTGTCGAATGGAGGACTCATCCGTGATATCTATGTTATATAGATCCTTCATAATCGCCGTAAAAGCAATGTTCATCATCGTATTGCGCGAGGAACGGTAGGCATGTAAAAAGGCTACTATCCGATCCTTCTCCGGGAGTGTGTCTGCATCAGCAGGATACCCCGCTGTTTGAAGTTCACGGTTAAACCAGAAGTAATCCGCGATTTCCCAAAAGTCTACGGCGCACAGCTTATCTCCTATAAGATGCGTATGCGTATCTATAACTTCAAGGCCCATAATTTCATCATGTATTGATGTATGGTTCACTTAAATCCTCTCCTTTGAAGACAAGAATAGTAAGGCTAAGAGTCTATCCGATGAATACAAACCCAGTACGATTTATTCCGCACTCCTACTATGAATCATTCCTGTGTCATCCATACCGGATTCACCCCTTTTAAACAGCAGGAAGCCTTTCTCTCGAAAGGACTTCCTGTATCAACCCCCTATTTACGGCTCTGCTGTTCAATAATTCCTTCTTTGTTTTTGTAACGCTCAGTGGCTTCCTTAACGATGTCATTTCCGCCTTTTTCCTTGTATTCTTCAATGACTTTTGGGAAATCAGATATCGGTTCTTTACCATAAATCATCTTGATCATATGGTCTACGACCAACTTCGGTGCCTGATCAGGACGCTTAGAAGCCAAATCTGGATATTGTCCAAATGCCTCAAGCTCGGGTATGAAACCTATCCCCCCCACGCCTTCTTTAGTCAGTGTATCATCTAGCGCATTCAGTAAGTCTTGTCCTCCAGGGAGAAGCTCTGTCCGTTCACGGTTAACCGTCGCGTCACCTACCCACAGAAGCAGACCACGGTAAGACTGCTCATCCTCCGCAGCCTTCCCTTCAGGAAGCTTATAGTCAACCTTTCCGTCTTTTACAGTGTAATTCTCGCCTTCGATACCGAAGCTGTAAAATCTCTTAGCTTCTTCTGTCTGCATCCACTCGAAAAACTTGATAATACCGATTGCCTTTTCCTTGCTAACCTTGCTGTTGATATACATAGAGGTGTTGACAGAGCTATATAGTCCGTAACCCTTTTGACCGTTGTCACCTGACGGTGATGGAATAATCTCCACCTTAGCTTCAGGTAGCGAAGCTGCAAACTTGCTCTGATATGTCAGCAATCCATTTGCATTGGCTGTCCATATCCCGGCGTTACCTGCCTCGATACTTTCACCGTATTGAGGTGCCTGAATTGTGCTGAATTCCTTTTGGATCAGATCTTCATCAAACATAGTCTTATAGACGGTGAGCGCTTTCTCCATATTCTCGGAATTGAAGAATTTAGGTACAATTTGACCGTCTTGTTCCATAAACTGATATCCTAGCGCGTCATAAGCACCGAAGACGATATCCGCATATTTAAAGTTCTCACGCATTTGGTAAGGTGCTTTCACTCCCATTTCTTTGAAAGCACGTAGCACATCTAGGAATTCGTCCATTGTTTTAGGGACCGGTAGTCCTGTTTTCTCCAACAGATCTGTTCTAATAAAAGTGGCACGACGAGAAGGATTGCTAAGCCAAGTGGGAACACCGTATATTTTCCCTTTGTAACTTACTTCAGCCCATGCTTCTTTAGGAACCGCTTTCATTAAATTCGGAGCATACTCGTTAAGTAGGTCGTCCAATGGCATGAATACATCAGCTTCAATCGAACCTGCCATGGATTTATCTGTAGCACCACCAACATTCTGAACCACATCCGGGATATCTCCCCCAGCGAACATAACAACCATTTTGGAGTCAAAATCCTTCAGTGGAATCATCTTGATGTCCATATCGATATTTGCTCTTTTCTCCACTTCCTTGATCCATTTATCGTTATTGATATCCTTGGCACTTTCTGCATAACCGTTTCCACTTGTAGTTAGGGAGATGCTAAACTTCAGCGGCTGCGGCCCACCTGTTGCATCCGAGGTATTGTCGGATTGGTTATTGCTTGAACATCCTACGACCCCACCTGTTAAGAGTGTTGCTACCAGCATCAGACTAACCCATTTTTTCATTTCAATTTCCCCCTCTTTCAGCAAAAAGATGTTCTTTTTACCGCTGTCCTCATCATAAGGCTTAGCATGCGAGCTTCCTATGGGGTGGATTATTGTCGTTATGTGTTTTTTTAGGATTTACATTTTCGGCTCAAAACCAAAATTAGCGGTTGACAATAAAATGTAGTGGAACAGTGTTCCGTTTAGGAAGATGTTACCCTCACTGTTAAAGGAAGATTTCTTGAATTAGATTGAACCATGTAGAAATCCTCCTTTAAAGGTGAACGCTCCGCTTGTCCACATTCCTCCCCAACTCCTCTGAGGTCTGCTCTCGATGAATACGGCCAGAAACCGCTGTCTATTTGCATGCGAATACCAGCCGATCTCACCGTGTTTGTTGTAAAATGCGAAACGAACAGTGAGATTAATAGCGCAAAAGCAGCCCATCCTCTGACGAGGAATGAGCTGCCTTTTTAGTTTTCCAATCACTTTTACCTTCCAAGGGTAGCCTTTACTCCTGAATCTGGCATCCACATAACAAACCGAGTTCCCCGATCGGGACTGCTCTCGACAGTAACACCATAATCCTCACCGAATACCAGCTGAATACGGCGGTGGACATTCGGAACACCTATTCCGCCACTGGTACTCCCCTCATTCTCATCAGCTAGCCGATTTTCACTCAGCTTCGCGCGTAGCTCTTCAAGTCTTTCCGGAGGCATACCACAACCGTTATCTTCGATACTAACCCAGAAGGAATCGCCATCCTCACCTGCATCAATGATAATCGAATGATGATCTTCAACACCCTGCCGAAAACCATGCTGAAATATATTTTCTACAAGCGGCTGCAGTGTGAGACGGACCATTTTACGGAGCAACAACTCAGGCCGGACACGCACGTCAATCTCAAACGGCTTTCCAATGCGATGATTAATGATAACCATGAATAACATCACATGCTTTAACTCATTCGCCACCGTAATTTCTTCCAGATTAGTTCGGACAGAGTAATGTAACATATACGAAAGTGCACCCACAATTTCCGTAATTTCATCTGAATCTTGAATGACAGCATAACATACGACAGTTTCAAGCGTATTATAAAGAAAATGCGGATTGATCTGTAGCTGCAAAGACTGAAACTCCGCCTTCTGGCGCTCAGCCTTCATTTCTTTATTTTTCAGCTCTGTCTGATACACGGTATCTACCAGCTCAGAGAGCCGATGAACCATCAGATTATAACGTATCATCAGCTCTGCAATTTCATCGAGGTGCTTAGGTAAGGGAATAAACTCCCAGTTCCCCTTTTCTGTCTGGCTCATCCCCTTCATGAGCGCTCGGATGGGCGTTGTAATTGATTTACTGAAACGGTTAGCAAAGAGAAGGGCCGTCAAAAAGGTCAGTATAGCCACAATAATAATCGAGGTGCGGATCGTCTTTACTGGTTTGAGAAGCTGACTGTAGGGAATGGAAATGACCAAGTTCCACCCTGAATAATTTGCTTGACGGCTAATATATACCCGCTTCTCTCCTTCGGACGAACTTCGGAACAGCGATGTACCCGCTTGGACAATCTCCTGGTTAAGGTTCTTTGGAACAACAGTCCCTACTTTGCTCTGATCATTGTGATATTGAATACGTCCCTCATCGTCCACAATGAAAAAGTAGCCACCCTTGCCTAAATCAATCCCTTCCCAGAGCGTAGACAGTTCCTCAGCCTTCACCTCGATTCCAACAAACCCCTTCATCTCCGAAGCACGAAGACCACGGATACGCCGGATCAGCGTCAGCATCGGAGTTTTATCACGAAGGATACTATAATTCATAATCGTTAGTCTTCCCGTTTCATCTGTATGTTTCTTGAAATAATCAATCTGCTTGGATGTCTGCGAGGGAGTAAATGACGGCTCAGATCCACCGTTATAGTAATACAGGGCATTTCCACTATAACCCATAATATATAGGGTCTCGATCTCAGGGTTCCGAATCCATACGGGTTCTACAATACGATCTCGAATGTCAGTCATTAACCGATAATTTTCATACTCTTCCCGGTCAATGGGCAGATCTATATACTGTTTAACCTTCATATCGGTTAGAAGAGCAACCATCGAACGCTGGTAGGAGGATAAATACAGATTCGTGTGATGTACAGCATTGTTCACAATCTGAACCATCTGTTCTTTGGCACTTCTCTCCAGTTGCTTGGCTGAAATGGTATAGAAGGCGACCCCCACCGCAGAAAGGGAGAGCAGAATGACGATTAGAAAGGACAAGAACAGCTTAAGCTGCAATCGAATTCTCATCACTCAATGCCGAACGAAGCTCTGTATTCCGAAGGCGACACACCAACGAAATTTTTGAACGTCTTCGTGAAGTGGGGATAATCTTCATAACCTACCTGAAAAGCAATGTCTGTGATCGTGAGCGTAGGCACTGCAAGCATCTTCCGGGCCGCTTCCATTCGCTTCTTGATGCGGTAATGCACGAAAGTCTCTCCCGTTGTTTTTTTGAATAGGGCGCTGAAGTATGTCCGTGCAAGACCTACTCTTTTGGCCACATCCCCTAAGGTAACATCTTCAGACAGGTGCAGATCAATGAACGCCTTAGCTTCTTCCATAGGATCTTTGAAATTCCCTCTACGGGTGAACTGCAGCTCCTCGCCAATCTTGTCAATCAGCTTCATAAAAGCCGCCAGTACCTCCTTCTTCGTGTTCGTTGCACCGTATTCATTCAGACAACTGACCTGCGGCTTCCAGCCTCTCTGAGACAATCTGCCAACAATCATATCCAGGCAGTCTGAAAGCACCGCTTCCATACCTATGACATGGAGGCCACAGAACAAGCCGGAACGTTCTCCCTCCTCCAGCAATCGGATCGTCTCGTCTTTCTGAAGTAGCCAAATACTCTGCTCCAGCTTTTCTGCCCAGTCCACATACTTATGCACGGGAACGATATTGTCCCTCATATTCGTAATTAGTTCGTTCAGCACGTCATGAACATCCTGCTGGGTTACTGGTTTCAGCAAATACCGTTTGACACCGCAAGTCATTGCCCGTTGTGCATATTGAAAGTCATCATACCCGGAGATTACAACGACCTGAACATGCCCGAACTCGCGATGAATCCGCTCACACAATTCTAGACCGTCCATCCGCTTCATACGCAAATCCGTTAACACCAGATGTGGCTCTAAATTTCTAATCGTTTCAAGGGCTGTCTCTCCATCGTCCGCCGTATAAATCGCAGAAAAGGATACAGGATAGCGCTGCACCATTTTGACCAATCCCTTTTGAATCACAGGCTCGTCTTCCACAATCAGCACTCGCATTGGATATAAACCCCTTTCTATCAGATAAACATAGAGTTATGGTATCAGTGGTCTACCTACTTGCAAGGTTCTAGCGGCTTTCCTGGATGATCACACCCTTGTTCGTACGATATCTTGACGTTGCTTCCTGAATAATGGCATCTCCACCCCGATCCTTGTATTCTTGAATGACTTTGGGCCAATCCGAGATGGGCTCTATGCCATAAATCATCTTAACCATATGATCGATAATCAGTTTAGGTGGTTGATCTGGACGTTGTGAAGCCAGATCAGGATACAGACTGAATGATTCTAGTTCCGGGACAAAGATGATACTGCCCAATCCTTCTCTAGACAGGGTTACATCTAAGGCCTTCAACATATCCCCTCCACCCGGAAGAAGCTTGGTCCTGGCCCTGTTAATCGTTAAGTCATGGGATAACCACAGGAGTTCGCGGAAGTTCTGCTCGTCCTGCTCTTTCTGGGTCTCAGGGAACTTGTACTGAATCACATCATCATGTGTGGTGTAGGTATCACCAGATATGCCGAATGTATGGAACCGTTGTGCTTCATTACTAACCATCCAGTCAAAAAATTTCAAAATACCGATGGCTTTCTCACGTGATACATTTTTGTTGATATAGAATGAATTGATGACCGAACTGTAAAGCCCGTATCCCTTCTTCTTGTCCGGCCCTTGAGGAGAAGCAATAATATCAACCCTTGCACCCGGAACGGAAGTCTTCACTTTGGTTCGGAAATCCAGAAGCCCCGCCGCATTCGCTGTCCAGCTACCGGCCTCGCCCTCATTAATACTATGCGTATACTCCGTTGAACGGATTACAGCAAAATTGTCGGGAATAAGCCCTTCATTTAGCATCGTCTTGTAAATATTCAGTGCCTTCATCATACGTTCTTCGTTGAAGAATTTAGGAACTACCTCTTCATTCCTAACCTCATACTGGTATCCGAGCACATCGTAAGCGCCGAATATAACATCAGCATATTTGAAATCCTCACGCATCTGATAAGGATTCTCTACACCTAACTTCTTGAATTCCCTCAGCATATTCAGAAATTCATCAACGGTTTTCGGTATAGGCAGGCCTGTGGCCTCCAGCAGATCGGACCGGATATATGTTGCACGCCGTGATGAATTACCTAACCAAGCTGGAATTCCATACACATGTCCTTCGTAGCTTGTTTCCTTCCACGCATCCTCCGGTACCATTTCCCACAGATTGGGGGCATGGATTTGAATTAAATCATCCAAAGGCATGAATAATCCAGCTTGTACAGATCCCGACATGGCCGCTGCACTGGCTCCGCCTACCATCTGCACCACATCGGGATAGGAATCTCCAGCTAACAGAATCGGCATCCTTTTATCAAAATCCTTTAGCGGAATAAGCGTGATTTGGAGGTTAGTGTTTGTTAGCGCTTCCAACTCTTTGACCCATTTATTCTCCCCGATGTCGGATAGATCTGCAGCATATGAATTGGCACCGTTTGTCATTGCAATCGAAAATGTCAAATCCCCTGACTGGGCACCCCTATCGGCCTCATATTCAGGGGAAAATACAGGAATGACCGATGATTTGGACATCCCCACAATCAAACAACATATGAAGGTAACGACTGTGGTCAGAATGAGATGGAGCCACCTTTTCAAGCCGCCTCCCCCTTCCTAAGTTCACTGTAGTCACCTAGAAAAAGATGAACTATACCATGATGACTTTCTCTATATTACCATAATCGCAATTATGAAAGCGCCTTCTATACCTAAAACAGTTCTGTTGGCCTAACTTTTAATTGATCCAATTAGCATTCCTTTGATAAAGTACTTTTGTAGGAACGGATAAACGATAACAATGGGTAAGACGGATACAATAATGACCGCCATCTGAATACCTGCAGGTGACACTTCATTTACTCCCTCCAGCAAACTCCCTGCCTGGCCCAAATCGTTGCTTAGGATAATCTCTCGTAGCCGAAGCTGAAGTGGATACAATGCTCGACTATTGATAAAATACAACGCCGTGGAATAGGAGTTCCAATGAGCTACCGCATAAAATAGACCCATTGTCGCCATCGCTGGCTTGGACAGTGGCAGAATAATACTCCACAATGTCCGCAACTCACCCGCGCCGTCGATGCGTGCGCTATCGATCAACTCGGTCGGTAAGGCGACGAAGAAGGAACGCATGATGAACAGATTATAGGCACTAATCGCTGACGGAATGATCAGTGACCAGACCGAATCTATCAGATGTAGATTTTTGATGACCATATAATTCGGAATCAGTGGAGCTTGGAATATCATTGTTATCAAAATAAAAATCAGGATTATCTTGCGCAATGAATATTCTTGTCTTGATAACGGATATGCCAGCGACGCGGTCATAATCAAATTAATAAGTGTACCGACAACGGTTATAAAAACGCTCACTCCAAATGCACGCCATATGGATGAATCCCCCAAAATAACCTGGTAGTTTGTCAGCGTCATATCTACAGGAAGCAACTTCACACTACCGGCATTAATAGCTTTACTACTGCTAAATGATTTCGCTAATACATGAATTAATGGGAATAACATCGCACATCCGATAATCGTCAAAAAGATATAATTAAATCCGTCGAATAAACGGCCTTTGATTCGCATTCTGCTTCGTCTCCCTTCTCTAGTAGAGTCCTTCTCCCGATGTCTTCTTGCTCAGCGTATTCCCTAGCATAATAAGGAGCAATCCAACAACTGATTTGAATAATCCGATAGCTGTCGTATAGCTGTACTGCTGGTCAATGAGACCGACTCGGTATATATACGTATCGAGAATATCACCTTTACTTTCATTCAACGCGTTCACAAAAACGAACACTCGCTCAAAACCAAAGTCTAGGAAATTTCCGATATGAAGTAGAAACATAATCGTTATTGTTGGCAAGATTACAGGGATTGTAATCTTTATTGTCTGCTTCCAGCGACTTGCTCCATCGATCCGGGCAGCTTCATATAGTTCTGGATTCACACTCGCAAGCGCCGCTAGGTAAACGATTGTCCCCCAGCCGCTATCCTTCCATATTCCTGTTCCCACGAGGATACTCCGTATATACGAATCCTCCCCTAGAAAATAAATGGATTTGAGGCCAAATGTGTTTAGAATCTGATTGATGATACCTGTCGTCGGCGATAGAATACCGATCATGATGCCCCCAATAATGACCCATGATAAGAAATGGGGTAGGTATACGACCGTCTGCAGTACCCGTTTATAGATGCCCTTCCTTACCTCATTGAGGAGAAGCGCTATAATGATAGGAACCGGGAATGCCAATAATAGATCATAGAGCCCGATAAGGACCGTATTTCCCAGAATACGTAAAAACTCCGGATAAGTAAACATTCGCTTGAAATGGTCTAATCCTGCCCATGGGCTTCCAGAGAACCCCTTAAAAATGTTGTAATTCTGAAATGCCATGACCGAGCCCAACAGAGGCAAATATTTAAATACAATAAAATAAATAATTCCTGGCAGTGAAATAAAATAAAGCATCTTGTATTTCCGTAAATTACTCATACACCTTTGTAAGGGCGATTGTTCCTTGAGGTTCATCTTATAGACAGTGGGCGCAGGTTCTGACATCGTTATCGCTCCTTCTTGTATATATCGCTTTATGGCCTAATCTTATAACCTTTGGGACTATAACCGGAATGGGGTTTTGTCGTCTTGCCTGTGTTTTATTACGATCGCTTAAAGCAGTCTGCGATCATTCCCAAGCTCATGACTAACTTATATTGCTCTTATCATACGGCTCTCTCCCGCCATAACTGGAAACGTATATAGATAACCGTCCATAACCAGATCATCAGATGATCCTTCTTCATCCTTGAACTGAGTAGTTGGCATTAGATCCAGAGGCGTAGGCGACCAAAGTCGACACTCTCCAGTATATTGCGCATGAATAATGACTTGAGCAAGGTTTCCATCCCGCCAGCGTAAATCTATGCGGAATCCCCCCCTTGCTCGCAGTCCCTTTACCTCACCTGATGGCCAAGCCTCAGGCAGAGCAGGCAACAGTCTAAGTTCATTAGTCTGTGATTGTAAGAGCATCTCTGCAACACCTGCAGTGCCACCGAAGTTGCCATCAATTTGAAAAGGAGGATGGCAGTCGAGTAAATTATCGTAAGTAGAGGTGGTCAACAACCTAATCAAATGCTCATGGGCTTCTTTTCCCATAGCCAGACGTGCGTAGAAGTTAACAATCCAAGCCCGACTCCAGCCCGTATGTCCCCCGCCGCTTGATAACCTCCGCTCCAAAGTTCTTTGGGCTGCCATAGCAAGCTCAGGGGTCTGCCGTACGTCGATCAGTTCCCCGGGATACAAAGCAAACAGTTGCGAAATGTGCCGATGCCCAGGGTCTACTTCCTCGTGATCCTGATACCACTCCATAATTTGACCGTACCTACCGATCTCAGGACGCGGAATATCCATGATTGTCTCTTGGAGTAACGATACGAACGCTGTATCCTCATCTCCGGTAAGCTCAGCCGCCTCAACGCAGGCACCGAGTAAAGCCAAGGCAATCTGGGAATCCATGGAGGGCCCCATGCATAGACTACCACTGTCCCCATTGGGAAGCAGAAAGCGATTCTCTGGCGATACCGATGGCCCGGTAATCCTCTTTCCGTCCTCCTCCAACATATAATCCAGCAAGAAAAGGCCGGCTTCCTTCATGATAGGATACGCCCTGTCTTTCAGAAATTTAATATCCTTTCCAAAGCGATAATGCTCCCATAAGTGAAGACAGAGCCATGCAGCTCCCATAGGCCAAACCGTACAGGTCATTAGAATTCCTTCCGGTCTAGTCTCTGCCCATAAGTTCGTATTGTGATGAGCCATAAATCCACGGCAACCATACATTTCTCGGGCTGTTATCCGCCCATTCACTTGCATTCGTTCTATGAGATCGAAAAGCGGCTCATGGCACTCTGGTAACCCCAATACCTCGGCAGGCCAGTAATTCATCTGTACATTAATGTTAATCGTATATTTAGATTCCCAAGGGGGTGTGAAGCTATCATTCCAAATCCCCTGCAGATTGGCAGCCAGAGATTCAGGCCGGGAGCAGGAGAGAAGAAGGTACCGTCCGTATTGGACATATAAAGCTATAAGTCCAGGGTCACTAACTTCCGTTACGCTATCTACCGCTATCTCCTTTAGTCGATTCAGCCGTTCATCGGTTGGTAATAAGCTGTATGGATCTCCATCTGGAGTAAGTTGGATTTCAAAGCGAGTGAACTTCTCACTGTACTCTTTCAGGTGGCGCGTCTGCAGCTGTTCATATGACATCCCTACAGCCTGTTCCAACTGTTCAAGACAGGACTCTTCTGGATTCTTCTCACGGAATGTTGTCTGCGCAGCTAATAACAGAGTAACGGCGTCTGCTCCTTCTATAGATATAAAATCACCAATCGTCCGTATGATCCCCCCCTCGTTCACTGCGCGCAGTGCGGCGCAGAAACGGACGCCGTCCGTTCCGCACTCACCATCCATCAGAATCGTACCTTCAGGACCGATTCGGCATCCGCTGTCAAATGGACGTCTCATTAAATTAGCCGAAAATGTAAGCGTTCCCGGGTAATCTGTCGTTAAACGAATGACCATCACACCTTCAGGCTCGCTGACAAAATATTGTCTGCGATACAGGACTCCCCGAGAGCGAAAGGAGACTGTCACCATGGAACGCTCCAAATCCAGCTCCCGTTCATAATCTTCAACCGTATCTTCAATGCCCATAAATTTCAGTAGAAGGTCGCCCAGAGGTTGATAAGGCTGTTCATATTTAGGCGAAGCTGTCATCGCCATTCTGGCTAAATGCTCCGCCTCCTCTTGCCTGCCCTCTCGCAACAGGGTACGGATGTCTGTAAGATGAGCATGTGCAGGAGGATTCGCTGCACGACCAGGCCCGCCATACCAGAGTGAATCTTCATTCAATTGAATTTTGTCCAGTGAAGTCGTCCCGAACACCATCGCTCCAAGACGTCCGTTACCGATCGGGAGAGCTTCATTCCACTGCCCTGCTGGCCGGGTATACCACAGCCTGAGCGGTTCTTCGGTCTGTGATTTCAGTTCTGCCTTTTCCCGTAATCCACCTTCATACATCATGTGTACACAACCCTTCTGACTTTTCTCTGAAGAAATCCGTCCTTTGTTGTATCTCCAAATGATATGCTACGCCTATATTCCCCTTTTCGACATGGTATAGATTTTGAAGGGTTGTGTTTTTTTAAGGACCTTCACAATGCCGTGACATCCGACGATTGGAAATGGGCAACCCTTGTACTCTAACCTGACCTTAATAAAAAAGCAGCGACGATCTGGGACATGTAATTGTCCTAGACTGTCGCTGCTTGTATTAAATTCTTTCGGTACGATATGGTATTTCCACGTACGCCCGCTACCATTCTCCGCTAGCATGGTGACGCTATGCACTATTGTATAAGTAAGGACTCCAGTGTATTACTTTACGCGGTAATCAAGCTAATATTTCCTCGATTAGATCCAGTTCTTCATCCGTGAAGGATAGATTATTAATAGTCCCCACAGCATCCTCAATTTGGCTGACCTTGCTTGCCCCGATCAGGGCAGAAGTGACCTTACCACCGCGAAGTGTCCAAGCTAACGCCATCTGGGAAAGCTTCTGACCACGCTCCATAGCTAGATCGTTCAGCTTGCCCACTTTAGCTAATAGTTCCTCCGTCAAATCGCTCGGATTCATGAATACACTTGGTCCCGCAGCCCTGGAATCCGCTGCGATTCCATTTAAGTAACGGTCCGTCAATATTCCTTTATTTAGGGGTGAGAAGGCAATCGAACCGATCCCTTCCTCTTCCAATACTTGAAGTAATCCTCGCTCGGGTTCACGCGCCAGCATCGAATATTGCGGTTGATGGATCAAGCAGGGAGTTCCGAGACCTTTCAGAATACGAGAGGCTTCTAGCGTCATTTCAGGTGAATAATTGGAGAGACCAATATATAGAGCTTTACCTTGACGAACGATCAAATCAAGCACCGACATCGTTTCCTCAAGTGGTGTATCTTGATCTGGTCTATGGTGATAATAAATATCCACATAATCGAGTCCTAGTCTTGTTAAGCTCTGATCCAGACTAGCGACTAGACTTTTCTTAGATCCCCATTCTCCATAAGGACCCGGCCACATATAATAACCGGCTTTCGTAGAGATGACCATCTCATCACGATAAGCTCTGAAGTCATCCTTTAATATTCTCCCGAAAGTCTCCTCTGCGGAGCCTGCGGGTGGTCCATAGTTGTTAGCTAGATCGAAATGTGTAATACCCAAATCGAACGCTCTACTTACCATAGCTCTTGCATTCTCGTGCTTATCTATTCCACCAAAATTATGCCATAACCCAAGAGAAATGGCGGGTAACTTCAGTCCACTTTTACCGCATCTCCGATATGTCATCATTTCATATCGCTTGTCGTCTGCCAAATAAACCACATGAACCACTCCTTCTTTGTTATCAACTTATTATAGGTATTATTATGAGAATATCCCATAACAAGATGGATGCCATTTATGGATTAATGTCAGATTTGTGATTCTCTCTTTGATATTTCTTCGGCGGTATTCCTATCACCTTTTTGAACATTCTTGAGAAAAGTAGCTGATCCTGATATCCAACGGATCTCGCCACTTCTCCGACGGTAAATTTGCCACAACTAAGCAACTCACACGCCTTATTCATCCGATAATGCAGCAAATATTGACGAGGCGGCATGTCGAGTGCCTTTTTGAAAAGTGAACTAAGATGCTTACGATCCAAACCTAAATTCTCAGCGTGATTCTCGAGCGATATATCTTCACTATAATGATTATGTAGAAATTCTAACGTCTGGTGAACGTATTCTTCTTGTCTGCCAGATATAGCAACCAGTGGCGAATGGACTCCGGTCGCATCCACCCAAGCAGCCAAAAACTCAAAAAATATAGCATTCAGCCGTAAATCAAGAGATCCACTCGCAGTTGCTGCGGCGCTCGATAATTGATCGTATAATATGGGCATGACCTTGGAATCCATCGGAAAAACGGGTTGGACAGCAGATAGGTAGGTCCGGTTAAGAATCTCAGATACCTCTGTGCCTTGAAATCCGATCCATGAATATGTCCAAGGTTCTTCCCTATCGGCTTCATAGTAATAAACAACATCAGGATAGATCAGGAACCCTTGTCCTGCAACGAGTGTGTACGTCTCTGTACCTACGCGAACAATACCTTGCCCCTTATGAATGAAATGGATCTTGTACATATCTCTAACTCCCGGCCCTACAGCATGCCCTGGTACACAATCTTCCTTGCCCCAGAACAGTAAATGGAAATTAGGAGAGCATTCCGATGGACGAGATGGATTGAATTGAAATATGGCCATAGGCTATGACATGCCCCCCCTTCTTTCTTTTTAATCTATACCTACACTTACAAATATTCAATAGAGGCATCCAAAGTCCATGAACTACTTCCTTGAGCTGACAGCTTTTAATGAACCTCTTTCTTTTTTCTCCTCCCCATAATGAAGCTAAGTACAAGGCCCACACCTATTCCAATAGCTATGATGGCGATTAACCAAATCCGACTACGGTTCTCTTCATAGGCAAGCTCAAGGGAGTGAACGCCCACATTCGCCTTTTCGGCCCCTTCTGCAATAAGCCACAATTGCATCTCGACCATTTCGTCCACCTGAAGCTGCGGATAGGCTTCCTTCATCTTATCTCTTAAATTGTAAGAAGCCTTACCCACCAAGTCTGTAGGAGCTTGAAGAAGCATCCCTTCGTTTTGTCCACGCATATAGAGCATGAGTGACCATTGATTAGTAATGCTAGCAATATCCACTGTTAACATTGGGTTTTGCGCAATATCTACGTTCATGAACGGTGAGCTTACACCACCTCGATTCAAGATACTATCCTCCTGAATGACGGCCGTTTCATGATCGACGATCACGCTTCCTTGCAGAGATGGCACCGAGGACCACTCTGCCATTGAAGATGCCGTTCGCAGACCTGACCAGTCCGCCTCACTCAGAGGTCGATCTTCCTGATAGAACATATCCACACTTTGAAATTCCGCCTCTGCTCCTTCCTCGCCCGCAACGATTAGCCAGAGCTCTACTTCCTGAATTCCCAAATAAGTCATATCCGGGTGCATTCGCCTCATTTCCTTTACGACATCAAGGATAAAGTTCCCAGTTTCTGTTCCGTCTGGTTTCACATAGAACCCCCAAGGTTCACCTTTCACATGAACTTGAAGCGCCCATTTCGAACTGACGCTACTTACATCGACGATCGCGAAGGGCCTCCTGCTGAGATCAAGCTGGAAGGTAGGGCTAGCAATCCCTCCGTAACTACCCGCATCATTGGCTTCGGTTATTATGAGCTTATCTTGTTCTACCACCGTGTTGCCGGGCATGACTTCAATGGGTTTCCAACCCAACATGCTCTCCGCTCCAGCCGTTAGAATCGATTCGCCGCCTTCATTTCGCACGAACAGCTCAATCTCCGCCTTGTCGATTTCACCACTGGATGCTTCCAGTACCGCTTCAAGACGGTGAAAGCCATTGGCGAACGAGGTCGTATCTAATTCCAAAGAATGAGGAAGCTGAGATCCACTGAAGATCTCCTTCCCTGCAAAAGTGAATGTCAGTTCTTCAATGGTCTGATGGGCGGGTACGATCGTTTCCACATCGAGCTTTAACGTCCCATTGACTAGTTGTCTCTTTTGCAAAGCGAGTATATTAACTACTGGTTTTGCAGCAGGTGCAACGAATACGTCATGAATGAACGTTTGCTGCTCCTTCGAGGAGAGCGTTCCACCCGCAGGCACGATGACAATGACTGCTGCCGTATCGCCTTTCATTCGAAAAGTAGTCTGCTCTTTCACATCACGCGCGACAAAGCTACCTTTAACCGAGTCGAATAGATCAACCGGATCACTTCCTAAACTCGTCATCTCAACGATTTGTTCAGACTCATGCGGATTATAATATAAGAAGGTTGGATAAGCCTCTTGATGGAAATAATCGGTTTTCAAAGTATCTATCTTCAGAATACCTTCCACGTTTGTCTGCTCGATTAAACCTCCTAGGTAACCAGCAAAGGATCCGCTATATAAAGAAAAGTCCGTATTTCCCCATCCATAAACCGTCGGATCGCCGCTTGCATAAGGAGACTTTCCCTTAAGTTCTTTTCGCAGTCCCTCATACGGGATGACATGCTGCGGGTCTCCCTTCCAGTCTGCGCCAGATTGATTCTCTGACGGAAGCGCATCGGCATAGAACAATCTCGACTGATTGGCTGCATTTAGCATCCATTTTCCAATATCACGCGCGTAACGCGGATCGTAACGAACTACTGGAGCTAGCGCACCGAACGCCGCGAACGTGTTCATGGCAAAAGCATAACCGCCATTATCATTGAGACTACCGAGCAGGCCGTGGGCGTCGTAATCCCCCCATTTCTCCGTGACCGTCCCCCAACCGTCTCTTGCCTTGCTGCCCCCATCGAACACCCAGTTCATCATCTTGTTGACATCATAATCCTTACCCTGCTCCGCGTTCATCCGTGCGGCTACATACGGGGCTGAATATAGCAAAACCTCGTAAAGTGGGTTATCTTCCTGCCGCTCCAGATAATCCATACTTAACTCAGCTGCCTGCAAATAATCAGCATCTCCGAATTTCGCATAAGCCATATACTGCAGCAAGGCCACGCCCGCAGCCGCATCCGGCTCCGTCCATTTTTCATTTCGAAAGGGCTCCATTTTGTAAAAATCAAAAGCAGTATAGTTATAATCCGCCCGTCCGTATTTCCCACCGAGCTCCTGCACAGCTGCTGCCCACTTATCGGCTGTGTCACGCATGATTTCTTCAGAGTTCTCAATATCTGGATAATAGGAATTCAGTGCGTAGAATAAAACGTGCGGCAGTAATTCATACCAAAATGTCTGACCACTTACCGTCTTTGGATTATTTAAAATAACGTTTTCACCATTGTCTTTATTATAGAAGGTTTGCAACATTTTCACGTAATCGTGTCCGTTTTGATCACTTTTGTCAATGCCAACCAACGTTCCACTCAGAACAGCAGCCATCGTATTGATCGCTTCCTGTGAACCATCTGTCCCTTGTGAAAATTTACCGACATACGACATAAGGCCAAACGTATCCTCATCCAAATTATGATGGGTCCGATCCCACCAGCCTACAGGCAGAAACTCTCCTTGTTTCGTGAAATCAAATACGAATTGGTCGTATGCGAGCGCCGTCCCCCTCCAATCCTTCAACAGATAAGGCTCGGGAATGTTCGGCATTTGTTGGATTTTATTGATCCGCTTTTGTACAATCTGCCCGGATTCCGACGGCTCCTGCGCAGCAGTTGCATAAACGTCCCGTTCCCCAATTCCCCTCAATCCTAAGCAACCCATTAGGATGACTAAAGTCATGATCAACCTTTTCCACATCATGAATACCCTTCTCCTTTCTCCCTGTTTATAAAAAACACCTGCCGTTGCCAGAGTCTATTTACTCATTGGCGGCAGGTGTGTATACAGGTCAATAAAATTATTTAATAATAGCGTTAAATTTCTCGATCGTGCTCTTCACCGCAGCATTGACATCGTCACCTTTTTCGATCGCTTGGGTCAACTTCTCCCAGATTGCTCCGTCAATTTCGCTTTGTTTCGGTTGATTGTTGAAGCCTCTAGCCACTTCAGATGCTTGGCGAATCGCTTCAATTGCATACTCTTTTTCTGGGCGGCTTGTTTTAATGAGATCGAACCCGCTTTTTGTTGGTGCTACTACTTTCCACTCGTGGATCGCATTTGTCATGTCTACAAGTGCTTTTGCCGCAATTGTTGGGTTTTTCGTCTTGCTCGCCATCGCTGTTACTCCGATCCAGCTAAACGTTACTTTCTCCGTACCATGCGGAGGTACAACCATACCGAGCTTGAAGTTCGATGTTTTCTCGAAATCATCACCGGCACCACCTACGAACATAGCCACCTTACCTGTTTTAAACATATCGCCATTACCCATAGAATCTGCTTGGGCACGTGCTGGAGCGATCCCTGATTTAATGATGGTTTGATACATTTCTAAACCTTTGATGGACTCAGGTGAATCCAGCTTGATGTTACCTTCTTTATCGAACACATCACCACCGTAAGACCACGTATACATGGCCGTTGGAATGTTGTTCAGCAATGCGCCCCATTCGCCGTCTTTTGTCAATTCTTTGCCGGCTGTAATAAAATCTTCCCACGTCCAATCATTTGTCGGAAGCGCCACACCTGCTTTTTCAAATAAATCTTGGTTGTAATAAAGCACATAAGGTTGGGATATCCATGGTAATGCATACAATTGGTTCTTATATTGACCTACATCGATCGTCCCTTGGAAATAATCATCAGCCTTATAATTGGCAACCCCCGTCAAGTGCTCATCAAGCGGAGCGATTGCGCCCAAGCTCGCATATTGAGCAACATATTCTTGAGATAACCACATGAAATCTGGAGACTGTTTACCTGCGATCATCGTTTGTAGCTTTTGATAATAGTCAGCCGGTATGCTCTGTACTTCGATTTCATAATCTGTCGCACTTGTATTTACCTTCGCTACTAATTCTCCGAATTCCCGTAGCTCTTCCGCTCCTGCCCATGTTGCCACTTTCAACTTCACTTTCTCAGTTGGTTTAGTAGCGTTCTCTCCTTTATCCGTGGGCGCGTTACTGTTGGCAGCAGGTACATTCCCGTTATTTGAGCCGCCACATGCAGCTAACACTACCGTAAACGACAACATCAATGCCAAAACAAATCCAAATCGTGCAGTTCTATTCTTCTTCATGTGTAGAGCTCCCCTTAATTTATATTTGAAATTGATTCCGACTATTTCGTCTGAACCAAGCTTCATCCTGATAGCATACGCTTATCCCTTAATACCACTTAATTTAATTCCTTCTACAAAATGCTTCTGAGCAAGGAAGAAAACAATAAGTACTGGAAGCAGTGAAAGAATTGATCCAGCCATGAGCGGCCCCCACTCGACCTTCATAACACCCTTAAACATCGACAATCCAAGAGTCAATGTGAATTTATCCACATCATTCAAATAAATAAGTGGGCCTAGCAAATCGTTCCAGCTCCCTTGGAATGAGAAAATGCCGATTGTAACCAATGCAGGTATGGATAATGGGAGAAAAATCTTCCGAAAAATAGTAAAGCTATTTGCCCCATCGATAACGGCTGACTCTTCCAAATCTTTTGGAACGGAGAGAAAAAACTGCCGGAGAAGAAAGATAAATACCGGAGCCCCTCCGAAAAATCCAGGAACGACAAGTGGTAAGATGGAATTACTCCAGCCGATCGCGCTAAAACCGATAAACACCGGAATCATCGTAACTTCACCCGGAAGCATAATGGTAGAAAGTACTAACATAAACCATATATTTTTTCCAGGGAAATTGAACCTTGCGAAACCGTACGCCACGAAGGCGGAAACAAATACATTAGATAACAATTGAAAAATAGTAATGACCAGCGTGTTCTTAAAAAGGACAAAGAAATTAATTTCTGTTATAGCTCTCGTATAATTTTCCCAATGAAATCCGTCAGGCAAAAACTGAGGAGGAATTTGAAAAATCACATTTCCTGATTTCAAGGAAGTAGAAATCATCCATATCAGCGGAAACAAGGTACTTATGGTGAAGATCCCTAGAAAGACATACAAAACAATGTTACGCAGAACCTTTTTTTGTTTTCTTCCCATCCCGTAAGAGGCCATTTACTTCACCGTCCTTCCCGCTTTTTTTGGTATTAACTTCACTCTCGTAGTAAACCCATGCCGAGGATGACTTAAAGGCGATCAGGGTGAGGATCATGATAATAACGAATAATATCCAAGCCATCGCAGTTGCATATCCCATTTTGAAAAACTTAAAAGCGTTCTCATACAAATAGATCATATAGAAGCGGCCCTCGTTCTCCGCCCCTCCAATAATGTAGGCATCTCCGAACTTACGCATTGCGCCGACAATCCCCATAATAAGATTGTAGAAAATAACCGGTGTCAGCATCGTCAACGTAATGTGTTTAAATTTCTGAAAAGCACTCGCCCCATCAATTTCTGCAGCCTCATACAAATGTCCGGGAATATCCTGTAGACCTGCTAGATAAGTTAGCATCCCGCCTCCGGCGCCCCATATCACCATCATTAAGTAGGATGGCATCACTAGAGATCCATCGGTTAGCCAACCAAGTGGAGCAATTCCGATCTTGGAGAGCAGGAGATTGATAAGTCCAAAGTCTGTATCCAGAATCCACTTCCACAGCAAGGAGATCGATACCCCAGATACGATAGCTGGTAAATAAAGCGCCGTGCGGAAGAAATATACCCCTTTCACCTTCGTGTTCACCAAGAGCGCGATCACTAGCGAGGTTGCAATTCCTAGTGGTACTGAAATGACGGCAAATTTCAGCGTCACCCATAAAGCCTTGCGGAAATCTTCATCTTTTATTAGATCTACATAATTTCCAAAACCTATGTATTTCGGTTTGTTGAACGTGTCCCACTCCGTCAGCCCAACATAGAAGGCGAAGATAAGAGGTACAACCGTAAATACAAGAAACCCAATGATCCAAGGAGTTATATATATATAACCCGTATATTTCTTTGACCCCATATTCTCTCCCCCTGTGAATAATTCATCTTGATTCACATGACAACTGTGGCAAACAGGATAAACTGTAATGTATAATGTAAACGTTTTACACTTACTATTAATTACTATTTTAGTTCACAATTTCATTTTGTCAACATTATTTTTTGGTTACAATCACTAATTTATAATTTGTAATGCTTATTTTGTAATGTTATGTCATGTAAATCGTGAATATTCACATTTTTATACACCCTATTGAAATTAAAGAGAACAGTCTGCTCGACTGTCCTCTCTGCTTACTTCCTTAAATTCACTCATAAACCAGGCTATCCAGTATTTCCTTTAGACTGAGCTCCGCACAAGCCATTGAGGTATCAGCTACGCCATAATACATTCTCACAATATCCCCATCGACAATCGCTCCACAGGAAAATATGACATCCCCAAAAAAGCCATTCTTCTCATAAGCGGCCTCTGGCTCTATCACAGGTTTAAGCGAACGCGCAATCACCTTCGTAGGATTTTCTAGCTCAAGCAGAACGGCTCCCATACAGTAACGGTACTCATTCGTCGCCCCATGGTATAATTCAAGCCAGCCCCTCTCAGTTTTGATAGGTACCGCACCGCCACCAATCCGGCCACTGTCCCAGGTCCCGTCCCGCAGACCCAACAGATGCCTATGATTTCCCCAATACAGCAGATTATCCGATTCTGCGATCCAAATCTCTGGCCTACCGACACTTTTCATAGTCGGACGGTGAAGTGCATAATATTTATTACCAATTTTTTCAGGAAAAATGAGTACATCCTTGTTATCGGGGCAAAATATCATGCCATGATGGGTAATATTTATAAAATCTTTGGTAGAAACCATGGATTCGCCGATGCCTTCCGGAGAAACGACCGAAAAATAAATATAATAATCCTCACCGATTTGCGTTACGCGCGGATCTTCAACTCCATAAATCTCCTGAGCGTTTGAGGGATAGATAAACGGCTGGCTATCTATAGTAAATTGACGTCCGTCCTTACTTCGGGCAATGCGAATGTAAGATATACAAGTTAAATAGGCAAAGGTTGCACTTTGGTTACGGTCTCTAACCACACGAGGATCTGAAAAATCATACCGCTCGTCGTTTCGATCCAGCTCCACGAGATCGATTTCCCCTGTGTTCGTATTATAAATAGGGGATAGTACTTTATCCGGATCATCACTAATCGGCTGTTCAGCAACTCGAAGAAGCAGCAATGTTTCTCCCTTATACTCAGCAACGCCAGCATTAAATGCTCCGATGACTTTGAAGCCATCATGATAAGGCTGTACATCAGCCGGCGTCACTAACGGGTTTTCTTCATAACGGTAAATGTTCATGCCTAATTCACCCCATGAGTTTCAAATTTCAAAAACGGATCTGGAATAGTTATTCTTTGAGCCTCTGCGTCACTGATTCCGGCATATAATACGGCAGTTCCATCCTTACACCTTATAAGTCCGCCGCTAAAAATGACGTCTATTAAATCCTCTCTTTTGGCCTCCCCCGGTAGAAACTGATCCCGTATTGCAATCAATTCAATATCTGAATGCTCGCCGGTAACCGGATCCATTGCGAAGACCATAGCATAGTAATGACGATTCACGTCATCATCAAAGCAGGCGATATGACCTAAAATGCCGATTAGTCCATTTGATAGCACATGGACTTCATTGGCACCTCCCCATTCCGATTCGATAAATTGGTCTTCCAAAAGCGGTGCTTCCTCTATCCTTTCAATCGTTAATTCTGTAAGAGAAGCTACGCGCGCAAATCCAATTTTACCGCGTCCACCCTTCTCTCCCTGCAATCTTGTAAGAATGACGACGCTTCCATCATGAAGTTCTGCTATACGCAGATCCTTCATGCCGTTTGGACCTGTAAAAAACAACGTAAGATCTTGAAGGTACTTACCTTTGTACATCACTGTCCGCCACGCAAGAGCACCTTCGTGAACAGGATGAGGATAGACCTGTACACCACCGAGGATAATTTCTCCGTTAACTCTCGTATAGAACGGATCCTGAAGCGTTAACTCTGGCATACCTTTTCTAGGAACCCAAGCTCCATCTCGTTCTACGAAAAACATGATATTCGAATGCTCGCTGTCTCTGAATTCGACACGTCCAGCGATCACTAGCTCCCCATTGTCTTCAAAGGGAGCCGTAATGTTGTATACATCGCGTTCTCCCACTCTCGTAAAATGCAGTTTAACCACGTTAGTTACGGGTTCGTTTTTGTTTAAATATTCTTTCAGTAGTATCGCACAGGTTTTTACATCGTTTTTGATCAATTCCGTCATCAATATTCCCCCTTTATTTAGATTGTCAATTTCCCCAATAATCTAAAATTAATAAAAACCTTAAATCCCTCATCATGAGTAACGTTACAAAAGGATTACTTTTCTTTATTATTCTAATTCACATTCATTATTAATGACGAGAAATAAAAAGTCAATCAAAACTATTAAAATGAGAAATCCTTATAAAAACAGTTCCTTTTTCGTATTGAGTACGATATAATTTGTAACGTTACAGATTGTTTATATAACTGATATATTGTATTCGGAAAGGAAAGATAATCTTGAAGCAGCAAAAAGTAACAATGCAAATGATTGCGGAAACTTTACAGATCTCCAAAAACTCAGTATCTCAGGCTCTTACAGGCAAGGATGGGGTCAGCGAGGAAACGAGGCAGCTCGTTATTCAAACGGCTGAAAAGCTAGGGTATTCATACTCCGAAACCCGAAAAAAGAAGCAGACTGATCGAAACCGTAGCATTGCTTTGATTGCTTCAGACTTCGCGTTCTCAAGAAGTTTTTTCGGAGAAATATATTTATCCATAGAACAAGAATGCTCAAAACAAGGTATAACTTTGCAAATACAGTCCATCAACCCACATGCCAGAGAAAATCTTATTTTACCATCCTTTCTGCAGAACCAAACTGTCGACGGCGTGCTGATCCTCTCTCACATTAGTACAGAATATATCAACACTGTCTTAGATACGGGTATTCCCACCGTTCTCATTGACCACCATCATCCACATATCCATGTGGATTGCATTTTAATCAACAATCGCTTTGGTGGCTATGAAGCTGTTCACCAATTAATTAAGCTTGGCCACAAACAAATCGGCTTCTTAGGTGACATTTCTTTCTCGCCCAGCTATCAAGAACGACTGGAAGGATACAACCTAGCTATGAATGAAGCAGGCCTAACGATTCATCCGGAATGGCTGCTAAAGGATGTTACTGAGGAGGCTGCTGAAGTAACCGATAAACTATCAAAGATGGCTTCACTACCTACAGCTTGGTTTTGCATTAACGACGGTTTGGGATTTCTATTAATTTCATCTTTGCAGCAAATGGGATACAAGATCCCCGATGATTTTTCCGTATGCAGCTTTGATAACGGACAACTATCGCGGATTAATACGCCGACTACTACTACCATAGCAGTGGATTTAAGTAAATATGGCCAAAAGGCCTTCCAGCAACTACTCTGGAGAATGAACAACCCAGACGAGCCCTACATCGAAGTCCATCTCCCCACCACGTTGATCGAAAGGGAATCGACAAAACAACGTTTTGAAGATGATACTAACGTAGCCCCTGATTGCTGAGACCACTCTTTTTAGAAGAACGATGGAATTAATATTTGCTATGGGTAAGAGGTATCTTACATACCGAACAAGAAGTGCATATTCTTGGGTATGCTTATCTCTACGTTAGTTAGGGCAGTTCCATAGCCAGCCATCGGCTTCGGAACTGCCCTCTTTTTTCAACATGTACGTTGATCATTATGTAATAGTCAGGGCGATTCTCTCATTTGCTAAAATACTTATAGCATTGAAAAAAACCCGCCTTCTACAAGTTTACCGTAGATCAGACGGGTCATCACGCTTTTGTTGCCCTTCACTTTGTTCCTCTTAGTTTAGATCAGCCGTACACTACTTTGAAAGCCTCTTCTACCTTGGGTAGAATTTCATCCCACTCTACATCTGGTTGCTTACTAACCGTTATAAAATTTCTCATCCCAAATAGATTATCAATACCTTCTATATCGAGTAGGGCACTAGCCAGCGGATGATCTGTTTGATCACCACTCTTCAATGATGTACTTCCAGTACCTTCAAATATCGCCTCGCTTGTATTGATCTTGATTGAATTCGGATTTGGTGTCTCTTGAACATTAATTTCTATTGCCATGTAATCACTCCTTTTATGATATTGTAACATTGTAACTTGCAGATACAAACCTTATTAGATATTCTACCCTTCCACAGCCAATCAACCGCGTAATTATTACCTCTATCCTTCCGACCCAATAGTAATCTATTTAATAAAAATGCCAAGAACCTCCCTAGCTCGAATGAGAGCAGGAAGGTTCTTGATTGTGTTTCAGAGATTGTTCAAATAGTCACCTATTAGAATGATCTCATTTCTTCATTAGATTGAGTAAATTCACAATAGCTTGCGCACTTTCTGCGCGACTTGAGTTCGCCTTGGGAACGAATTTGCTCTTGCTTTGTCCATTCATCAATCCAAGTAACCTAGCTGCTTGAACCTCTTTAATAGCCCACGCACTGATCTGCTGTTCATCGGTAAACGAAGGTAGTGTTGAACCATTCGATACCGCTGATGTTGCGTTCCTCACCTTGTAAGCACGTAGGATCATCGCAGCCATTTCTTCCCGTGTGATCGTTGCTTGAGGTGCGAATGTAGACTCATTCTTACCCTGCACCAGTCCATTATGATAAGCAATGGATACTGCGGAAGCATACCAAGCCTTACTATCGACGTCCGTGAAGGATATACTACCTTCAGCCTTTAGGTTCAAGGCCCGAACGAGCATAGCTGCAAACTCAGCACGAGTTACCTGTTGACCTGGACTAAATGTACTGTCCGTCGTGCCTTCTACCACATGCTTAGCTGCAAGTTCTTTGATGGCAGCTTCCGCCCAGTGGCCATGTAAATCTGCAAACAATTTATTGAACTCCAGTACTACATACTTACCTGAATGGTTAACGTTCGCTTTAAGCTTACCATCCTCCCAATACCCGCCAACGTATTCCACTTTTCCATTGTCCCCAACGAAATATACACCAAGAAGCTTCTTATTCGCTGAAGGATCAACCGTAAATGCAATTGTTATTGGTGTTGAGTACGTTTCTGTCTTCACTTCTTTTCCATCCTTCATTGTGACAGACAGTCCGAGATCAAACATCTTACTTGCTAATTCCAGCTTCGTTGTCGAACTATCTGACTTCTCGATAAGGGATTTCGCTGCTAATGCATCCACTTCATCCATTCTAAAGGAGATCAGAGCACCCACAGATTGCCCAGCCGTTAACGATTCCTGAATAGCCTTCAGTAACGAAGAAGGAAGCACAACCGTGAAATCGCCTTTTTTGATTTCAATCGGCTTGGACCCTACAATTTCCGCAGAATTCAACGGAAGTAGAACCCCATTCTCATTAGCGCCAAGATCAATAGATATTTTCTCTTTGTCGCTTTTCAGTGACTCTGCACTGACGACCTTCTGAGTTTGGGTAGTACTGTTGCTGTTATCAGTTCCAGTTCCAGTTCCAGTTCCAGTTCCAGTTCCAGGTCCAGGTCCAGGTCCTACTCCAGTTCCAGGTCCTTCCACAGTTCCATTATCAGACGTTCCTGAAAGTATGACAGTTCCACCTTCATTCATACCTGGAAGACTGAAACTAACCTTTTGAGCATTCGTTACGGTATAAGCCTTACCACTGTACTCGTCTTTCACTTGACTTCCAGCCACAAAAGGTACGCTAATCGTAACGTCTGTAGCGGTTGTCTTCGTGTTAATGACGGTAACGATATTCTTATTCTCATAATTTTTGTTAAATGCTAGATATCCTGCTTCATTGGAAGCAACTAATGATGTCCGTGTTCCTTTGGAGTACAATTTGGAATACGTAGCTCGGATGTTTAGCAGCTTTTGGTAATGGTCATGCAGCGCTTTCTCAGTTTCTAACTGATCCCACGGCATATCCTTACGGTTCTCGCTGAACTGTCCCAGTCTCATGGTACCTGCATTATTACCTGTAAGACCTAATTCTTCCCCGTAGTAAATGACAGGCTGTCCTTTGGAAGTAATTTGTAACGCTGCTGCAATTTTGAGCTTGCCCTTATCTCCTCCCGCATAATCAATTAGGAATCCATTTTCATCGTGGCTACTCAGGAACTGCCCCATGGTTTTTGTGTTATCCATCTTTGCTTCACGAGCAGCTAGGTAAGCTTCAACCGATGCAATATTTCCATTGGCGAAATCTCTTGCATTCTCATTGAAACTGAAGTCAAGAAGACTATCCATTTGACCACTTTGGAGCATACCTCCATCACTATCTACGCTTGCACCGAAGGATTCGCCGATCATTTTGAAGTCGGGGTTAATCGCAGTCAATGCATTCTTGAATGCTTTCCATGTCGTATCTTCCACATGTTTCACGGTATCGACACGGAAATAATCAATTGAATCCCCACGATCTGTTGTAGCACGCTCCAGCCAACCCGCCTGCCAATCAATGATTTGTGCGCGAACATCAGCATCCTCTGTCTTGAAATCAGGAAGCTCAACTAACTCTCCCTTAATCGGATCTTCATCCGCGGTAATTCCGTCTGTTCTCAACATGCCCGCGAAGCGGTCCTTGTCTGCCTGCGTGATGCCAGGACGATTATCATCTGCTTTAAGACCATAACCCGTATGATTTAAGACCACGTCTACCATAATCTTAATTCCTTTATCATGAGCCGTATCGATTAACTCTTTGAACGTTTCTAGATCGCCTAGATGTTCGTCGATCTTCGTAAAGTCCTTAGCCCAATAACCATGATAACCATACTGTTTACTCTCGAAATCAACACCTTTATTGAAATCGATGTTGTCCACGATCGGTGTAATCCACAACGTGTTTATACCTAACTGTTGCAAGTAATCCAACTTGTCGATAAGACCTCTGAAATCACCACCGTGGTAGGCTTCAAGATGACTTTTATCGACATCATTATTATTCGTTGTATCACCGTCCAAGAATCGATCCGTCAGAGCGAAATAAATACGAGCTTCGTCCCAATCGAAATCATTCTTTCCAGTATTCGTTCTCACCTTGACCTGTACGGTCGCAGAATGAGTATGCTTATTTCCATATTGATCCACTAATGTGATCGGAATATTCTTCGATCCAGCAGCAATAGAATCCTTCACCGCAATGGACTGTTCCAGAATTTCCGTGTCAAACTTCACTTTTGAAGGTCCACCCAATGCGGTGAGGTCCATATAACCTTCTCTGTAAGATAGTTCTCTATCCGATGAAACATTCAGTTTCAGTACCGCATTCTCGTTAGACGAGATTACCGTTGGATTAAGGGTCGATTGAATAGTCACCACTGGGATGAAATATTCCACGACTGATTTTCCATTAACCGTATTGTAAGGATCTGTAATTTCGGTAGTCTTTCCATCCTTCGTTACTAAGAAGGTGTACTCATGAGTACCATTCTCCACATTAGTCAATGTATAACTAAACCATTCCTTTGCTGGATCGTAAGTCATGGCATATTCTACACCGTCAACTTTAACTATAACTTTTGCATCTGTGATAGACGTCATTTGATTGCTTTGGAAAAGAGCATCGTCTCTGTACACAAACGTTATATTTCCGTCATTCAGAATAGGTCCCGTGACACTTGGTAAAATATCAGCTGCTTGGACCATGCTTGTCAATTTCACTTTGGTAAGTATATCTCCTGGGTTCACAGAAATGGTACGATCATCTGGAATATCCTGCTTGATACCATTCCAAAGTAATTCTGCAGATTTAACTACATCTGTTTTTATAAGAACGAATCCAACGGTCGTGGTTTGGGGTGCAATTTCAATCATTACGGACGCCACACCATTCTCAGCGACACCCTCCGTTATATTTTGGAATTCAGTCAGATCGATATTATCTAATCCGGTACCCCATATCCAGAGCTTCCAATCAGTATAATCCTTATCTGGGCGGATATAATTGATTTGAACGTAACGCTTAGCTGATTTAGGGGTAGGGGTAACGGTAACCGTAATATTTACCGTTTCGCCACCAAATGTAGCTGTAATTGTCGCTGTACCTTTAGCAACTGCCTTCACAAGGCCTTTTGTAGTCACGGTAGCGACTTGAGTGTTACTTGAAGCGTAAGTAGCCTGAGTTGTTATCTTTCTGCGGGTATTATCATCGTATTTCGCATAAACCACTAATTGTTGCGTCTTACCTTTTTCTACTGAATAGCTGGCTTTGTCTGTTTCTAACGATGTTAATACCGCTGCTGCGGCTTCTTGCTTAATAATGACTGCCGTTAATGGATCTAGCGTGATTGAGTTAGATGTAAGTGAAAATCCGGATTTGTCAGTAACCTCCAAGACTCCTGCCTCATCATTGTCTACTACGACCGTACCTGCAGTTAAGTCTTCTGTAAGCGTAAGTTTTCTTGCTGTATTATCTGCATTCATGAATACATAATAATTCCCTGTTCCATCTGTTGCTTTGTTCTTATAAGCAATAATGAGATCATTTGCTTGAACCTCTGGTGCTTGGATTAAAGTTACATTGGAGTCTACTAGAGACATATCCCCTAGTCTAAAAGCATCCGTTGACTTTCTTAATGCCATCAATCCTGCTGTATATTCTCTTGTTGTGTTGTTCACAGGATATGCCAATTCATCCGTTGCTTTCTTCCAATCAAACATATTAATGGCATCGGTAGAGTCATTGGAATCATGTATGAATTGTCCGAACACATCTCCATTTTCATCTGTTAAGGAAGTATACTTTTCTTCTGGTAATCCTACTCCGTGCCATTGTTTGGTACGTCCATATTCCTGTCCTGCATGGAGAAAAGCAGTCCCTTGGGAGGTCAGCACAAACATATTCCCAAGCCTTATCCGCTTATGAATCTCAAGATCATTAGCCGGTATAGATGGATCTTTATGAATCGATTGAGCAATAACATCATAAAGCGTTAAATTGTCGTGTGCTTCGATATAGGGTACAATATCACCCGGATCATCGGCAGGCGTATTGCTTGGCTGCGCTTTGATGTTGTTAAAGATACCGTTGATGTCCCGCGCACCACCCGTAATAAATCTCGGCTCCCCTTCGGAACCATAACCGGACTTCAATTCATTTCTGATCTCATCGGAGAACACACCCACACTGTCGGTTTTATCCATCCAGTCCTGATCCGCGCCTTTACCTGCTAGCGAAGGATCTGATAATGCTCCTTTAAAATTTTTCCAACCTTCACCGATAAATAGAACGTTAGGATTGATTGCCTCTGCTGCATCATAGGCATTCTGCACAGCATCATAAGTTGCATCACCCATCATGTCCCAGCGCATTCCATCAATTTTATACTCTTCGAACCAATATTTAACAGAGTCTACCATCAATTTCTCTGCCATCTTATGGCTTGTCGCTAGATTGTTTCCGAACGTTCCAATATTCTTTCCACTCGCATCTTGGAATGAATAATAATTAGGTACGATATCATCCAATTGACTTGTATTAGCCATATGAGTGTACACAACATCCAAGACTACACCCATGCCCTCGTCATGAATGGCATCAATCATTGCCTTCAGTTCTTTGATTCTCAGTTCCGGATCTGTAGGATCTTCGGAGTAAGCACCATCCGGTGAGAAGTAGTTATGTGGATCATATCCCCAGTTGTATTCATTGTCCTTAGCTGAATAATCAAGTTCTCTATCCTTCATCTTCATCTCATCCCCGTAATACCAAGCCATTACAGGAAGCAATTGAATATGTGTAACACCAAGAGATTTGATGTAGTCAAGCTTACTTTTAAAGGCATCATAGGAGCCCCATGTTGCAGTGTTCAAGCTATTCTCAATAGATGGGTCTGATGTGAAGTCTCTCACATGAATTTCCCAAATAATCGCATCTTCTCTTTTTTCATATCCCTCAATATCGGCATAGTCAAAATTCGCTGGATCCGTTCCGCTTAAATCCACGATGGCCGCTTTCCCTACAGTATCTCCATCAGGACCAACACCACCGGTACTTTTGACTCTAAATGCAGCCATAGATTTAGCATAAGGATCAAGCACTTGTTTGGTGACACCATTATTAGTCACGTCATACTGATAGAAATAACCTTTTAGGTCTGTAACACTGCCATTTCCCAGATCTCCTGGGGCAACCTTAGCAGACCACACTCCCTTGTCTCCTTGGGTTAAATTAACGTGTCCAACAATCTCTGTAGAATCATCCTTGTTATATACATTGGCAACAACTGAACTCGCTTGGGGTGCCCATAGTTTAAACGTTACACTCCCTGCCTCATATGTTGCTCCGAGGTCATCTCCCTCATAATTGTACAGCTCGTCGATCATTCTCCAACCTTTGGTGGCGGATACCGTTTTCCCCGAATAGACGATACTTAATGGGGTATCATCCAATGAGAACGGTGTTGTAACCACTTCAACCGCTGTTGCACTGGTGATTTTGACACTTTTCACGGTTATAGTAGCACCGTTCTTATCTGTAATGATCAGCCCGCTTTTCAATGCTGCTTCTTCCAGTCCTTCGGTCATCGTAAAACCTAGAAGAATTTTACTATCGGATATTACTTCTCCGGACAATAAACCCGTAGGCACTTCCCCGAAAGGAGAGACATATACGGAATTGTCACCTTGCTTGATCCACAACTGATTGTATTTATCTAGAAGATTAAAGTTTCTATTCGCTTCTTGGTCTAAATTCCCTAATGTGCGATGCACAACAAAAAAACCAAGTTTCTTTGCACCTTCTGTGAGTGGAATATCCACATATGCACCATATCTATCTACTTGCCCATCCGGGAAAGGGGTTGCCCCTGTTGCCCAACCACTAGAAGGACTTGCCACGTCCTCCCAATTCCAAATACCGTAGGGGCTATAGTTCTTGTCTGCTCTTTGATAATGTATGCGAACTGTGTTGGGCGCAATATCAACAGGTTCATATGGAGTAACTACATCGGAACCTTTTTTGACCCATATTTCATTCGTCTGAGGCGTCGTTATTGAAATATTCTTGTCCTCACCATCTTTGGCCCCATTATTACGATTTACAACAATGGCTTTAATAGATTTCGCTGTGCTTGTAATTGGAATATCCATATAAGCACCATAGTTATCTACCTGTCCAGTTGGGAAGGCGATTGCTCCTGATGGCCAACCCGTAGTTGCTGTTGCAACATCACCCCATAGCCATAGTCCCATACCATCAGCTGCAGCTGTCAACACGTTATAGTGGACTCGAAGATGTCCTGCTGGAACTTCACTAACAGATCCTCCAGCAGATCCTCCAGCAGATCCTCCAGGATCAACTGGTACAACTAGTACAACAAAGTCAGCTGTAACATTATGATCAATTGCATTGTAATTAAAAGTGACGGATAGCTCTTGAGGAAGACTCAATTGCTTATTACCGATAGCAGGAGTAGGATAAGCATCGTCATCCCAAGTTGAACCTAGAACTATTTTATATTCATAATCACCCTTGTATACAACCTTGGTGACCGAGTACACATTATCAAAATTTTCATCCGTCATAATTGCACTGGCAATTCCCGGATTCCAATCCGCTGCATCTCCAATTTCAGTCTGTAAGTTCCCAACTACCCGCGGGATCTTATCCGCTGCAATAGGCGTATAATAAGTTGAATCTGCAATTTTGTGAGAGTTATCGTTGTAGTAGAAAGTCACTTGCGTTTCTTCAGTTAATGTAATGCTGATGTTCTCCCCAGCGATAACACCAGCTGGTTTGGTATAGTTACCCAATCCATAACTAACATCCCCCGTACCGTCCATGGCAACCTTGTAATCGTAAGTACCTGCGGGTAAGGTGCCGCTAAACTGATAGTTTCCATTACCTTGGTCAACCATTTCGGTAGCAGTAGACTCTGGATCCCAATCCTCTGCATTTCCCAATGCCTTTTGCAAACTACCTACCAGTACAACTTTAGTAGGAGCTGCTGCACCTACTTGTAGGGGATATAACCCGATACTCGAAATCATAAGAACAAGAGTCATAAAGATAGACAACATTTTCTTCCTTTTAAAAGAAAAATTCATTTAGGCAACACTCCCTCATTTAAAATTCAACAGAAACTGCAAACGATTGCACAAAAAGGCAGTATCCCCCCTTTTAAATCTATATCTACTAAGCCACTATACTCGTGATAGTCAGCACCCATGATGAGAATTCTAATCCTTACACGGAAACATATTCCAATCAATGAAACCGTTTGCATATATATTATAACTCTTTTAGCAACTCGTCAATTTATAAATTTTTAAATTAAATAAATTAAACTATCAGTTAATGAAAACGTGATTATTGCAAGCATTTCCTACAAAATCTCCCTTCATTTGCGATACAGATTCTTCGCTACTATGCCCCGTTTAAAAGCAAGAGTATAAGAACACCAATAAGGCCGTGTGGCTTTCCTTATCACTTGATAAGGAAAGTTCACATCCGACCCAATGGGAAGTTTCTCTGTTACATGAGGAGAATATAAATCATAGTCATCATATACTATTTTATAACACTTCCCACCTTGTTCTACGAATGGTAGCGAAATCATCATGATTGAAACATAATCGTAGATAAAAGCGTATAATAGGACAGTAACGTAGAAGCCAAACCCAATATAGGAGGAACACAATTATGTCTACAAGCAAGGCAAAAAGGGCAAGGCAAAAACTTGCCCAGCAAGGTAAAGTTAATCCAGAAGTACTACGAGGTTCATGGCATGGTGTTAGTCCCACCGTTAAAGTCACACCTACCCTTAAGCAAAAACAAACACAACTGTATAATAAATATAAAAGGAATCCCGCTCATGGCAGCAGTGATTCCTTTTATTTATTACATTTACTGACCAGCGCTTGAATTTGCCCTCGATCTCTTCTGAATTTCATGAACTCCCATAACTACGGCAACTAGCTCATAATGATTTAACTCTGCTGAGTTATTATGAAGACCATAAGCGCCAGATTGAAGCCAACCATTTACTCTAGCGAATGTCACCACTGTCTCTCCATGGGTACTTTGAATGCTATACTCCTTAGAAAATGCCGGTGAGATTATTTCATAGATTCCCCTTCTGCCTGCATCATACTCATATTTTTTAGAGAAGAAGCTCATTCTGGCTCTCAGCACACCCATTAATTCGTCACTAGAATCAGAAACTTCCCATTTGTTAGAAAAAAATCGAAACTTCCCTCCACATATTCTAACACCTGTAGACTCATACACATCTAGTGAAGAACCGATAGAACTCTTTAAATCTATGCTTCCCACTGTTTCGCCAGCCTCGTTCATAATATCTGAGATGCCTGCATTGAAAAAGTTATCTTTAAAGTATAGTTCCATTACGAGATCACTTCCTTCCTCATTAATAACTCCATGTTCTTTAATACGTAAATAATGTAAAAAGGGATCACTTTTTATACATATAATAACAACAAAGAAGAACCCACCCTCACTTCGGGCGATTCTTCTTTGTTGTGTGTACTTATATCTATGACTTAACACGTATCTTCTATTTATCAATAAGAGTGAAATCATCATAATGAAAAGCTGGAGCTACAACGCAGGTCACAAATACGGGTTCATCGCTCAAGGCTTTTGCCGTTTGCCACACTTTGGCCGGTACAAGCGCTTGCGGCTGTTGTCCATTCTCAATATCCATCCCTAGAATAATTTTCTCGCCTTCTTCGGGATTCTTTTCACTTCCACCTAATGTGAGTTCCAAAGGACCTCCCGAATGGTACAACCATAATTCGTCTGACAATACGACATGCCATTCTGACACTTCACCTGGGTGTAGTAAGAAGTAAGTTGAACTTGCTGCAGCTCTAGCACCGGAGTATTCAGGTCCTAATACTGCTTTAGGAATCTCATAAGATGCTTTCCATATTTCTTTGAACCATCCGCCTTCCACATGCTTGTCCATTCCTATTTGCTTCACCAATGGTGATTGTTGTAAATCCATTGTAATTTCTCTCCCTATCCTATGTAGTAAATAGTTTATATACTTTGTAGCCATTCTACATGAATTCATAACTTTCGTCACGCTCTGTATGTATAACGTAATCTACTTATGACAATAGTATTACTTTTTATCATTGACGATCAGTATCAATATATGTTACCTTAAGTTAACTGATATATATTAGTAAGTTAATTTATTAATATCAGTGATTTGAGATTATTAATTACTATAATACATAATGGAGGCTGAAATCATGAGTACTTTTATAGATTTGGTTCAATCCCGCAGATCGGCTATGAATTTTGTGGAGGGTATCAAGATCCCTCAGAATGAACTGGAAGAAATGTTCTCTTACGCCCGCTTAGCGCCATCGGCATTTAACCTTCAACATACACATTATATAGTGATTACCGACGAGATTCTAAAAGAGGAAATTCGCAAGGGTGCCTATGGCCAATATAAAATCCACTCGGCCTCAGCAGTCATTGTTGTACTTGGAGATAAGCACGCTTATCTCCAGGCTCCAGAGATTTATGGAGGACTCAAGATGCTAGGAGCTATGTCAGAGGAGGAATTCGATCAAACCATCGAATCCATTAACAGTTCCTACATAGGCAAAGATGCTTTTCAACGCGATGATGCTATTCGGAATGCTTCCTTATCTGCGATGCAATTCATGTTAATCGCCAAAGACAAAGGCTGGGATACTTGCCCCATGATCGGCTTCGATCCAGAAGCCATCCAAGCCACCTTGAATCTGCCGGACAACCTGGTTCCCGTCATGTTGATCACGATTGGTAAAGACAACAACCGAAAAATCAGACCACGTGGCTACCGCAAGCCAGTCAATGAATTCGTTGAGTTTATCGGAGTATGAATGTAAACAAGAGGTGTCTCCAGCATCATGCTGAAAGCACCTCTTGTTTTCATACACTTCCTAATGCGCTGAAATACTATAAAAAAAGCTTGCTTCAGTCTGAACATAACTGTAACAAGCTTTTTTGCTTAATAAATTCCAACATAGAGTATAGATTACTACATTAAATCTTTGTTGATAATGTCGATTTTTGTTATTTTTCCAGATAATGTGTCTGCAGCAAAGTAAATGACTAATCCACCGTACTCATACATCAGGGTATAACCACCCTCAGCCTCATCTTCACCGATGTAACTCGGTTTGCCTAACTGAGCTTTTACTTTAGCAAATGTCTTGTTGGGAAAGCCTTCACTGCCAATCGACACAGCATATAATTTACCCGATTTCATTCCAGGTTCATTGAAACAAAATCCTGCATACGAAACCTTATTGAATATCCAAAATTGCCCTCCAATCCAATTGTAAGACTGTTTCGGATTGCCTAGCACTTTCACAACTTGCGCTTTTTTCATTCCTAACTGAATGTCAAATCCCGGAATTTTCCCTACTTTAAGCGAAGCTGCTGTATTCTTATCTAGCTTAAATGTACGCGTAGCAGCACCGACCTGTGAGATATTTATGCTACTAAATAACAAAATAAAGACGATTAAACCTAGCATTCTCTTCAATTGGATGACCCCTTCCGACTCTATGATGTACTGAGGATTATATAATATCATCGAGAAAATTCACAGGGAATTTAATCCAAATAATCAAAGTTATTATACTGGAGAATTCACCAAATCAATGGTGTGAACTCCCTTCGGGTTATCGGTAACGTTCGATAAAGCTGAACATTCACGAAATGCGAAGTGTTTACAATTGAGACATTGATTACGGTCTAATTGATGTAGAGCATGTTCAATTGCCTCTCCTGTGTGTACGAAGAAGTGTTCTTCGCCGATCAGCTCACTCAATCTCGTCTTTCTTAACACGTCTAACGGCTGAGATTGAATGCCTGATACGATGACCTGTCCCTCATTGACTTCAGCATATTTCACAATGCTAGCTAATTGAGAGGCACCTGTCGTATCCATGAAAGGTACTTTACTCATTCTCAGTAATACAATTTTAGGTTCAATATGAATCGTATCCATAATAGATTTGGCAAATAAACTCGCTGCGCCGAAAAATAATGGACCTTCAATCGAATAGATATTAATTTGTGGACAATCATGGCTTTCGGTTACCATATGTCCCTTCAAATGTTCGTCAACTGCATTAGGGTCAGGTAACACCTTCGTAACCGCCATAACTTCACTCATACGCTTCACGAATATAATGATGGCCAACACTAAGCCTATTTCTACAGCTGTTGTTAAATCTGTAAATACCGTCAAGAAGAAGGTAACCAGTAAAATAAGTGAATCACTTGTTCTTGTTCTTAATACATGCATAAACTCCTTGCGCTCACTCATATTCCACGCCACCAACATCAAGATAGGCGCCATACTGGCTAATGGAATCTGAGATGCATAGGGGGAAAATAAAATGAGAACTAAGAAAACAACGACCCCATGTATAATGCCAGATAAGGGTGATACTGCCCCACTTTTGATATTCGTTGCTGTTCGTGCGATAGCCCCTGTCGCTGGAATTCCCCCAAACAATGGCGTCACCATATTCGCAATCCCTTGCCCAATAAGTTCTCGGTTACTATTATGACGACTACCCGACATGCCATCCGCAACAACTGCCGATAATAAAGATTCAATACTTCCTAACACAGCAATAATACAAGCTGGACCTATAAGGTTCTGCACTGTAGCCCACGTTATCTGTGGTATATGAAATTGAGGGAGCGCACTCGGAATAGCTCCAAAGGAAGATTCAATCGTAGCCACCTGTCCTTCAAAGAATAGTGCTGCAACAACACTTGAAATCACAAGACCAACCAACGATCCTGGAACCCTCGGCAAGAATTTCGAAGTGAGTAAGATAACTACGAAACAGAGAACGGCAGTCAAGACACTGTATACGTTAATGGTCGTGATATGCATCACGATTTCTTTCATATTAGGCAGGAAATTCTCATGGCTCTTTAGTTCCGTTAGTCCTAACAAATTGGCAATCTGACCCGTGAAGATAATGACCGCAATACCTGCAGTAAATCCGATCGTAACGGGCTTAGGTATGAACTTAATCAGCGCTCCTAGCCTAAATAAACCCATGAGAACTAGAATCATCCCTGCCATGAAGCCAGCAATGAGTAAATTCTCATAACCATATTGAATCACTATTGCGAAAATAATAGGAATAAATGCACCTGTCGGTCCCCCAATTTGAAATTTGGAGCCACCAAATAGAGAAATAATAATACCGGCAATGATCGTTGTATAAATGCCGTATTCTGGGTTGACCCCAGCAGCAATAGCAAATGCCATCCCTAATGGAATGGCAATAATACCTACAATCAGACCCGAGATAAGATCTTTACGTAACATTGATTTATTGTAGCCCTCGAACCTTCCTGTCCACTTCATCCACGTACCTTCTCTTCTCTGAATATTTGATTATTTGAATATATATAAAATAATACGCCTCTGCTTTGTTCATGTCAAACACAAAAATCACCAAAAAAGGCGATCCCCAGTTTAACTTAAGGATCTCCTTGTCTTAGGATTTATGTTCTTTTGATATTTCGTTTGTCTTTCTTTTTGTGTTTCCTTTTATGTCTCTTTTCGAATACCCTCTAGTAATGATATAGCATCCACAAGGTGGTTATCAAAAATTTGTTTAGCCACTGCTAACAAATCATTGATTAGTGGATCTCGCAATGAATAAATAACAGAAGTACCCTCTTTTAGTCCATTCACGATATTTCTATTCCTTAATACAGCCAGTTGCTGAGATACAGCAGAGCCTTCCGATCCTAGAATCATTTGTAACTCGTTCACATTCTTATCCCCTTCACTCAGGACTTCAAGGATTCGAATTCTCATGGGATGCGCTAAGGCTTTGAAGAAATCAGCTTTAAATTGTTGTATATCTTGATTCATATTCATTGCTCCTTAGTCGCCTTATTAACCTCAATTATTAAAGATGTAAAGATTACACTATCATAGCACATTTGATTTTGCCATAACCATCATAATACACCCTTTCAGTCAGGCACAAAGCTGCATCGAACGGTTCACTTCTAAATTCAATAGCGTATATTATGATATCCACAAGTCTCCACTAAAAAACGACGCCCATACCTGAGAGCCCTGCAAAAGTAGTATCCTCGGAAAAATTATGTAATTCAAGGAGTTTAATATAACTCCCTTTACGCGAAACGAGCCTTAGAAGCGTTTCTAGAGGCTCGTTTTTTTTGATTATTTTCTTGTTCTGAAAAGTAAACTTTTGCAGTGCTCCCATACCTAGGCGTCGTTTCAATATTCAATCATTTGGATAGATTTTCATTAGGATAAATTGCTCTGTGCTTCTACTTCTAGCTATAGCTATTACTTCGAACGTTTCGTATCCAGCGGTCTCAGATTAGCTTCAATCGATTCGCGCTGATCCTCAAGAAACGGAGGAAGAGCTAGCGACTCACCTAAGGTCTCAAAAGGTTCATCGGTATCAAATCCAGGGCCATCTGTAGCTAACTCGAACAGAATACCATTCGGTTCACGGAAGTATAGAGAGCGGAAATAGAATCTCTCTACAAATCCAGAATTCGGTAAGCCCGCTTTGTTCAACACTTCAATCCAGGCAAGAAGCTCCTCCTTATCCGCTATACGAAAAGCGACGTGATGCACGCCCCCTTTTCCAAGTCTAGTCGGTGAAAGATCACTTCGTGGCTCGACCTGTACCTCCGCACCCGATCCACCTTCAGCTACTTGCATGATTATAATATCTTCTTGACCCTCAACTAGAGCAGGTACCCGAGCCTTCTCAGTGAATCCGATTAGACGAAGTGCAGCTATTGTCGATTCAGGTTTACGAACCGTAAGCTTTATCGGTCCTAGACCCACAATACCGTATTGTGTTGGCACAGGACTCTTCTCCCAGGGAGTTCCACCCACTACGCCCACATTCGTCTCATCAGAAACAAGGGATAACTGTTGCCCCTCCGGATCTTCGAAGAATATAACGTTCCGTCCAGCAAATTCTGAAATCGGTGAATGTTTAACCCCATGCTCAATAAATCGCTCTACCCAAAATCCAAGTGCCTCATCACTAGGGACACGAAGTGAAGAACCGGAGATGCTACTCACCCCTTTTCGATTCTGTCCGATACTCGGAAAATCAAAAAAGGTAAGCTCCGTACCTGCATTTCCTCGTTCGTCTCCATAGAATAAATGATACGCAGATGTATCATCTTGGTTTACTGTTTTTTTAATAAGGCGCATCCCAAGAACTTCTGTATAAAACTCAAAATTACCCGTTACACTACCCGTCATGGCGGACAAATGGTGAATACCTTTAACATTCATTCGTTGTACATCCTCTCAACATTACATTTATTGTGGATAGTTTCCACTTGAAGTCAGATCCTAATAACAGAACTATTTTCCTTCGATAATTATTTTAGTTAGTTGCATACTTTTAATTAGTATATATCTAATTTGATAAAAAAGAAATCTTTTTCCTCAAAACCAAAAAAGCTTGGATAGTAGCTCCAAGCTTGGGATCATTTATTCTTTATTTTTGATTCTCTAAGATCGTTGTAAATATTCGTGAATAGACGTCTTTGATATTGGATTCATTTATTTTATTATTATAGAGTCCATAGCCCCAAGATTGACCTTCTTCACCAAGCTGAAAATAGCCCGTGGCATAGTCACTTGATTTACTATCTGGAGAATCCTCATAGGATAATGCCTCATCAAGAAAGGGTACATATGATTTCTTAGACTCAATAAAGAAGAATGGAATACCAGCATTTTTATATATTTTTGCATATTTACTGTCAGAAGCTTCAGAAAGATTTTCCCTCGTAATGAATACAGCATCAAAATCATCCAAGAGATTCCTATTTTCAATTTCCTCAAACGTAATATTAATGAATTTGATGTTATCTTCTCTGACTTTAGGAGCCCCCCCTATAACACCGATGTCTAAACTCATGCCTTGGTAGAGAGTTGTATCAACTGTATCAGAAGTACACCCCGTAAGAATCATTAAAATAGTGAAGATAACTGGAAATACTTTTTTCAATATTAAACCCTCCGATGTAAATTCAACGAATTTAATCACTCAAAGGTTTATTTTAACATAAATTCAAATTTGTCCAAAATCATGATTAATAAGACTCAACCTTTTATACTCCTCATTCCACTTCTGGCGATGAGTTTAGTATGGGATCAATACGAAAAGAGACCAAATCCATTTGCGATTTGGTCGTAATCTATGTGCCGTACATACCTCCCATCATGCTTTCAAAGACTGGCTTTGCCTAGAGATGACGAATAATGCAGCCCATATCAGAACAAATCCGAAGATTTGAGCACTCGTAATAATCTCGTGAAACACAATCCAATTCATTAGAACACCCACCATTGGGAAACTTAATTCTGCGAATGTAGCTACCGAAGCTTTGGTCGTTGTAAGTCCCTTATAATATACAAGTAAACTCAGTAAACCAGGCAATAAGGCTTGCCCCAATAAATTAAGTGACACTCCTACGATCGCCGAAGAACCCGTCGGCAAGTTCCAAACTCCCCCTTCACCCCATGTTATAGCAAGCAACAAAGGCAAAGCTAGTATGAAGCGTAACGAAGTTACTGTCTCATATTTCATTTGTCCAACCATTAAACGTCCCATGACCGTTGAACCACCCCATAGCGCCGCTGCGCCGAGTGAAAATAAACTACCTATTTGAACAAATTCATTCCAATGACCGAAGGGTACTTTAAAACCAAATGTCAGCAAATAAGTTCCTATAAGTGCAAGGATGAACAATAAGGAAAAACGCTGGGGTAATCTCTCTTTCAATAACATTCTCGCCATGATGATGGCAAACAATGGCTGTAATTTCTGAAGTAATAATACAGCATTCATATTTCCATCAGCCAATCCCATTGTAAACAATATCGTTGCAAGTGCTGAACCACCCCATGATATAAAGAGTAATGCAGCAATATGCTTCGCTCTAATTCCCCGAAGTTCACTCCGTTGTCTCCATAGAATTGGAGCAACGACTAGCGCAATAATAATATGCTCAAGTAATACAATTTGCGTCGAAGTAAGTGACTTCAACAACAGAATCCTAAATAAAGGATCAACACCCCATAGTGCAGCACCCAATACGACTAACCAGAAGCCACTGTTGCTCCCCTGTTCTTTTGGTAATGATAGCGGCTTCTGTCCATTTACACTTACGTTATCCATATCCCTGTCCCCTTAGCCTGAATATGGGGTTCTTATGCGGAAAGCCCCCGTTTCATCGATACATCATCGACAGAAGCGGGGGCTGATCAAATAAGCTTGCAGGGAATTAATATTCCACAACATGCGAATCTCTTGATCTTCTCCCATCCGGACTTTACCGTCGGCCTTGGAATCTCACCAAGTCAGTCGCTATTTCTTATTCAGAATAGCAAGTCGCGGGCTTATGTTCATTCTGAGATAGAACGAACATTCACCGCCGGTTAGGAATTTCACCTTACCCCGAAGATCCATATTCAATTAGTTTAAAATGTGATGTTTTAATTATAAGTAAATACTACAACAATAGTTGACAATCCTCTGTTAAAATAGTCACATTCATCTTATGAAATGACATGTTTCAGGAAATTCATTTATTTGCATTCATTATACAACGAAACTGCTAATATTGTCGAAGATACTCCATTATTTTTCAAAAGGATAACGTAATCCCCATTGCCCACGTACCTCATCAAGTATCTTCATAATCCCTAAAGATTCTTCTAACGGTATAATTGAGCTTTCGGTAAGGCCTTCTTGTAAACATCTACCTACCTCTTCAGCCTCATACACATACCCAATTGACGTTCTATCATCCGTGAAGGTCTCAACTTCCTCACCGTTGATGAACAGTGAAGCTGATTTGCTATTCAGAAAACTAGGGATATGAATATACCCATCTGTGCCATATATATAAGCTTCATTGGTTAAATTGAGTCGAACGGAACCATTCAGTGATGCGGTTCTACCGGATTCATAGCTTAAAAGAATAGAGAACTGTTCATCTACCCCTGTTTCTCCAATATGTGCCGTACTCATGATCTTCTCAGGTTTCGCCCCAAGAACCATTGAGGCGAAAGAAATGGGATAGATCCCAGCATCTAGAAGCGCTCCCCCTCCTAAATCAGGGTTAAGCAACCTTCCTTCCGGATTCCAATCTGAGCGGAAACCGAAATCAGCCTTCACCAATTTTACATCACCAATTCGTCCTGCTTGAAGCCACTCTCTGACTTTACGAATGGGAGGTAAGAAGCGAGTCCACATACCTTCCATTAAGAATAGTTTATTCTCCTTAGCGTAGCTAATCATCTCTTCGAGCTCAGCTGCATTTATTGTGAAAGGCTTCTCACATAGCACAGCTTTGCCCGCACGAAGACAAGTGAGTACGTTCTCCTTGTGAAATGGGTGAGGTGTAGCCACGTAAATAGCATCAATCTCAGGATTGGCTAGTAATTCTTCATAACTTCCATAAGCATGAGCAAAATTAAAATTTTCAGCAAATTGGTCAGCACTTTCCTTCGTACGTGATCCAACAGCAAACCTCTCCGCATTCTGAGCATGAGCTAAATCTCTAGCAAATTGAGAAGCAATCCAGCCCGTACCTAATATTCCCCACTTTATTTTGCTCTCATGACTATTATTCATATTCATATCCTGCTCCTCTCTTCTGTCGAGCCTATTATATCAAAAACCTAACCTCATATCTTCCAAATAATAGATTCACATCACTATAAAAAAAGGGGTCTCAACAGCCTGAACAATGGCTTGAGACACCCCTATATCCATTCTTATACCTCGGTTAATATCTGGCTTTTGACCAACCAGTTACAGTAAACTCTCAATATCATTCTCCATATCAATGGTATCTGTCATCGCTTCAAAACGATGGATTACGTTACCCTTCCTATCTAATAAGAATTTAGTGAAATTCCATTTAATAGAATCGCCAATCAGGTACTCTGGAACCTTCTCATTAATTATTGAAGTTAATAGCTTTGATGACGGGTGAAAGGGATTAAATCCTTTAAACGGTTTTACCGCTGTCAAATAGTTAAATAACGGGTGAGCGTTCTCATCTCTCACATGCAACTTTTCAAACATAGGGAAAGTTACCCCATAATTCAGCTTACAAAAGGTTTTAATATCTTCATTATTACCAGGTTCTTGATCATCAAAATGGTTGGATGGGAATCCTAACACTACGAATCCTTTATCCTTGTAACGATCATACAATTTTTGCAAATCTTCATACTGGTAAGTAAATCCGCATTTACTGGCCGTATTTACAATCAAAACAACTTTCCCTTCAAACTCCTCTAGGGATTTAACCTGACCATTCATTCCTACAGCTTGAAAGTTAAAATCATAAATACTCATAATATTCCCCTCTTGTCCTTATGTAATATTGTCTATGTGCTATCCATTCTATTCTATTCTATTTAATAAAGAATAAAAAGAAGGTAATTTACAATAGGAAAATATGAAAGAACTTATGAAAAGGGTTTAGAAATTAGTGAGAAGATTTGACAGCCTCTGCTTCAATCTTCTTATTCTTCTCAATAAAGCGCTCATTATGAGAAGATACATACGCTACCTTCGTTGCTTCGGGATCCAGATATAATTTAGCGCTGTTCAAAGCCAGTGCGCCATCGACGAAGGTTCCTGCAATCAGCCGTACTTTGCTAGGATGACTTACAAAGTCACCTGCAGCAAATATCCCAGGAATGTTGGTCTCCATATTCTCGTTTACCACAAGTAAATCATCTTGAATATTTAGTCCCCAATTGAGTATCGGTCCATAATCACATCTCATGCCATGATTGATAATGACGTGGTCAACATCGAATTGGACGGTTTCCTCAGTCTCCATATGCGTGACCGTAACCTGATCAATAGATGTTCCATTCCCATGTAACTGCGTTAATGCATAGGGTGTACGTACGTCTACAGAGGACTCCTTCATCTTCAATACGTTAAATTCATGCCCCCCGAAGTGATCCCGACGATGTACAACGGTTACACTTGCAGCAATCGGTTCCAATTCATTCGCCCAGTCAACAGCTGAATTGCCTCCTCCTGATATTAGAACATGCTTCCCACGGAAACCTTCTAACTCTTGTACGGTGTAGTGTAGATTGGTTACTTCATAACGATCCGCACCTTCAATATCTAACTTTTGCATGGTTAGAATACCGTACCCCACGGTCAGAATAACCGTTCGAGTCAGATGTTTCTCTCCCGTCGCAGCAGTCAATAGGAAATTTCCATCGGCTAACTTAACAAGTTCGGTTATCTGTTGGTTTAAGCATACGGTTGGATCAAACGTTCTTGCCTGTTCATTCAGCTGTAAGATAAGCTTCTCTCCTCTAATAGGAGTAATCCCTCCAATATCCCAGATGATCTTCTCAGGATAGATCAGAATACGTCCTCCTAGCTCAGGCCCGTACTCAATCAATTTTGTTTTTAGATCACGCATTCCACTATAAAAGGAGGTGTACATTCCCGCGGGTCCTCCACCGATAATAGTAACATCAAACAGTTCTAATCCTTCAGTCATGATAATTCCTCCAGTATGATTTATAGATTCACAAGTGTATTTTCATGAACATTTACATTTCTCGTTATAGTGCGTGATCAAAAAGTCGACTTTTCAGCACTAAAGTGTATGCTTACGATGTTGCGTTTCTTTGAAACGCCTCAGAAGATTGGATGAAGCAAGGGAGTGAGGAGCGGAGCTACACGTTTTCGTAGAAAACGACTTCGGAAGCATGCGCTTGCAGTACCTATGGTGAGCACCTGAAATGTTTCCGGAGGAAACAACCTTCGAAAGCATACACTACGACCGGCTGAATTCAATCTTCGACGTCGATTAGGCCTCTTGATATGCTTCGTGATCAAAAGATGACTTTTTGAATTCCCCAGCCTGAATGTTCAGACTAATATCGTTCAATACATTATCTTTATTCTCATAACCGAAGGTCACATTCTTAAATTGAATATCACCTTGCAGATGATCAACTTGAACGGCATTTGGATGATCAGCCACATCTGGCTCAGTCTCAAGTACTTCGGTGTATCGTCTGAAGCCTGCAATCCCTTTAGGATAGGTCTCTATAACCTGATTAATCATTCGGATAGGATCTAAGAACACATTGGATAACAATACAAAAGCGATAAATTCTCCATGTGTCATCTGTCCCTCTATAACGAACCAAGTACCACAACCAAGAACAAATAAAGATACAGAACGCATAAGTATGTAACTTAGTGATGAATTCAAAGCCATAATACGGTAGGCAATCAATTTCGTCTGACGAAAACGTCCGTTATTAACAGCGAAGCGATTCATCTCATGAGTCTCGTTAGAAAAGGCTTGAACGACACGAATTCCACTTACATTGTTCTCAACACGAGCATTAAAATCCGCAATATCGGCGAACATACGGTTAAAAGCACGTGTCATTTTTTTACTGAAATAAATCCTCAGGACCATGATGAGCAATCTCACCAATGTCCATCAAATCATTCGTCATCCTGGATACAAGATGTCCTGTAAGGCTTATAGTATGGAAAAAACGACGTAGCACACAGCACTTCCGTTCTTACTATTTATATTCTAAAGTTTACAGAAGCTAGTAGAGCTAGTCTTTTGTCCGTGAGAGTAAATAGAGAAAGTACGGTGCCCCAATAACGGCAACGACAATCCCCGCCGGAATCTCAGACGGTCGTATAATCCACCGACCTAGGGTATCGGCTACTATTACAAGAAAACCCCCAATTAGAGCTGATGCTGGAAGTAGCGCCTGATGTTTAGGACCCACGAGTCTTCTCCCTAAATGTGGAGCGATCAGACCTACAAAGCCGATGCCCCCACTAACGGATACACATGAGCCAGCAAGACCTACTGCAGCGGCTAGTAGCAATAATCGTTCTTTTTCAACTCTCATTCCAAGTCCATAAGCCATTTGATCCCCTAGATTTAGGACATTAAGCACCCGCGCTTTAGACATGACATAAGGAATCAATACAACAATCCACGGTAGCACGGCAAGAACATATTTCCAAGTCGTTCCCCAGATACTACCTGCCATCCAAGTCGCCACAATCTGATATTGTTCTGGTCTTAAATTTAGAGTAAGTACAATGGTAACGGCACTAATCCCGGCTGCTACTGCAATCCCCGTTAGCAACAACCGTGATGGAGATATCCCTTCATGTCGTTTATAGGAAAGTGAGTATATTAACATGACCGTCAGCCCTGCACCAAGCAGAGCAAGAACAGGCAACAAAAAAGTCGGTGCAGCAGCCGTTGTTGGGTAAAAGGAAATAAATAGCATAACTACTAGCCCCGCCCCAGCATTAATCCCCAGAATACCAGGATCAGCCAGTGCATTACGTGAAATCCCTTGAAGAATACATCCCGAGATGGCAAGTCCAGCCCCGACAAGTACAGAAATGACAATCCGTGGAAGTCTGAATTCAAATAGAATCAGTTCTTGCTTTTCCGTTCCATATCCAAATAGCGTGCGTAACACTTCCAGCGGTGAAAGCCTGATAAAACCTGTATTCATACTAATCATAAATGCAATAATAATAAGTACACCAAATATCAAGATGACTGTCCTATCGCGAACTTTCTTCCGACGATCTGCAGACAATCCTTGCGATTCTATAGATGACATTTTATAATGCTCTCCTTTCTTTACGTGCAAGATAAAGGAAGAAAGGCACACCAATTAGCGCAATTAGGGCTCCAATAGGCGTCTCATACGGTGGATTAATAATTCGAGCTGTAAGATCAGCAAACATAACTAGTAGACTCCCTAACACAGCCGAACAAGGTATGATCCAACGATAATCAACACCTACAAGCATTCTCGTCAAGTGAGGAATAATGAGTCCGACAAAACCAACTACACCCACAACCGATACTGCCGATCCTGCTAATATTAGAACGATTATCGCTCCTAGAAATTTGACTAATTTGGTTCGTTGACCAAGTCCCGCTGCAATGTCATCCCCAAGGCTAAGTAGCGTAATGGAGGGAGATAGGATAATCGCACCTATAATCGCACCCCCAACCCAAGGAAACATAATTTTGAGCTGTAACCAAGTCGTTCCAGCTACTCCGCCAGCATACCAAAAGGCCAAATCTTGTCCAATACGGAAGTATAACTGAATCCCTTCACTCAATGCAGACAACAAAGCACTAACTGCTGCTCCTGCAAGAACGAGACGAATGGGACTCAAACCTGTCTTAGAAAATGAACCCACACCGTAAACAAGCCCCGCTCCTAGCGCTGCCCCGAGAAATGAAAACATAATTAAATATAAGAACGGTAATCCTGGCGCAAAAGCAAAACAGAGTGCAAGCGCAAATCCTGCTCCTGAGTTTAATCCAAGAAGCCCAGAATCCGCTAATGGATTTCTTGTCATCCCTTGCATAATTGCTCCTGCTACTGCAAAACAAGCCCCTACCATGGCTCCGCCAAGAACACGTGGAAAACGTAATTCCTGTATAATTTGATGCTGTGTTAATTCAGGATTAAAGTGGAAAATAGCATCCCACACGACTGACAATTTAATATCTGCTGCTCCTAATGAGATACACAGAGCTATCCCAAATATTAGCGCAACCATTCCACCCACTAATATTAACGATGCTGCCCATGGACGAGAACGATGTTTTACAGCTGACGTCTTCTCTACTTGTTCTCCTGCTTTTATAGAGTATTGCATTTCTGTCTCCTTCTCCGAATCAATTGATACTGATTATCATTTGCATATTTATATATATATTATATATAATATGAAGGTTTGGCAATGGATAAACATCAACTTTTTCTTGTACAAAATAGATAAATGACAAAAGAACCTTCTAAGCCATTCGCTTAAAGGGTTCTTTACTGTTAATTGAGCGATGGTGCAACATGACCATTCTCTCTACTGGATATGCTCAATAAGATGTTTTTGTCATTATTCGAATCAAGATGTATAATGTTGCTTATCTGATTTAAGGAGCGATACACATGGAATACTCAGCAGAGCAAGTGGCTGAATGGATGCTAAACGAAGTAAAGTCTACAGGGAAATTAATTCAGACTGACGCCGTTTCTTATATCATAACTAACTTCGGTGAAGCCTTTATTTATGTTAATGAGAATGGAAACCAGTCTATCTCCAAAGATGCCAAGAAGGCATTCAAAAAGTTACACGGAGGTAAAGCCGCTTGGGACCGGGAAGGTTTCTTCTGGTATTGGACTTAACATGACTCTCATGAACTACAATTTCAAAGTCGATCAGTGTGGTTGTCTACTCTACTGATCGGCTTTATTGATTATCTCGACCTCATTTCTTCGCTCGTCCACACTGCTACATTCTAATCCTTGTAAGGATCAAACTCATCTGCCCCTGCCATACATACACCAATAGGCTTTAATCTGTGTAATACATCGATAGTCTCTGCATGTGCATCGAGTACATCCTGTAACTTCCGATAGACAAATGGACTCTCGTCTGTCCCTGCTCCCCGAAGCTCGACACCGAAATCACGAATGGCGTCCAGCATTTGTATGGGGGAAATTTCCCCACCGCTCCTTAGACGAGTCTTCCAGTTCATTTTGCCTGCGGCTCTCGTACGACTCATTACTCTACCTGCTCCATGTACGGTGCTGTAGAAGGCATCCCGATTCTCATCTGTATCTTTACCTCTCACGATAACAGACATATCCCCCATACTCCCTCCAATAAACCCTAATTGCCCAGGTCTTGAAGGGGTGGCGCCTTTTCGAACAACAATGTTCTCTTTCCCATGATGTGTCTCTTTCCATGCATAGTTATGATGATTGTGTACTTCGAAGTCAGCTTCTGTCTCTAGAATATCAAGTACTTGATCCATGACTGCATCGCGTCCAGCATAGGCGTACCTACCTGCTAACATCATCGCCCGATAGTACATATCCCCAAGTTCACTATCGATATTTAATAATAGTGGAGACTGATCCATCTTCTCTCCGGGAGCCTTGGCCATAAATGTTCTATCGGCTATCAAGTTCATAAACCCACTTGCAGTCCGATGACCAAAACCACGACTTCCAAAATGGTTCGCAATCCACAGACGACCTGTCTCTGGCTCCTCGAATAAATCCACATAATGATTGCCACTCCCCACCGTTCCTAGCTGGTTCCGAGCTAATGTCTTCATTGTATCATGCTCCTGCTTACCCACATCTGCATAGACTGACCAATTGGGATCATCGAACAGATCGTGATCAACCTTCACTTCACTTACGCGTCCAACTCCAAAGGATATTTTATGAGCAATCTGATCCATTATGGCAGAGATACGTGGCTTCACATCTTTAGCCAATAACTTCGTTCTGACCGCTTTATTCCCACAAGCAATATCGTAACCGACCCCAGAGGGGGAAATTTGCCCATCGTACACTACCACACCACCGATAGGTTGGCTATAGCCCAAATGATGATCTGCCATCAAGAGTGTCTGCACAACATTTCCGGTAACAGAGCAGGTTTTGGCTTGAGATAAAGCTCCTTCATCCAGCTTCCCCCACACACGAATACCCTCTATATTTTGATATGACATTTACTTCAACTCCTTTCGCTTTACATCCAAACCTCTTGTAGTGCAGACCGGAATAAGGTGTCCAATTCCTCTCTATGTTCGCTTTTTGCGGTAAGTATTCTAGGTGCCAATGTTTCAAAGTAAGCTATTCGTTCTTCCAGAAATTCATTGATCACTTCAATTCTAGCTTCATAATCCATTTCCTCTCCGGCCTTTTTACGCACAAGAAGATTCTCAATCGCTGCACTTAGTTCACTACCCTTGGGAATACATTCATCAACCAACCGATCAAATTCCATGGGTGGCATGGTATGGTTATGCTCGATCCATTGACAACCTAGAATCGGACGCAGCACGTAAAAGTATTTCTTGATTTTGACCTTTTCGCCTTGAAGATATTCTCTATAATTCCCTTTGGCCATATGTAGATAATGTTGCATGCTGGTTCGTTCGGAATAAATGAAATAACACATCTCGCGAATTTGCTCTGCGATCGAGGTCGTTTCCAAGTACACAATCGGTGACTGTAACCACTCCAGCAAGGGCGGGTTCGACTTCTTAAGCAAGTAAAGTGCCTTCTTAAGATCCCAACCGTTAATATCCAACATGTTGCTAATGGGCCGTTCAATAACATCCCTTGATTCAAAAATAGATAAGTATTCTTCTACAGGACGCACATATATGAACCGAACATCATAGTCGCTATCCTTGGATGGGAACCCCCATGCCCGACTTCCAGACTCACAAGCATATATGATCTTAACGGATTCTTCCTCTTCAATCTTTCTTAGTTGTTCCATAATCTGTGGCTTCATATCCGGCATACTCATTTCCTCCATTTCACTTCGTCGCGTCTATAAGTCTTAATGTCTCATGTCTTCTGGACCTATCATCGCTTATTCAAGCTTAAACGAACATGGCGAAAGTATGGCAATCCATGAGAAACTTTGGTAATCTCTACGATAGTCCTGTTACAATGAGATATATTATTCATCCAACTGCGTATCATTGGAGGTTCACATGGCTAAAGAAAGCTTTGATAAAGAGATTCAATTTCTACGTATGCTCGTCCTGACGAGCGGGGCTTATAATCGCCAACAATTTGCGAATCGTCTAGGTATCTCTATCCATACTATTGATAAGACGATTCGTAAGCTAAAAGAAATCATTCATAGTATGTCTCAACAACTCCCCCATGAACAGAGCCCAGAACTAGCGGAATCCATTCGATTGGATTATTACGATTCTGCCGACCCTATGCTCTTATTTCTATTTCGTGCAAAGTCACTAAAAGAATCGGAGAGCCAAAGAATCTCCTTACTATTAGCTACACTACATCATCATCATTCATTAACGGCTATGGAACTTCTGGACGTATGTTGCGGAAGCTTAGCTGCCGATTCTACTCAACCCGACGAGAAGACGATACGTAAAGATCTCAAATATTTAGAAGAAGTCGGGGTGATTGTAAGAGAATCTGGCTTACGTCCCTATAAATTTCGAATTCAGAATGATCTGATAAAGGCACTGTCACAAGATGAACTGATCGATCTGTTCGATTATGTCGATGTGATGGCCAATACACAAGTTCCCTCCGTACAAGGCTATTTGCTTCGTGATAGCTTGAAGAAGACCCTGACCCAACTCTATCCAGATAGGCAGGTTGTAGAACCCTTTTTATATAAATACCACTATTATTCACGTATTCTGGATGAGGCTCATCTATTTACACTATTGGATGCAATTCGAAATCATCGTAAAATAAGATTTCTATATTTTTCACCCAAATCCGAGAAGAGCTATGCTTCCAAGAATACCAATCCAACTTTTGAACGTGAAAACAAAGGTCGAGAGGAGTTCACACTTCCGCTGAAAGTGGTGTATGACCATCAATATGGCAGGTGGTATTTGCTCTCTCACCACTCACGCCAGGGAATTCGAAAGTATCGATTAGAGGGGATGACCCAGATCGTAGAGGATATCCAAATCTCAGAACCATTATTTGATACTGTGTCCAAGAATTTAGAAGATAGGATTAAGCATAGCTGGTTGATTGATACAGGACGTCCGATTACAGTTCGTGTTCGCTTCTTCAACCCTGGATTATCACAGCCCAATTTCATTAAGGAACGAGTACTGTTACAAGGACAGTGGGGGGAAATCACTAAAGAAGATGAGGACACTTTCATTTATGAAATTGTTGTAAATGGCTCCACCGAGATCAGACCTTGGCTCCGCAGCTTCGGGTCTAGTTGTGAAATACTAGAGCCCCCTTCGCTAAGACACGACATGATTGCCGAATGGAAGGAGCTTCAATCGTATTATGAATCTATTTGAGAAAATATTTAATTATCAAATCATCTCCCGTCTAGATGACTCCGGTACCTTCATGGTCACCTCACAGGAGAGAGGCTGGCTTAAGACCATGCTTGAGCATCCCGCAGCAACGGAAGCTTTTCTTGAAGACACATTACTAAAGTTGAGAGAAGTGCTCGCACAAGATCCCACCATAGAGTTCAAAGAACATCTAATAGAAAAGGGACGCAGTCTAGAAAAGCAGGTCTATCATCCCCTTCTACGTACTTGCCGCCGATTCATTCTGAATAAGAGTAGTCTGGTCATCACCTATCGTTTGAAGGGAGGACGCACATCTACAGATCAGCACGGGGTTCCATATAAATTAGAATATTCCATGGTCAAAAAAGAATGGTACCTGCTGTGGTACCACCTTAGACATCGTTCTCTGATGAATACGAGACTGAGCAAAATCATATCGATGATAGAAGTAACTACCTCACCTGAGGTTATCGCTCAAGCTGTCATGAACATCCATCAAATCTTGGATAACCTCAGAGATCAAGTCGTCATTGAGGTAGTCAAAGATTACAATGAGGAGTTATCTCGTATCTTGTATGCCTTCTCCTGCTTCGAGAAAGAAGTCATCTATGATGAAACAGAACAGATATACAGACTACGCTTAAACTTTATTAGAGATGAGGGGGAATATGTACTATCCAAAATTCGTTTCCTAGGTAAAAGAGTGCGTATCATTGAAGGGGATCATTTACAAAGGCGCATGTTAGAAACCTCAAGAAAAGCACTTGAAAGGTATGGAATCACTTCACCCTAGTTCATATTCTAGGTATGATGAACGTCTTTACCAGTCTTTAGATGTTTAACGATGTTTAACAAAAAGCGACGAATGTTCTCCTGTAACTCTTCAGGAAAACTTCCGTCGCTATACTTATACCCTAGTTCGAACAATCCTTCGTACTTACGCTTAACCTATTTTTATTAAAAAGCAGGTATTGCGATATCCCCGTAATTATCCTCAAGGAACTTCTTCACTTCTGGACTTGCCATACGCTTTGCAAGCTTCTGAATAGGTTCAGAGTCTGCATTATCCTTACGCGCCACTAGATTAATGACAAAATCAGAATCATCACCTTCAGTAATTAATGCATCTTTCTTAGGTGTTAAGTTAAGAGGCTTAGCGTACGCTGGAGTCATAGCCACTAGATCCACATCATCTAGTGTACGAGCCAGCATCAACAAATCGACTTCTTTGAATTTAAACTTTTTCACATTCTCGGTAATATCAGCTTGTGTAGCTTGAATACCAACGCCTTCTTTTAACTTAATCAATCCGTTCTTCTCGAACATCACAAGTGAACGTCCGATATTCGATGGATCATTAGCAATAGCGATTGTGGCACCTTCAGGCATATCTTCCATGTTCTTATACGTTTTGGAATAAGCACCATACACAGCATTATAAATAGGTTGAACTGTAACCATTTCGGATTGATTAGCTTCATTATATTGCTTCATATAAGGTTCATGTTGAAAAAAGTTGGCATCCACTTCTTTATTAACCAAAGCGTTATTAGGCTGTACATTATCGGACAGTACCACGATCTCAAGGTTAACTCCATCCTCCTTCAATAGAGGTTTCACTAGGTCCAATATCTCCGTCATCGGAGGAATCAATGTAGCGATTTTCAAAGTAACTTCTTCATCAGCTTTCGGAGCATTTGCACTATTGTCAGCTTGTTTCTCATTATTTCCACAACCCGCTGCAACCAACATAAATACAACGACTAGCAACATCATTATTTTTCTATTCATCTTTATATTCCCCCATAATGTTTGTTATTCAGGCAATTTCCAAATCAGTTTATCTCTTATCGAGCCTCCTCGAAATATAGCTACCTGTAAATTGAATGAGCTGCACCAATATAATCATAATAATGATTGTAAATACCATAATCTTCGTTTCAAACCGTTGATACCCATAGCGAATGGCGAAATCGCCAATTCCACCCCCACCCACGATCCCCATCACGGTTGAGTATGAGATGAAACTAATAATTGAAGTCGTTAAACCTAGCGTGAGTCCCGAGCGAGCCTCGACATACATAAATTTGACGATAATCTGGAAGGTAGATGCTCCCATCGATGAAGCCGATTCGATCACACCTCTTGGAACCTCTAGCAGGGACTGCTCCACTAACCTTGAATAATAGGCAATCGCCATAATGGATAACGGCACCGAAGCCGCAAGTGTGCCTAGTGCTGTTCCAACGACAATACGTGTAAATGGGATCAAAAAAACGACCAATAACAGAAATGGGAATGACCTCACAATATTGACGATCATATTCAAAACCCCATAGAGCCACCGATTCTCGTATAACTGACCCTTCCCCAACAAATATAGATATGTACCTACCGGAAGTCCTATTAATATCGCTGCGATAATGGATATCCCCACCATAGCGAAAGTCTCCCCAATAGCCTTCCATATTTCAGACTCATACTGCATGATATATTCAATCATGTGGTTGATCCACCACGCTAGTCTCAACTAAACTGCCTAGCTCCATAACGGATACGTTGTGACACATGTTGCGGACGACCTCCATTTCATGTGTTACGATAACGATCGTGAGCCCGAAATTCTGATTGAGCCGTTTCAGCACACCCAAAATACCATTTGTCGTATTAGGGTCCAAAGAGGATGTAGGTTCATCACATAACAACACTTTAGGACGATTCGCAAGCGCTCTGGCAATCGCCACTCGCTGCTTCTCTCCTCCACTTAGTTGTGAAGGATATTGCTTCGACTTATGCTCTAGCCCCACAAATTCTAAGAACTCATCTACACGTTCCACACGTTCACGCCTCGGTATTCCTGCTAATTCAAGCGGTATGGAAACATTTCCACTAACCGTCCTATTGCTCACCAGATTAAATCCTTGGAATATCATGCCGATGTTCCTACGAGCTTCGCGCAGCTCCTTCTCACTCATCTGAGTCAGATCCTGATTCCCCACGATCACACTACCACTGTCGGGCTTCTCCAATAAATTAATCAGCCGTAACAGAGTCGATTTACCCGCACCACTTGTGCCAATAATTCCATGAATCTCACCTTCTTGCACTTGAAGAGATACAGCATTAACAGCTTGGAAATGGTTAGTCGAACTCACAAAAGTTTTACTTACCTGATGCAACGAAATCAAGGGAGTGTTCCTCCTATCTACTACTGTTCTTAAAGAGGTTGTTCAAAAAGTCGAATTTTTGAACACGCGCTTAAAGGTTGGCAGAATAAAAATAATCATACCACAGGTTTAAGGATAATTGTGATACAGAATCCGTATTGATTCCTAAATGTCGCTTTACATATGGGAATTTTGTGTTATATTCTTTACATCAACGAATTGAATACAGCCTGTTTTTTCACTAGGGGAGTCTAACGACTGAGATGAAGCATTAAGCTTCGGACCCTTGGAACCTGATCTGGATTATACCAGCGGAGGGAAGTGGAACGAAATTTTCAAATCATGCATATATTATGGCTTGACTGAACTTTTTGGCCCACTCATTTCCTTCTGGAAATGGCTGGGCCTTTATTTGTTTACAAGAAGAACTGACTTCTATGTCCTTAAAGGGACGGTAACCGTTTCAAGGGAAATTATAGCTATTCGGCTATCATATCCTATATAACCAACTAAAATTCAGGAGGTTGTTAAGCATGTCATTTCTAAACAAAGTTCGTCAGGAGAATCCACTTATACATAATATTACGAATATGGTCGTTACCAATTTCACAGCCAATGGGCTGCTCGCTTTGGGTGCTTCTCCCTTTATGGCTCAAGCGCATGAAGAAGTGGCAGATGTAGCTAAATTAGCAAGTGCAGTGGTTGTTAATATGGGTACCCTCGATGAAAATGTGGTGAAATCAATTCTTATTGCTGGAAAATCCGCGAATGAGAATCATGTTCCTGTCGTATTTGACCCGGTTGGAGCAGGTGCCACGGCTTATCGGACAACAATTGCTCAGAGAATCACTCAGGAAATTGAGCTTGCCGTGCTCAGGGGCAATGTTGCAGAAGTAGCAAACGTCGTAGGTGAGGAATGGTCCATCAGAGGTGTAGATGCAGGTGTTGGCGAAGGCAATGTTGTTCTTCTAGCACAAAAGGCTGCTCAAAAGCTAGGATGTATTGTTGTCATTACGGGAAAGGAAGATGTGATTACGAATGGACGCAGGACTTACACCACCCGTAATGGTCATCCTCTGCTAACTAAAGTTACAGGGGCTGGATGCTTGCTCAGCTCTATTATCGGAGCATTCTTAGCTGTAAGCGAAGTTAGCGAACAAGCATGGTTGGAATCCGTTACCGAGGCGCTTGCTTTCTATGGCGTTGCCGCTGAAATAGCTGCTGAGATGACAGCACATCAAGGGCCTGGAAGCTTTCAGATTGAATTATTGAACCAACTGGCATGCGTATCACCAGAAACTTTACAAGAAAGAGCCCAAATCCACCAAGTCTAAGAAGTTACAGGAACGATTCACCACTAAGACTCAGAAGATTGGAGGAGACCTAGAGATGAGTATATATAAAGCGTTAACGATTGCAGGGTCAGATAGTGGCGGTGGAGCAGGGATTCAAGCCGATCTCAAAACTTTTCAGGAATTAGGTGTATATGGGTTGACAGCCATTACCGCAATAACAGCACAGAACACCTTAGGAGTCCAAGGAGTCTTCCCCACGACTACCGAAGCGATGGTTATGCAACTGGACTCCATTGGGGAAGATTTAGAACCTGATGCATTAAAGACAGGGATGTTATTCAGTGGAGAGATTATCCGGATTGTCGCAGCTAAGATCGAGCAATATCATTGGCGCAACTTAGTCGTCGATCCCGTGATGGTGGCCAAGGGCGGATCTACACTTCTGCAACGAGAAGCGATTAAATCCGTCATCCAAGTCCTACTCCCACTTGCTCTGGTCACCACGCCCAACATTCCAGAAGCAGAAATCCTTACCGAGATGTCCATTATAAGCTTAAGTGACCGAGAAGAGGCTGCGAAACGAATCCATCAGATGGGTTCTCGTTATGTCGTCATGAAAGGCGGACATGATGCTTCTACCGATCAAGTCGTAGACCTTGTGTATGATGGGCATCGTTACATCTATATGGAGAATCAACGGATTGAGACAAGACATACTCATGGTACAGGTTGTACTTATTCAGCAGCGATTACAGCTGAGTTGGCTACAGGAAAATCCGTACTTGAAGCTATTCAAACAGCGAAACAATTCATCCAAGCGGCGATTGAGGACCCATTAGGAATCGGTGCTGGTCATGGTCCAACGAACCATTTTGCTTATCAACGGAGAAGGAGAGGCGAAGATCATGTCTAACATGAATAGCGAAACTGTTCGTCCATTGCTGAAAGTCTATTTCATTATGGGTAGTGTCAATTGTACGGAAGATCCGATCGAGGTATTATCGGAGGCAATTGCTGGCGGTATGACATTATTCCAGTTTCGCGAAAAAGGCGCAGGTGCCTTGATCGGCGAAGCCAAGCTTACACTCGCTAGAGAACTTCAACAACTGTGCCAAGAACATCACATCCCTTTCATCGTCAATGACGATATCGACCTCGCGATCGCCCTTGACGCAGATGGTGTTCATGTGGGTCAAGACGATGAACCCGCAAGCTCCATCCGTGAGCGAATTGGTTATCACAAAATAATCGGTGTCTCAGCCCATACCTTGGAGGAAGCGCAACAAGCGATTCAAGATGGGGCACATTATCTGGGGGTCGGCCCGATCTTTCCAACACGTTCCAAAGATGATGCTGGAGAAGTGCTGGGCACAACCTTAATCCGCGAATTACGCCAACAGGGAATTTCAATCCCGCTTGTAGGGATTGGTGGCATCTCGATAGACAACGCGGCTTCCATCATTGCTGCTGGTGCAGACGGCGTATCTGTTATTTCAGCTATAGCAGGTGCGAAATCTATTAAAGAAGCCACTGCGCATTTTGTTCGCAATACTACTCAACTCTGAATTCATAAACACATAAGAAGAAACGGCTGCGCCGTCCTTTCAAGGGACGGCATCCGTTTCTCGTAAAAATATAAGGATCATTTATTATGTACAACATATAAATTCTTATATTTCAAATAAGACAGCAAGTCATCAGTGGAATTGTCATTCTACCGATGGCTTGCTGTCTTAAGAATCAGTACTTGAGCCTACCTTAATCAATCAAATGAACGATCATTCTCTTCATCCGCTATGCTCTGAATATCTTCAGATGTAATGTTCAAATACACATATCCATCTTGATTATGCTTCTTTAAGGCCTTATCTTTCATGAATTTAGGGCTGCCCTCACCCGCATCCTCATCGTAGATCAGTAAGATGCCATCTGTTTTCCGGAATAACAAGTCATCGCGTGCAATGAATTGCCATGTTCCTTGATACGTCTGCTTACTGACAATACCATAGTAATCTACACCCAGTAGAATTTCGTTGTAATAGTCTTTCTTATCTTCTTTCCATTTCTCCTCTGGATTTAGATAGGCCGACATAATAGACAATTTCAAGCTAGGGTATTGTTCCTTCAGAGCAATAACGGCTTCACAGGCCCATAGATCCACACCATACTGGCCAGGTGTAATCACCCATTCCAATCCATCCTCGATGAGGGGAATCAGTTTGCCTGTGATCGCTTTTTTGATATATTCAATGCCTGCGTGTTTTTGATTGTAAATATTGAGTTCATGTGCACGATACCCTGTAACGAGAAGATTCTTCGTTTCCTAACACCCTTTCGTTTATGCGATACTCATGTGTTGTAATTCATCAAGTGTTTGAAGCACATGACCGATCAGTTCTGGAATATCATCCATCTGATCCTCATTAATTTTGCGATTAAATCTCAGCTCTATCGTATTGGTGTGTATCGCATTCTCTTCTCCGTACACATAACTTAATGATTGTAGAGGCTTCAACTCAGGCTTCCAAATATTCTGGAGGATATCTTCAATCTGTCTGCACTGTGTTGAAACGTTGGCAATCGGCATATAAAAGAAGATCTGTAACACACATCCTGGAACTACATCGGGTAACTCCAATATTTCATTCGCCAGATCTTTAACGGAGGATTCCAGCCGAATCTCAGCAACAACATCCTCATCATCCACCCGTGAGAACTGGAGCGCAAACAACCTAGACATTATAGACAGCTCCATACGATCAATTCGATTCGTAATCATAATCTGCTTATCTATGTTATCCAAATCGTACACATGGTTCTCGAAGGCCACTTTTAAATTCTCAAAAACAGTAGGATCAAACATGCTCTTCTCCTTACCTACTCACTGTAATCTTTCCACCTTAGATGTTTAACGGATACTCCGTACTAGAACAAATCTGTCTCATAACGAAGACCTATCTGTTTTCTTGCGTCCTCCATCACCTCTGCCACGATAAGTGAATTGGCTAGCGAATTGATTGAGCTTTCCCGCTGATTACTTTGTAACAAGCCAATGAATTCCTGAACTTCATAGAACATAGATTCATGTACCTGTGGACGAGTCAGATCTTCAATCGTACCATCTCTGTAATGGATTTTGACATCATAAGGCTGATTGATCTTATCAATAACCATTGTCCCATTCTCACCTTGAATTTCTGTCGGCAAATAAGAATCAGTAATCTTGGAATGCATGACAATCGCATCCATATCTTGATAACGCATGACCATACTGCCTTCGCCATCCACGCCAGAAGATAACATGACACCCACAGCATGCACCGAATCTGGCTTACCGAATAGTGACACCATTGGATATAGACAATAAATTCCCAAATCCATTAATGAGCCATTGGAATAGATAGGATTAAAAGCATTAAGAACTTTTCCCTGTAAAAAAGCATCATATCGTGAGGAATACTGACAATAGCTTGCAAAATAGCGCCGCACCCGACCTAGTTTATACAAATTGTCCTTCATAATTCTAAAGTTAGGCATAAGTGTAGATTTCAATGCTTCCATTAGAACAACATTATTACTTTGTGCAGCATCGATCATCGCTTGTAATTCAGTCGAATTCGAAGCCATAGGTTTCTCACAGAGAACATGCTTTCCATGATTCATACATAGTATCGCTTGCTCAGCATGAAAAGAGTTAGGCGTTGCAATGTATACTGCATCGAATTCATCACTCGATACCATTTGTTCCAAATCCGTATAAACTCTAGGATCGTTATAATTAGCGGCAAATACTCTGCCCTTCTCTTCTGTACGTGAATAGACCGCAGTCAGGACAAATTGTTCTGTCTCTACCGCCGCTTGAATGAAGCGCTCCGTAATCCAGTTCGTTCCAATCACACCAAATCGTATCATCGTTCACTCAATTCCTTTCTTCATTAAATTCTCTATAGGTATTCTCTCACTCTCCATTCTACATGTCCACTTTCTTATAACCTACGAACGGCAACTCTTCTTCCTGCCTCCCATACAACTGAATACTGATGACTAGACCTATACTAACCATATTAATCAATAATGAACTTCCTCCAAAACTGATGAAAGGCAAGGTAATTCCTGTTAAGGGCATTAACCCTATGAACATGCCGATATTCTCAAAGATTTGATATAAGAACATCGAGATAATTCCAACAATGAGGATAGGACCTTCTCGCCTTTTACACTCTAATGCCGTAATAATTAATCGATAAATTAGAATAAAATAGAGCAGTACAAGTACCGATACTCCGATGAACCCGAATTCTTCGGCCACAACTACAATAATAGAATCGGAATATGTGTAAGGTACAAATCCAGATTGGACATAAGCTCCTTGCATATACCCATCTCCTAGCATTCCCCCAGAAGCAATCGCTATAAGGGCATTTTGGGTATGGTAGGAAGCATCACTACTGGCTAGGTCAGGAAGTAACCAAGGGTCTATTCTATCCAACCAGTGTTGTTTATTTGTACTCTCCAAATAGGTTGTGATCTGCTCATGAAATGTAATATAACTTTTGATGCCTATATATAGTGAGGCCGCTATCACAAGTAACAATAGGATAGTGTGTGTGTATTTCAAATTACCTATCCACAGAATCCCGAACAAAATAACGATATAACTAAGCGCATTCCCTATGTCATTCTGAGCCATAACAATCCCAAAAGGTATAAGAGCAAAAAGAGAAAGCGGCACGATATCCCGCCAAAAGGTAAGTGCTATTTTACTTTTCTGTCCAATTACGGCACTGAGAGAAATGATCAAGACCAACTTAAAGAGTTCAGCCGGTTGAATATTAAGATCCACCCTGGGGATCTTAATCCATCCCTTAGCTCCATTTAATGTACCTCCTATAAATATAACAATAACTAGTAAGAACACACCTACAGCGAGAATAAACCAATGGTATTTGAGGAGAAGTCGATAATCTACAAGAAACATCCCAAAGAAACATATAAAGCCTAAAAGATAATAAAACACCATTCGCTTTCCATAACCTTGGAATTTGGGCCAGGCGGCGACGCCACTATGAATGAGTGCTACACTAATGCCCATAAATATCAGCAATATGACTACAATAATCCAATCGACATTTCTCAACTTGCTTAGCATTAATAGCGTCCTCCAGATTACAATCCTTGAAATTTAAAAACAGACCCCGAAGAAACATGGAGTCATCTGCTAGCTATGCGGACCCACAAAAAGAATATCATTCTGCGCAATATCGTGTACCCTTGCCATTATATTTTTATATTCATGGATAGATTCTTCTGATGCCGTATGTCTAAACTTCTCGAACAAAGCTATACATTTAAGGAGTACTGACTTATTGTTCATTTCAAGTGAAATTTCCAAACTCGCTATAATATACTTATATGCTATATCATAACTTGTTTTCTTGAAATTGTAATAGGATACTTCATAAAAAAAGTTCACATACCGATGCATGCTTAGCTGACGGTTATAATTCCCTATCGTAAAATCTCGATGAAAATACGTGGAGATGCGATCCTTAAACTGACTAAGAATAGGATCAATGTCCAAATCATATTGGTTAGCAGCCTTCATAATGATTTCTAGACCTGGCAGAATCTCATATTCTTTATCTTCAATATAAGAAACATATTCAGGAAGAATATCCACTTTTCCTGACTTCAGATCAAATACATAAGCGTTTGCCCTTGACCATTCACTAAACTGGATAACACATGCCTTTCCCTCATGACCTAATCCTCGAAACCAACTCAAGTCAGCATAACGATTATTATATGCCTTAGCCCGTTCATAATCTCTGAAATTGTCACATACTTCTGCTTTCATCAAATAGGCATTTCCGTAATAAGCAACTAAAGGATATTTAGTCTTTCTATTTATTTCGTCGTATCTATTAGACTCACATTCATATTTGTATAGAGTCTTCACTAATCTTTCTAGTTGATCGGCAATCTCATCTAAACGTTCCCATTCGTGAAGCCCCGTATATATATTACCCAAATCCCGGAGCGCATCTAGCTGCTCATACTCAGGTAAGCGATCAATAAAAGGGTCAAACTGAGTAGCCGCCTTAAAATTAGCTACCATATCCTGACCTACTTTTTCATTAAATAACCGATACTGGCAAATGGCCAATCTCTCCGAATGCTGATACTTCTCTCCTTCAGCTACACACTTATAGAGCAATGCCGCAGCCTTCGTTCTCCCTTGTTTATGAATCATCTCAGCTGTACTGAATATACCTGGCATATAGGATAGATCCTCGGCAAGCCGCTGAACGACATTGGTCATACATTCATACTTCTCATACTCCGCACATCGAAGTAGAAATGGACGTAGACGCCGCCAATGTGGTGCTTTAGTAATAAAACACTCATCTACGTATAAATCATATAAGGCTCCCACTGGAAGTTGCATACCTATCGTAATCAGATCAAGCTGGCTTATAGCAATAGGTTTAGGGGGGTTGCCATTGAGAATCGCACTCAACGTGCCTCTGTTCATTCCAGCTGCTAGTGAGAACGACAGCATATTCATATTTTCTTTTCTTATGTATTCCTCTAATATTGAACGTATTGTGGTGTCTTTCAATTTACACCCCTTACTGAAATATTCATATTTATATTCATCTAGTTATTGGGATTATATGTGTAATTATTTTATCGGTCAAATAACTAAATGATTGTAGAAATATATTAAATGATTCTTCCTCACCCTGAATGGGAATGGGGGTTACACAGCCTGCCTCATCACTATGACATACGCCTCTCCACCAAAATCAGACGTTTTACCTTCCCACAAGTCTACGCAATGATTGAAAGACTCTCATATATTGTTATCATCTCACAAGAAGGAGTGATAATAATAATGGCAAACAGAGATCTTAGACTCGCCCTTTTCGCAGGCACTAACTTTAACGGAAGACGTATTGTCTTTAGACGTGGCGGTGTCGCCGTTCGGGATTTAGGTGCATTTCGTTTCGACGATCTCCTCTCTAGCTTCAGAGTCAGAAATGTTGTGAACCGCTCTGAGGTCACACTTGTTTTGTTCTCCCGTATTAATTTCCGAGGAGATTTCCGCGTATTTCGGGGTAACACCAATGTAGCGAATCTAAGAAACCAAGGCTTTGACAATGTAACTTCTTCATTTATTCTAGTAGGCCGCAATCTAACGAATCAACAAATTAGAGAAATACAGAACACGGGGAATCCTCCTAATGACATACTAGTCATTAGACAATAATTAGAACTACCTTAGACCAACAAGCTCAGGTAATTTACACGCGGATCTGGATTTAACCCTAATACCTCTCTGAAACCACTTGGAGAGGTGTTTTTTATATATTTTCCCATTATAGCAAAAAGAGGGCGTCAGGTTGACACCCCCAGTTTTAATACAACACCGTACACCTACACAAGCGATGATCCCTTATTGATCTCTGGCTGAGGCCGTACAACCTTGCCCTTCAAGCTTACAATTAACCATACACACTGGATCACTAACACAACAATGATGAGAACATCATAGGCTAGAAATGTGCTTTCATTGCCTAGGAACTGGATTAGATTATGTATAAAGTGAAACAGAATGAGTGGGATAATATTATGGTTTTTTACTATTAGTAAGGCTAATACAGCACCCATAACCAGTGCATAAATAATTTGCAGAATCGTTTGAGAAGTGCTCTGACCTGACAATACATTTAGAACATGAGTAATGGAGAAAAGAATACTTGATGTGACCACTGCCGTTGTAACACTTTTAGCTAACAATGTTCTTAAGATTAAACCTCGGTAGACTGTCTCCTCAACAAAACCAACTAACAATGTGAAGAAGATAAAGAATAATACTTCAGAAGCCGTAACTCCCCTAAAACCCTCAAGACTAATGACGACTAGAATCACGACAAGCGGCAAATAATACAGCCAGTTTTTCTTAGGAATGTTACGCAAAGATTGAAATCCCATCTGATTCCATTTACGCTTCCAAGTTAAATATACAATTAGCACAAGCGCAATGGGGATGAATGATATCAGCACCGGTGCCGTGTACTCTAGCTCCTTAATCGTAGCGTAAGCTCCAGCAGCAAAGACTGCCAGCAACAGTAAAACCTCAATAATTACAACGGTTAGAATAGGGCGCCTCTTTGAAAATGATTTATTATTTGTTGAAGTTGTCATGGTTTAATTCCTTCCTCTCTTTGATATCCTTAATCCATTGCTTTTCCATATTGGAATGGTTCAATCCATACGCTAAGACAGACACACGATAGTAGTAATTCTCAGGATGTTCAACTTCTGTAAGTTCTCCAGCAACGATCTGCTGAACGGCTTGAAGATGGTGCATTTCATGATTTAATTTAACTTGATACTCCGCTAGGCGTTGCTGACGCGTATCTTCATCTAAATAGTCATAGAAGAATATTTTACTCAAATGATCATTACGAGATAGTTCTAACGGTCTGGATAACCAGATCAGGAAGGACTCTTTACCCTCCGGTACCAGTGAGTACAACTTCTTATTCTTGCTATCCTCGATTTCTTCTACGGATACAAGGGCTTTGTCCGTTAGCCTCTTTAATGCTGGATAGATACTACCAAAGCTTGCTTTATAAAAGAAACCTACAGAACTATCGATCGTCTTCTTCAGATCATACCCGCTCATCTTTCCTTCCATCAACAACCCCAGAATGATGTATTCTAACATTCAATCCCCCCTCATTTATAGCTACTCGATATATCGTTTCGATATATTTATCATAATCTATTTCAGAATTCAGTCAAGTGTTTTTTTATCAAGTAGATACGAATGCTACATACCCCAAGGGAAAGTAACCGTTTCTCGTAGAAATATAAGCAAATATATATATAAAAAGCCCCTATCTTTGTTGGTGTTATCCACAAAGATAGGGGCTACATTATTTCATTCTACTGTGGTGCAATAGGTTGCTCAGATGAAGCCTTACGAATAGACATTTTGCTTGGCAATTGCCATGCCGTTACAACAGCAAGCACTACAAAGAGAATATCCATGGCAGCGAATAACTCCGTAAAGTTCTCTTGGAAAAACTGAACGGTATAACTACTAAACATACCTTCAAAACTGTCATTCATAAAGTAACTGAACATGAAGTACTTACCCAATAAGATCCCAATCAAGCTAGCGATAACCGCTATAATCTGATGGATTGAACTTGTATGCCTGTTAGCCAATATACTAACTGCATAACCCGCTAATCCTCCAATTGCCCATGCTACAAGGCCGATTTCGTACTCCGTTAGGACTGCGATAAGCGCCCATAGCGCGCCTCCGATGATCGCAGCTAACAATGCTCCTAATACAGGTAATACAATCTTGTTATTCGTTTCCACTTTCCATATCCTCCCTATTAGACACAGTCATTTTTAATTCCTTTATTACCCAAGCTTATCTAACATGACATAATATGCTATTTTTTTCAACAAATTTAACTTATTTATCATTTTTCGGTTTATTATGAGTGAATATGACAACATTAGAACATATCTACAAATACTAAATAGGTTCTAAGTAGCTCTCTAAGTACCTTTAACTGTAGCCAAAGGCTTACATTTTGCCACAACTTGAGCTAAACCTGCTCCTACAACACTCTCAATAATCTGGTCCACATCCTTATACGCCTGTGGAGATTCATCAATCATAGATTCTAATGAGCGCTGGTTCACAACAATCTCGTCCTCCATCCCAACCCGCATCGAGGATGAGAATTCATCCACTGTAATTAATCTCTTGGTAGCACTACGTGACCGAATACGCCCCGCACCATGACAAATGGAATGAAAATTGGCCTTACCACTTTCACTACCGACCATAATATACGATGCCGTTCCCATAGAACCAGGAATAAGTGCAGGATGACCACTTTCGCGGTAAGGATCTGGATTATCCGGATGCTTCGGAGGGAGGGCCCGGGTTGCTCCTTTACGATGAACAAAATAAGACTTCCCATCTCCCTCCACCCAGGGTTCCCAGTTGCCGATGCGAGCGATGCCAGACCCGTTCTGGAAATAAATTCAACGATTCCTCGTCAAAGTTAAACTTAGACATGCACTTGCCCTGAAGGCAATTGGACCTGCTGATAATAAGTTTCTTTCATATTGGTCTTAATTCCTCTCCATTTATTAAATCCTGTATAAACCTGCGAATCTTACATCTTAATCACTGCCCCTATCGACCAAGTCTTTATCCTGATCCCTATAAGTGAACACAAAAAAGCCACGGACAGCATACTGCGTCCATGGCTTCTTTATTACACCTTCAATAATCTAAGTAAATTCAAAAAGGGGTACATAAACTTAATTATTGGTCATGCAATCCCGTCAGAGACCGATGATATGGACTTCAATTTGTAATTGTTTGTGTGGATCGTTAGCTTGTATTGGAACATATTCATCGGCCTCCCTTCTGTTATTTCAATCATCTTAAAAGGAATTCCAATATTTGTCAACTATTCACCATTATTTCTCCAAACCTTTTACACTCAACAAAGAATTAAGCTGTTCTAGTAAGTTCCCACCACCAGTAAGTGAGATCGTGCCGATCTTCTCACAGATTTTCTCTAAGAACTCTAGTTCTTTAAGGCGGTAGAGCGTCACGTTCTCATCCATAAGCTTTGCTGTATTTAGCAGGCTTCGGGTAGATGCTGTCTCCTCGCGACGCGTGATAATGTTAGCTTGCGCTTTCTTCTCTGCCAGTAATACTGTATTTAGAATATCCTTAATATCCCCGGGTAATATGATGTCCTTCAGCCCAGCCGATAGAAACTTAACTCCGTAATGTTCACTTTGCTCGTTCAAGCGAGTGAGGACAAAATTCGCGATTTCTTGCTTCATTTTTAACAGATCATCCAGCTTCAATGTTCCTACATATTCTCGCAGAATAAGCTGAAGAACAATGTAGACCTGCTCCTCAAACGACTTAATTTCCAAAGCCTTAAGCGGATTTACAACCTTGTACTGACATACAAAATTGAGACGCAGTGTTACCTTATCTTCTGTCATTATCTCCTGACCTGTCATGTCCAATTGCTGCTGACGTAGATCCGTTGTTTTTACAAGTATAGATACTGGTCCTTTCCAGAAGTAATACTTCCCTGGACTTAACTCTCGCTGCAATACATGATTATAGAACAGTAATGCTGACTCATAGCTTGCCACTTCGAATATCTGATAGTAACCCTGCAACCTCGCAATCACCGCTAGATCCACTTCTGCTCCTATTTCTGGCTTCCTTACATCTACCCTCACAAAAGTATGCTTCTTCAGTACGTTCCAGAAAGCGTACATGCCAGCAGTCAACATCGAGATAAATTTGCCATCTTCATAATGTAGTACATACTCATAATCCTCTACATCCACAATGGTTAATTCAGTAAGCAGTTGCGTATCTTGCACAAATAGATATAACTCTTTATTCGGCACTACAAACGGCTTTGTCACATTCTGAACGATAATCGTCTCATCAGAGAATGACCAGTTCCGGTAGGTTCCTGGCTGAAGATGATTCACATAGCTCCCCTTTTTAAAAAGCAAACCTCGTTCATCGTTCTTAATAATCACTTTAGTAAACATGGCTATACCCCCAATAAATAATAACAATAAATATGTAAAAGTACTGAATTTCACGAGTAATACGGTAAGTTTGTGATCCTCTAATCAGGAATTCTCCAATAAGTCAGAACGGAATCAGGCTTAAGAATCAAGGTCGTCGTGAGCTGTTGTACTTAGAAACCCATAGATCGAACCCCACTAAAACTTCAGCAGCGATCGTTCCACTTCGTTCACCGTACAAGCATCCCTTTGTCTCTCATCGGTATCCACCGATTGCATAGCTCTAACCTAGAGTGCTCAGCACGAATGCTTCTCCTGAGAATTCCTGTTAAAGGACAATAGAATTAATCTTTTTGTGCTCTACCTGAGAGCTCGCGTCGAAGGCGAGTAGGGAATCGAACCCTTACAAGGAGTTAATGACAGCATGAGCATTACAGCATACAGGCATATAGAATATGCGAGCACTGCGGGATCAATGAAATCCCAACCAAGGTAAGCCATGACTTCATCAACTTGAGATCTTCATAAGATCTGTATGTATCATCGCTTATTCAAGGGAAAACGAACATGGCGTAAGTATTACGACAGTGGTAAATTTTGTACTGCTTATCATTTCTAGTTATCCCTTTGATCGGATAGTTGAAGCTCGTTATACTAAAAGTCCCTTCGTTCTAGACAGAACGAAGGGACTTCTCAGTCATATTATGAAATTATCGATCATCATGCTTGCATATCAAACTACTCTTATATTGCACTGCCCCCATAGAGAAAACGTTTCTCCCAATGCGTACCCGCAATCTTACTAATGGTAACCCCACCAGATTCCTTAGAATAAGTATGAAGAATTTGCCCATTCCCCAAATAAATACCCGTATGCGTAATGGTAGCTGACGATTTGTTCACACTAGAATACGCGGAAGTACTTGTTCCTTTATAAGACATGAAATACATAAGATCGCCACGCTTTAACTTCGTCCAATCGCTAACCGTATTCCCTTTATTCTTCACATAAGAACCTTGGCCTCTTGAATCTGCAGGAAGTTTGATCCCTAGAGAATCGATGAAGGCTTGACGAATAAAGTCTGAGCAATCAAACGTAGATGTATTCGAACGGCTTGAGCCGTACTCATATGGGGTGCCTAGATACTTCATACCCGCTGCTATCATTTTCTCAACTGCACTACTATTACTTACCGTGCCACTATTCGTCGTATTCCCTGAAATCGTCTTAGTATATTTAGATGAGGAAGAGATATAGCCGAGTGTCCCTCTAGAATCCCGAACCTTTAACCATGACTTTCCGGATGTCTGAAGTACGGATAACTTCTCCCCTTTTGGAAGTCTGCGTATTATGGTTGCTGAAGTGGATGGCGCTTTACGTAAATTTACTCCCCAAGTAACTTGTGACGTAGAAGTAGATGTAGATGTTGCCGCATCTACTTGATTTACTAGTGTTGTTGCGGATAGACTTCCGCATAATAGTATAGCTGTAAGTGATGCTGTTATCACTTTATTCTTAATCTTCATGTTGTTATTACCTCCTAAGATGCTGTGTACCTACTTGCTTGTCCCATTGTAAATCCCACTTTGGCTTAGGATAATCGGTCTTAGGTCTTAATTTATGGAGCTCTATTTTGGAAGAAAAATCGTTTATTTCAATGATTTCAGGGTAATAATTCCAAAAATATATTATTAATTTTTTTGTAACTATTTGATTAAAATATTGTAACTACTGACTTAAGAGAGATCACAGTCATTAAATTAGACTAGAAATATGTCTTCACATAGACTAGTTCTTTTGACCCATTAAAATAATGTCGCATTTATGGTTACCAATAATTACTATGTTGAAATCACTCTATTAAATGGAAAAAATCCGATTCTCTATCCTTAAGAGGGTTTTATTGCGTCGGTTCTTCATTTGCTGTTAACAGTTCAAGCACAAAACGTATTTGTGCTGAAGCAGGGTATGTTGGAATGGCTTCTACCATTACAAACTCTAATAATACTTGCTTGAATACCTTGCACTATGTTCAAAATACTGATCCGAATGTTTATGGATTTTCGAACCTTTACTAAATATTCGGGTAATTTCACCATAGAAAGAAACTCTTCCACTATAAAATGGAAGAGTTTCTTTCTATTCAGCAACTAACTGCTTTTTGTTCAAATCTAGTTTGTAAAGTACGTCTTTGGCTTCTTCTTCAGGGGTGCCAGCACCAACAGGAGGATGGACAACTAAAACATCATTTTCGATCCTTGGTGCTTCAGCTTCAGAATAGAGAAGTGTATTAAAAACAACGTTGTTCTTTCTAACAATCTCCAAAGGGAATGCGTTTCCACTTTGTTTATCAATCGCGAAAACATAGCCTTCCAACCCATGCCCCGTTTGGTATTGTGGGGTGAGGAGATAAACGTCACCATCTTTAAAACCCACCACCTTTTCAAAGGTTATTATTTTATCAGATGGTTGGACAAATAAATAAGCTTTCAGTTCCAATAAAACCTTATCCTGATCTCCTTGTTTGTAGACGATGGAATAATTACTCTGGAAGGTCTGATCTCCCTCTTGCCCCAAAGTACTTGATACGTTCAAGTGTCCTCGTTCTTCCTTTCCACTTGAAATCATAAACAATGTTCCTTTATCCGTTTGTTGTTCTGCCCGAATCGCTTCGTTTTCATTAACAGAATCAATGATCATTGATTCTGCGAAATCAGACTTGGGAAATATACTACCTATATCACCTTGAGTAGATGAATTGTTATTATTGGTGATTTCTTGATTAGCGGTGCTACCAGGTACGATAACTCCGTCCTCTTGTTGATTGTTACAGCCAACGAGCAAACTAAGTAATAACACTGATGATCCTAATAGCAAAGCATGTTTATTAATTGTAATCTCCCGCTTTCATATATAGACTTTTCCCTAAATTATACAGAATTTATTTATCCAAAAAATTTAAAAATGTATCTGTTTATTTGAAATAACGTAACATTCTAAATTAGCCTTTCCTTTCTTTTTTCACCTCACTTTTTTTGATATCCCCACTAATTTCCATATATATCCTATTATTAGGTAAACGCGAATTAATAAAAAAAGTTGCTACTATATAAATAGTAACGCATCGTATCACTACGCTTGTTCTTTACGTCTTCATAAAGCAATATGTTTCGGTTTTTCAGGTTACAACACTGAAATAAATGACTCTATTTGCTACATATACTTTTTTTGAAAATTTATTTTATATCATACTATAAGAAAACAATAAAAATTTGATATCGCACAGCTTCAACAGGGTTCGCTCCGGCTATGACTATGCCTGCCATCATACCAGGTAGTTGGTCATACCACTGGTTAGTAAAGCCAAGGACTGTTATAATTTGTGGACTAATAATGGATGAGCATGTACAACACTATTCGTGATTTATAAATGATTTTTTTCAAGACTTCCATGTATTTTCATTATTTCAAACAAAAAACTTGCATTATCTATACGATGTAGTATATACTTACGTTCTGGTTGAGAATTAAATTGCTTTCAATGACGCGGGGTGGAGCAGTCCGGTAGCTCGTCGGGCTCATAACCCGAAGGTCGCAGGTTCAAATCCTGCCCCCGCAACCAATTTAAAAATTCAAACCATCATATATAATACTCGGCGGATACGCCGGGTATTTTTTGTTTTTATAGCCTCTAAATTTTTTTTGTAGTCTCTAAAAAAGGAGTGTCCGCGAGTACCTATTCAGGTCTTGGACACTCCTCTTGTAAATATCACGCCACTTATTTCTTCGGAAGACCAAACAATCCAGATGCCTGTAGTCCACTCCAGAAATCATTAAATTGCGGAATATCCAGCTGTTGGTTAGCATCAGACAGTGCCGTCTGGGGATCTGGATGCACCTCGACCATAATCCCATCAGCTCCAGCAGCAAGCGCCGCCTTCGCACAAGGAAGTAGAATATCTTTACGGCCTGTAGAATGAGTCACATCGACGAGTACAGGCAAATGAGTTTCTTGCTTCAATAAGGGCACTGCCGAAATATCCAACGTGTTACGTGTCCATTTCTCGTACGTACGAATTCCACGTTCGATCAGCATCACTTGAGCGTTACCATGGTATAGAATATATTCAGCGGCATGAATGAATTCCTCAAGTGTCGCAGCAATACCTCGTTTGAGCAGCACAGGAATTTTGGCTTCGCCAGCTGCCTTCAATAGTTCATAGTTCTGCATGTTACGAGCACCAATCTGGATGACATCAATCGTTTCAGCAGCAATCTCCATATGTGCAGGATGGACAATTTCACTGATGATGGCCAGACCGAATTCGTCACCTACTTGCTTAAGCATCTTCAAACCTTCGATTCCAAGCCCTTGGAAATCATAGGGAGAGGTACGGGGTTTAAATGCTCCACCGCGCATAACCTGAACCCCTGCCGCTTTAAGAGCCGCAGCCACAGTACGTAATTGTTCCATCGATTCAACGGAGCAAGGCCCAGCTACCATAACAGGGGAGCCCTCACCGACCCAAGTATGGTCTTTTAGTGGAATGACAGTATCCTTCGCATATTGTTTACGACTAACGAGTAACTGGCGCTTATGATCTTCTTCTTGTATCCCCAGTGAGGCTTTGAATATTTCTTTGAACAAGTGCTTAATTGTACTATTCTCAAAAGGTCCCTGATTACTAGCTGTAATCTGCTCCAACATTGCTCTTTCACGAATCGGATCAAATTTAGGCACACCTTGCTTCTCTTTGATGACACCAATCTCATAACTGAGACGAGCGCGTTCATTCAACAACTCCAGTAATTTACTATTCACTTCATCAAGCTCAGCTCTTAATTGATCTAAATCTTTATTCATCCCTCTTCAACCTCCCTATACAATAATAAAAGGCTGCCTCGCAAGGGACGGAAAATCCGCGGTACCACCCTTGTTAGACAGCCAAATTGATTTGGTTTGCTCACTTAACACGATTAACGGTGTGTGCCGGACTTCCCTACTGCAACCCGGGTGCGGTTCAGGAAATCAATGAATTTGAGATTATTATAAACATGACAACTTGGACAGTGCAAGCATTTACGTTAAAGCGTTAGTTGCAAATAGATGTCCAAGGCAATAGGCTCGTCATCTTCCTAAGAAAAACTATCCCTTCACATATTCCTCTCTCAATATCCCATACACTTCTAGATCTATGATGCCTTTACCTGACCATAACGCCGCTTGCCTGAGTGTTCCTTCCTTACTAAAACCATTCTTCAAGAGAACCCTTTTGGATACCTCGTTTAAGAGCATAACTTCGGCTTGGATTCTATTAACATTGACCTGCTCAAATAAGAATTTAACCAGTAGGCCTACCGCCTGTGAAGCCATTCCCTTACCCCAACTTGACTCTGCCAAATAGTAACCCAGGGTCACCATATCTACCTTTTGATTAAAGTCAAAAGCCTCAATGATTCCAAGTAATTTATCACTTTCATTTGTAGAGAATATTCCCCACTTGATTCTTGTTCTCTTGTTGTAATCTCGTTCATAATGTCCAATCATACTAAGTACAGTCTCTATATTATGTTTAGGGATGATCCCACAGTATTGGAATACTTGATCATTATTATAAATTTCATATACACCTTCAAGATGTTTAGTTTCAATCTTCTTAAGTACGAGATCTGTTGATTCTAAGATGGGGAATTGTTCAAAAACCCTTATTATGTTCATAGCGATCCTCTCTTAATAGGTATATATAAATCGATCTTACATTTTCCTTCTGGGTCATCCAATGGATTGTTCATACAGAATTCAAGGCAATATCTATCATCTGCATCATACTCACTATTAGGCAACCATTGGCCGAATAGGCTTTGGTAGGTTATGGCTAGTTTATCGATCGTATCGTAGAACGGAAATAGAGCATAAAGTCCACCCGATAATCTTTTATAAGATATCTCTGCATGTTTTGCCTGCTGATGATTGAACCCTTCGGGTAAAGTGACACATGCGTCGTATCGACAAGCGTACTCCTCAACTACACCTGGATCATCTATAGAGATGCCAATGAAAAATTGCTCGCGCGGGGTAACTCTATTTAACTCTGCCCAGCTTCCTAGCATGCTCCATGCACCCCTTGTCTCTAAATAACTACCAATATGCCTTACATAAGCTACTTCATAATCAGGTAATTCTTTTATTTCCACATTCATATTCCAAACCCTCCTTAGAAAACTACTATTATTACCTTCATAGTAACGGAGAGGGTTTGATATTTCTTCCACCATATTGCTCGATTGTAATGGGATATTGCTATACTTGTTCAGCTTTAGATCCTTCCTTACAACACTGGGCGTTCGGTTATAATGTTTCTTAAAAATTGCGTTATAACTAGATATGGATTCGAAGCCACATAAACTAGATATTTCTAGAATGGTATGATCTGTTTCTCGCAAGTACACAATGGATTGTTGCAGACGTTTTTGATGTACAAAAGCGATCGGTGTCACACCCATCATAGACGTGAATATTCTGCTGAAATGATATTTAGAAAAGTGAGAGATATCTGCAAGCATATCCAAGCTCATTGGTTGGGTAATGTTCTTCTCAATATAGTGAATTACTGTATGTATTCTAGATGAATAGTTATTGTTCATTCTGGATATCCCTCCCATCTTCCCTATGTTCAGAAAAAAAAACCTGCGAATATCCTGCAGGCTTATTGGCATTCCATCATGTTATTTGTAGTAAGTAAAAACGGTGTGTCTCACGATAACTGAGATGGTTAAGCGCTAATTCCTACCTGACATCCTCCGTTCACCCAATGGAGTAGGCATCTGATCGATACTAACGTCATTCTTCTTGGCTCTATATTGCTCTAATTGCTCTTCATCTAGTCCGTCAGCCCATTTAATTAATTGTTCCCGCTCTCCCTGATAAGCAAAGAATGGAATACTGAACCCACAAGAGCTTGTGACCAAATCAACTTGGACCTTAATGATTTGTCTAACACCAGGCAACGAATTAAATTGTCCAATAAGGGAATCCCATTCTTCCATATGCGGTAATACGACGCTTCCAGTTCCGAAGAGGCGTACAATCATGGGCGGACCCTCGAAAGCAGTGAACATAACGGTTATTCTACCGTTCTCCATAAGATGTGCGCTTGTTTCGTTACCGCTGCCTGTCAGATCTAGATATGCTACTTCTGTGGATGATAGAATGCGAAATGTATCATATCCCTTAGGAGATAAGTTTACATGACCTTCAGGAGACAAGGGCGCAGAGGCTACGAAGAACATATGCTGCCGTCGAATAAAAGCGTCATGCTCTACCTGGATGCTGTCAAACCTTCTTCCCATCTCTATTCCCTTCTTCCTCGATATATAGGATATGACTGTTATATTTTCAACCGATAAATGGCCTTATTCTCGAGTCCTCTAATATATGTTGTCCATTCATCCGTTTCGGGTGTCGTATCTAATGCATCCTCTACCATTTGAAGCTTCGCATCCATGGCATCAATATGATGTAAGGCTACAGCTTCTGGTGTCTGAGGTTGCACAGGACTTCCCCATTCACCTAAATTGTGATGAGACAATACTAAGTGCTGTAAACCAAGAACTTTATTACTACCCAGATCTATATTCAACCGAATAGCGGCCTCCGTAATCCAGTTAGCAGCCATCGAGATATGCCCAATCAACTTCCCTTGGACACTATATTCTGAGACGATACCTAACTGTGATATCATTTCCTCTGGTTTAGCGATATCATGCAGAATAATACCAGCCTTCATGAAGTCTGCATTCAGGAATGGTCGTTGTTTACATAGAAACTCGCCGATCTCAAGCATTCTAACCATGTGATACGCTAATCCTGCAAAATACGCATGGTGATGCATCTTGGCTGCCGGAGAGTGAAGAAGTTTATCCTCTACTTTCGTAATACAGTAAGATACGATCGCTTTAATCTCTTCATCAACAATACTTTCATGAGCCTGCTTAATCGTATGAACGAGATCAATCGGTGTAACTGGGGCTGATCGAATGAAATCAGTCACGGATACCCCATCGTCCGGGTTTGCTTTCCGCATTTTGATGACTTTAATTTGTAGTCTCTCACGATATAGATGAGCGATACCCTGTACTCTAACTAGATCCATTGGAAAAAAAGTCTCTTTATCTGTTATCGATACATCCCAGAATTTCGCAGATAGCTGTCCACTGGAATCGCATAGTGTAAGGTCAAAGTAGTCTTTAGGCGGTGTACCATTGGTTTGTTTAACTTCAAGTTCCTTCAATAAATAAAATCCAACAAACTCATCTTGATGAGTTAATTGTGTAATTAGTGGCATGTCATTCCCTCCCATTGATAAATACATTATACAATAACAACGGTGTTCTAAGCCAAAATACTCAACTTTCGCCCATCTTGACAGAAAACACCCTTCTTGTTTGATATCATGGAAGTACGACCAACCATGCCAACAAGAAAGGTGCGTTACTCTATGTTACAACAACATTCTATGTCTGAACAGTCTCGTTTACCTTAACTTTTTGCAACCCTTAACATGGGGAAATTTCAACAAGCTCAAAATAAGAAGGATAGTTCAGATTGTGACTGAACTATCCTTCTTTATTTTAAGTTTTTCTGTTACAGCTCTAATATTCTATTTCTTTGCTTTCTGAGCCTTCTTCACTTTATCAGCAGCAGCTTGAGTTTGTGATTGAATGGCAGTAACTGCTTGCTTTAATGTTTTTTTCTTGTCTGCTACCAGTTTAAGTTGTTTAGATAAAATTTCCATAAACTTTCCTTCTACATTGTACGACTTTTTGTAGAGAGCATTACGTGTTATAGATAGATCCAAATTTGGTCTTAATTTATAGAAAGCATCCACACTGTAACCAGAGTACTCCTTAATCATGCGAGACAGAGGATCACCGATTGAGTTATTAGAGTTGCTGGGTTTATAGTATTCTTTAGCGTAGTCATCTCCATGGAAATATTTGATGAAATCCCAAGCGGCATCAACATTAGATGCGCTTGCTGGAATTGCGAATATATTAGAAATATTAATATTTCCTGTTGACTTTCGATCCTTAGGATCCGCAGGACCAGCAGCCATACCAAGTGTAAAAGGTTTATAATTTTTCACACCACTGTTTGCTGCTTTTAAGTCTTTCAACATACTAATAGGGGATACCGCCATAGCTGATCGTCCCATAATGAAAGCACTGCTCTCATAGTAATTTTTGGTAGATAGATTGCCTTGGGGAATGACCCCAGAATTATTTGCCTCGATCGACAGCTGATATGCTTTTTTCCACGCAGTTGTATTCGCAGTAGCCTTCAAGGTATTTGGATCAATGCCTATTAACCCTTCTGTTCTAGAAATTTCCATAGGATCGATATTACTACTTAGGCCCCAAATTCGTGAATCTTTATCTCCCTTAGTAGGGAACTTACTGGCAAGCTTAAATATTTCTTCCCAAGTCATTCCATCCTTTGGTAATTTAACATTGTACTTTTTAAATAAATCAACATTATACATAATGGCGTACGACCCCACCTTTGGACTTAACCCATAAAGTTTGCCACCGCCTTGTCTCTTCAATTCAGCAAGCAAGCTAGGGTATAACGTTGTCGTGTCGTAATGATCACGCTTAATTAATGGATCTAAATCTACCAACTTATTTTCCTTAGCCATTTGTTTGTAATTGTACGGATCTAGCATAACAAGGTCCGGTGAATGCTTTTCGATAAGTTTGATGTCATCCAATGCATCAGTGACTTTAACTACTTGGATGTCTGTATTAGGATACTCCTTACTAAACAAATCCCCATAAGTCCTTTTGAATGCCTCTTCATCCCAGTACAATACTTTTAAAGTTCGTTTCGTATCTGCCTCGTTGTCCGGATCTGCGAAACTTTTGTTGTCTGTACTAAAACCTGCTGAAATAAGGATTAACATACAACTCAAACTAAAGATGAATACCTTCTGTAATAAATTTCGCTTCAAAATTAAAACCTCCACTTATTTTTTGTTTAATTTTCCTAAACACGATGTATACGTTTAGATAAAAGGAAAAGTTGTTCTAATAATGGTTCTTCAAACCATCATTTTCTTAAGACTGCGTATATACCGTGATTTCACAATGATGAAAAAGACGCTTTGCAGAATCAGATACGCAGCAAATGTGATCAGTACTGGTTGAAGCACATGCATGATTCCCATCTCCGAAAGGATGGGGGTGATGACAACAAGACTCTGAATAGCGGCTACAACAATTGGAATATAGAAGAGTATGGCAATTTGTTTGGTCGCTGATGCTGACATTTCACGTGTGCTTAGCCCTATCTTGGATAATGCACGGTACATACGAATGTCCGCAGCCAACTCACTATGCAGCTTAAAGTACAAAAAACTAGCCGATGCAACCGAAAAGATCAAGGCGACAAATATACTAACGAAGCTTAGCATGGCTGTACTTTGTTTGAGGGATATATAACTAGCGGCGCGTGAAGTAAGGTCGAATACAACTTCGCTTTTCCCCTCCATTTCTTTATTCCATTTGCTCAACTTGGTGCCCACTATAGTTTCCTGACTGCTGATGGAAGGCAGTGAACCTGTATCCCATGCGGGTACCTTATAGTAATAACTGATATTCGGACTGACAACCTCCCCCGCCTCAGACGATTGAGCCACTCTTACTCTATCCATCCACTTTTCTGGCACAACAAGCAAAGGGCTCTTCGAATACATGAGTTCGATTGAATCTGTGCTTACACTGTCCTTGACAGAGAGCGCTATGGCGGGCTGATCTTCCAAAGTAATCATACCGTTATGGATATAATCAGCGATGTGAACCTTTGATGAAGCGATGAGAAAAGCTTCATTTAGGCCGAGATTGTCAACGAGTGGCAGACCAACATGTTTTGCCAATTCATTATATTGAGAAGGTATGATTAGATAAAGGCCTCCGTCGTTGTGGCTGTCGCTACCTTTCTCATTAAGGACTGAGGCATATAAGTCATCGATTCGAATCTCCGTGTACTCTACACCTGCGGCCTCTAGCTCACGGTGAATTTCGCTCCGGTCGGGTTCTGCCAAAGAAGTCCTATAATACGTTTGTGTGATGGCAAAAGGTTCCTCGGTGTACAGTTCTTTTCCGGCCTGGTCAATGGACAACACAACACCTGCCCCCATACTGGCCAAAGCAGTCACTACCGTAATCAAGAATAACATCCGCGAGTTGTCCCGCAGTTTATAGCTCATTTCCGATATCCACAGCAGCCGCGTGCCGCGCCATGTAGATCTCCGACTACGCTGAAGCAGACGAATGAAAAAGACGGACAGCTGTGAGTAGAAAAAATAGGTTCCGGAAATTCCTGTAACGGCTGCCAGAATAATAGCAAAGGGACTTAATTCCATCCGCAGGGCATAAAATCCGATAGCCAGTAGTCCTGCACCAAGCAGTGAGAGAAAGAGGGATGCTTTCGGCTGTTTTTTCGGTTTCACATTTCCTTGCAGTAGCTCCAGTACTTTATTTTTGCGAATAAATAGCAAAGTAAAGATGGAAATGACCAGAAACAAGGAGATAAATGAAAGGGAAGTGACCAGCATCGCTTTGGTTGGCCAGTAGAAGGGCAAATCCTCAATTCCGATCGTCTTGGTGCTGAAGAGCAGGAACAATTTGGAGAGAAGCATGCCACCTGCGATTCCTGTTGCGATCGCCACAATACCAATCAACATATTTTCAAGGAAGATCAGCTTATTAATCTGGTTCGGCCGGGCACCCAGGATGGATAAAATCCCAAATTCCAGATTGCGTGATTTCAAAAACGATCCGATGGAATACAGCACGAAGAAAAAGGCGAACGCATACACGATGTAGGCTGCGACTTGCATACTCAAGACCGCCATGGGTCCCATATCGTTATTTGCAATCTCGGGATGATAAATGAATACGGAATAAGCGAAAAACACCATGACCATAAAAGCACTGCTTAGAAAATACGCAATATAAGCCCGTGCGTTACGCCGTACATTATTAAACGCGAATTGAGGAAAGCTCATGACTATTCCCTCCCCAAAACGAAAGTGTGGCGATAATCTTCTGGAAAAAGGCCTGGCGGTTATCGCCACGGTGAATTTCGGCGGCCAACCTGCCGTCCTTGATGAAGATGATCCGGTCGCAGTAACTCGCTGCCTGTGGATCATGGGTAACGAGCATGAGTGTGGTGCCTTGCATGCGGTTAATGTTCGCCAGCGACTCCATGACGATCCGTGAGGAATTAGAGTCCAAGGAACCGGTTGGCTCATCAGCCAGGATCATCGCAGGTGAAGTAATGATCGCCCGCGCAATAGCGGTCCGCTGCCGTTGTCCTCCGGATATCTCATAGGTGCGTTTATTCAGGATATCCGTAATATTAAGTTGTCCAGCAACCTTCTGCAGCAGGGATTCCATCTCGCTCAACTTACGATTATCCAGGGTAAGTGGGAGCACAATATTCTCGGCTACGGTTAATGTTTCCAGGAGATTAAAATCCTGAAAGACGAATCCGAGTTGCCTGCGGCGGAAATGAGCGAGTTCTTTCTTATTCATCTTATAAGGATTACTCCCATTGATATTCACCTCTCCAGAAGAGGGGTGGTCGATAGTGGATACCATGTTGAGTAGCGTAGTTTTACCGCTGCCCGATGGTCCCATAATACCGACAAATTCACCACTTTCGACGCTGAAATGAATATCAGTGAGCGCTTGGGTATGCACTTTACCCGGATAAACCTTATTCAGTCCTTTGACTTCTAATACGTTCATTGAAATACATTCCTTTCCTAAGGAAAACATGAGTCACCCATGAGTCACCTCTTTTGTTTCAAGATGTCTTTGTCCTGGTTCTAATGTACGGGATGAGGCAGTTCACTGCTATGTATTTACCTTAAGGTTATCTTACAAATCGCTTAAGGTTATGTTCGGTTTACTGCCTATGGGCATTGCCATTAACAATAATCCGAATCGTAGTTCCTGCTTCGGGCTGGGATTCCAACTCGACGGCATATCCTAGTCTGGTGCAAATTTCTTTAACCAGATAGAGTCCCATTCCGGTGGACTCATGATATTGCCGTCCACGTTCGCCGGTGAAATAGGGGTTGAACACTCGCTTAAGGTCTTCGGGAGAAATACCGATACCCTGATCTGAAATCTCCAGAATAGTGTCGTTGCCGAGGCGCTGTGCAGAGATCGTCACCGCTTTGCCGGAGCCAGCCGTGTAATTTACAGCATTGGTCAAGATTTGGGTCAACATGAACATCAGCCATTTGGCATCGCTGTAGATACGTAATCCGGCATCAACCTGAATATTCACAGATACGCCCCGGCGGATAAATAACCTACGGTTCTCGGATACTGCTTCGCTGACTGTCTTGCGGAGGAATAATGATTCTACGTGGAAATCATCCTCGAAACGGTCCAGACGGGATGTATAGATGACCATTTCCAATCCTTTTCGCAGCTTCTCCAGCTCCTCCTGAATACTGCTAGCAGTTTCATCCTCCAGATCTTGCAGTGTGAGCTGTATGACAGAGATCGGTGTCTTCATCTGATGCACCCAGCGGTTGATGAACACAATATGCTGATCCATCTGCCGGACATGCACATTCAGCTTCTCCTGATACTGGCGGTCAATATTCCGGAGTAATTCATTAACCGCCTCGGGAAGCGTAACATCCCCCAGAGGTGTCAAATGATCCACAGGTATGTTATGGGGAAAACTTAATAGCGCATATAATCTGCGATGCTGAACATAACGATAGCCGAGGTATAGGAGAAGAATAACGCCGCTCAAGAGTACACCGTACCCCATGATCGCGGGGGGCCTGTTCTCACCTGAGATCCAATACAGTATAGGAATAAGGATCATTTGAAGTACATAGAAGAGCAACAGCGGAAGTTGGTCCTTCCAGAACAATCTCATGGCGCTTCACTGGAGACACTCAGACGATAGCCGGCGCCCCTTACCGTTTCTACAACATCTCCAAGCCCAAGATCCTTGAGCTTTTTGCGGACACGCGTAATATAGACATTCAGTGTATTATCATCGATGAAGTGCTGGTCTACCCACATGAGATCCAGCAGTTTCTCCCGGGTGACCACACGCCCCTCCTTTAGCAGTAGCGCTTCCATCAGGATGGCCTCCTTCTGTGTCAGCTCCATTGATTCTCCGGCATATTGGATCGTATAACGTTCAGGAAATAGGGTTAGAGCACCCGAATGCAGCATACGCTCCCCCTGAGTTTGTGCGTATGAACCATATGCCCTGCGCAAATGACTGCGAATTTTGGCCAAGACGACCTCATAGTGAAAAGGTTTCGTAATATAATCATCACCGCCGTTCTCCAACGCCATCACCTGATCCATCCCGCTGTCTCTAGCCGAGATGAACAGAATCGGACAAAGTGAAGATTGGCGGATCTGGCGGCACCAATAAAAGCCGTCATATTTAGGCAGGTTGACATCCAATAGTACGAGATCTGCCGAACTTTTCTTAAATGCCTCCAGCACGTTGTTGAAGTCATCAACGATAATGGCGTTGTATTCATATTTGGAGAGGTAAGCACTCAGCAGACCTGCAAGCTTGGCATCGTCCTCTATAATAAAGATTGTTTCCATGTTATCCCTCCTTTTGTCAGTTATACAGTAACACAAGCAGGAAAAATCACGCAAAATTATTATCTCAATCTAAAAATTAGTGGTTGACAGAGAGAAGGACTCAGAGGAGTCTTGGAGGAATGTGAACAAGCGGAGCGTTCACATTTATAAGGAGGAACGTCAGTTATCAGACAAAGGCCTTTTCTGTCATTGGCATGGTGAAGGAAATGAAGCAGCGATATCTCGTTCAAGGACAACGACCTACAAATCTTATCTATTGACATTAACGCTACGTAAAGCTGTACGCTTATCTTGTAAGGAGGAAGGAGTCCAATCGAACATGGAATATACCATACAGAAGTTAGCACATATCGCAGGCATAAGTACAAGAACCTTACGTTATTATGATCAGATCGAACTCCTTAAACCAGCAAGAACAAATTCTACAGGGTATCGTATTTATGGTCAATCTGAGATTGATCGATTACAGCAGATCTTATTCTACAGAGAACTGGGCGTTAACTTAGATCGGATTAAGCAGATCATAACCTCACCTACCTTTGACAGCGAACATGCATTGCGAGAACATCGACAGAAACTTCTTGAGAAAAGAGAACAATTAAACCAATTAATCGCTAATGTAGATAGAACATTGGCCTTAACGAAAGGGAGTATTCCAATGACCAATAAAGAGAAATTCGAAGGTTTCAAACAAACGATGATTGATGAGAATGAATCGAAATATGGACAGGAGATTAGAGCTAAGTATTCAGACGAACGGATCGATGCATCTAATCAAAAAATAAAAGCCTTGACGGAGTCCCAGTTCGCTGAAATTAAGCAGTTGGACGTCACGATCCATGAAGTTCTTGCTCAAGCCTTTGCCACAGGTGATCCTTCAGGCGAATTAGCTCAACATGTAGCAGACTTACATCGACAATGGTTGAGTTACTACTGGAGCACTTACAGCAAAGAGGCTCATGCAGGTGTCGCTCAAATGTATGTAGACGATGAAAGGTTCACTTCATACTATGATGAGAAACAACAAGGGCATGCCGCATTCCTTCGTGATGCTATTCATATTTACACAGGGACGAAGATAGAATAGGTTAATGAATAGCAAATCATACGTGTAGCGATTGGTGAAGCCAATCGCTATTTCTTTATCCCCAGAATCTAACATAACGACTACGATTTATACGTTGTATATGATAAACTATAGAGGAATTTCAACCACCGTCAGATTTACCTGTGCATAGAATCATGTAGCATCCTCTAGTCAGATAATAACGTATAGTGAAACAAGTCATAGCTTGTCTACTTAGATACCATCACAAATAGGAATACATACTAACACATACATAGATCGATATCTGGAGGGATTACTGAACGTGGAACCGAAAAATAAAAAAGTAGTGTGGAATATCGTACAATCATGGTGGATTTTATTAAACTTTGTTATTTTTATGAACTGGTCATCCTTCGTCTATATCGCGATAAGAGTGAAGAGTAAACGTTGGGCAATTTGGAGTGTTATTTATACCGTTTCATGCTTCGTTGGTATTAGTATGGTTGCCTCCTTCACTCATCCTAGCTGGCAAACTAACTCTGGAATGGCTCTCCTCATCATTAGTTGGATTGTTTGTTTTTTTCATTCAATCATCGTTAGAAAGGAATTTCTATTACGTTTAGAAGCCCGTGCCCTGCTCTCTCGAAAAGAAGATTATAATCTAAAGCGTCAGCTTGAAGATGAGTATGGCATCGATTTTGATATGCCCACCGCTCAATCCAATCAACCTGCACCTAAGACTACTACAGCAAAGGATCGTGTCGTCCGGCAATCTACACCAGGTGAATGAATACAGTTGAACAATAGAAATTAGTATCGGCAAAATATAACAAGAGAAGTCCCAGCCCTAACATAGGGTGGGACTTCTCTTGTTTCAGAATGTCACATGAGTAGACTTAGTCTTCGATTTAAACTTTCTTATGGCTAGTATGCATGCAATCAAGATAATCAATGTTGCCAGAATACTTCCCTCTGCTCCAAATTCCCCACCTGAGATGAAGCTATGACCTTGCGGACTTATTGAAATAATCGTTTTGGTTTCTGTACCTGAAACAGCAAATCCATAAAAATTACCTTGGAAGAAGTTCCACGATAAGTGAAATCCAATGGGTAACCAGATCCCACCTGTGAGTTCACGAGTAACCGCAAAGAATACACCGATCAAGAATATATTGATAAGGGGAAAGGGTGTAGATAGAATGCCAGGATTCATCATATGTGCTAATGCGAAGAGAATAGAAGAATAAATAATACCTACATTTCTCCCATACTGAGTTCTCAATAACCCCTGAATATAACCACGGAATAAAAGTTCTTCACTTAAAGCTACTAAAATAAATAACCCGAAGCCAATGCCAACCCCCATAAGAGTATTGGAATCATACTGAATGGAATTAATATGTAACCCATTAAACAGCCAAATAACTAGAAAGCTGAAGCTTATTAATACAATACCTACTGCAAATCCCTGGCCTGTACTTTTCACTGCTGAGGATTGTTGTATGCCCATACTCCATTTATTCTTTCTCTCAAACCACGTATACGTTAGTATTGGCGCAAGCATCATAGCTACCGTGGAGATCAGAAGGTATGTCGATTGACTCTCGTCACCCAACATAGATGCCAACATCGTCCCCATCGATAACAACACACCAAAGATAAGAAAAGTCAGTATTATTTTCCCGCTAGTCATGAACCTCTTTTTCATATGAACCTCCTAAAGATATGTATTAAACAGTCTTACTTAACCGGATTATCATACAACAAAAATTTCCAATACTCCATACAGAAATTACATAAAAGTCACTTCATATTCCATTATTTATTGGATATTCAAAAAAATATACTCGTGTGTCTACACCCCTTGCATAATTGAAGATTAATATCGATATCATGCTAGTCACGGTGATAATCCCTGTAATTCTACCATTCATTTAAGTCAAGCGAATTCTTCTTGAATTTCAATTTTTAAAAACTAATGAAAACTATGTGACATAAATAACAAAGTCAATTTGATATGATATACTCACGGAATAGGTACGGGAGAAAGGGTGATTATTACGTTAGTTATCAAACGAGATGGCTCTGAGGTTGCCTTTAATCAACAGAAAATTATTGATGCCATATGTAAAGCTATGGATCGAACAGACAAGCATATTGATATTGATGTGGCACAACGCGTGGCAGATAAAGTAACAGCTAAAATTTCTAAATATGAAAAAATTGATATTGAGCATATTCAAGATGAGGTCCAGTCCGCCCTTATGAATAGCTCAAGAAAAGATGCGGCTGAGGAGTATATTGGATACCGCGAGGTAAGAACGCTGAAGAGACGTGAACGAGGCAGTCTGGACAAAAAAGTACAGGGTCTGCTTGATCTGACCAACGAAGAAGTATTGAAAGAAAATTCGAATAAAGATGGTGCAACGATTCCGACGCAGAGAGATTTACTAGCAGGAATTATGGCCAAAGACTTTGCACAGACTTACATGATTCCCAAAAGAGTTGTCGAAGCACATAATCATGGAAATCTTCATTTCCACGATCAGGATTACAGCCCTTATTTCCCTATCTACAATTGTATGTTGATTGATCTTAAGGGAATGTTAGAGAATGGCTTCAAGCTTGGTAATGCTCAGATTGAAACACCCAAATCGATTACAACAGCGACAGCCATTACTGCCCAGATTATTGCACAAGTTGCCAGCCATATCTATGGTGGGAATACCATTAACGAGATCGATATCATATTAGCCCCTTATGTGGCACATTCCTTCAAGAAGCATTTCAAGAATGGCTTAGAATGGCTATATAGTGTTGATCCTACAGTAATCGATAGATTAGATATTTCATTTACCAATGATAAGCTGAACAGTGAATATCCAAGATGTTTCGACTATGCTGTAAAACTCACTGAAAAGGAGACTTATGATGCCTTTCAATCCTTAGAATATGAAATCAATACACTCGTAAGCGCCAACGGCCAGACCCCCTTCAGTACCTTCGGATTTGGCCGAGGTCTATCATGGGAAGAACGACAAATTCAAATTGCCATTCTCAAGAATAGAATTAGAGGTCTAGGCAAAGACGGTAAGACCCCAGTATTCCCTAAGCTGATCTTCGGGATCGAAGAAGGCGTGAATTTAAAACCAGCTGACCCTAACTATGATATTAAAAAACTAGCTTTAATGTGTAGCACGCTACGCATGTATCCAGACATCATCTCTGTACCCAAAGTGAAAGAAATTACGGGATCATTCAAATTCCCTATGGGATGCAGATCTTTCCTTGGTGTATATGAAGAGAATGGACAAGTACTTCACGATGGTAGATTTAATATGGGTGTCGTAACCGCCAACCTTCCTCGTATCGCTATTCGGGCTGAAGGATCGGAGCAACAATTCTACCTGCTATTAGATGAATTATTAGATACCTGCAAAGAAGGCTTAATGTACCGCATTCAACGCTTGAAAGGTGTCAAAGCTAAGGTAGCCCCTATTCTATATATGGAGGGTGCCGCGGGAAGCCGACTTCAACCCGAAGATAGCATTGACCATTTATTAGAAAACGGTAGAGCAAGTATCTCTCTTGGCTACATAGGTATTCATGAAACTATTCTTGCACTATATGGTAGACATATGTTCGATGATCAACTGCTTCGCCAAAAAGGCTTAGACATTGTGAAATATATGAGTGCCAAGACGGAACAATGGAAGAATGAAACAGGATACGGATTCAGCCTATATTCGACCCCAGCGGAATCTCTATGCTATCGCTTCTGTAAATTAGATGAGGAACAATTCGGGGTAATCGATGGAGTTACGGACAAAGGCTACTACACCAATTCTTTTCATCTAGATGTTAACGAGAAGGTAACACCTTTCGAGAAAATTATGTTCGAGAAGGAGTATCCTCAATATGCCAACGGTGGGTTTATTACCTACTGCGAATTCGATTCTCTAGTCAAGAATCCAGAGGCGCTGGAAGCCGTATGGGATTACGCTTACGAGCATGTGCCTTACTTTGGGACAAATACCCCAACCGATAAATGTCTAGTATGTGGATTTGAAGGTGAATTCGAGGCTACCAACACAGGCTTCGAATGTCCCAACTGTGGGAATCGTAATCCGAAGACATCATCTGTCATAAGACGTTGCTGTGGATATTTATCTGAACCGAGCCAAAGACCATTCAATGCCGGTAAACAAAAAGAAGTCTTATCTCGCGTAAAGCACATGTGAATCAGTTATGAACATAGCAGATTACAAGAAGTTTGATGTCATCAATGGAAAGGGATTACGCCATGCCCTTTTCACATCAGGTTGCGAGCATCACTGTAAAGGCTGCTTCAATGCAGCCACCTGGAATTTCGATTATGGGACACCCTATACACAAGAGTTTGAGGATCAAGTGATTCGTGATTTAAATATTGATTATGTTGTCATATCCGGTCTCTCCATTCTCGGGGGTGAGCCCTTTCAGAATGTGGATGGGTTATTGGGATTAGTGAAAAGAATCAAAAATGAATGTAAGGATAAGGACATTTGGGTCTGGTCAGGATATACCTTCGAGGAAATCATCGCAGATGAATCTCGCTTAGAATTACTCACATATTGCGACGTCCTTATTGATGGGAAATTCATACTAGAACAGAGGAATCTCAAGCTACAATGGCGAGGTTCTGAGAATCAACGTGTGCTTGATGTGAAACAAAGTTTGAGTCAAGGGCAGGCTGTTGGGTTAGGGATGTAAGTTAGTAAGTGCACAGCGAGAGGCGCTTTTCCGTTCGAGCTGAACGGAAAAGCGCCTTTTAAATTAGAATACACTCTATTGAATGAATAACGAAATCTCTTCATCGCCCTCGATGAAGACTTAAATCAATTTCGAACCGTTGAGATCTGCTTCTTCAAGATACCTCAATCGTTATAAACAACAAAGATATGCATAACACCATCTTTAGCTCCGCCAATTCCTTCTGTTTGCTTGATATCTAAGAAACTTAGCTTTTCTGCCCATTTCAATCTCTCTTTATCTGAATCATCAGCATAGATCTCAAATAGATAAGCTAATACAAAAACATTGATACCAGCGGATCCGTTGCTTAGTTTAGTCCACGATTTTGGTAGGATTACCTGATTCTCTGTTGCTTTCAACTCTTTCCCTGAGAAATTGAGGATCAACTCAGAACCCTGATTTTTCACTATTGCAATTTTTTTCTTATTATCCCATTTCACAGCATCGACATGGTTCTTAAATATATCTTTAATCGGGATATAGATCGAATTATAATCTGTAGTAGTGAGTTTATTATTTGCTGAAACATTCAACTCGGTCTTTTTTAGAGATGAGTTATAAGCCTGAGCTGCCCTTTTCTCCAATGGAGCTGCCTTGGCTGATAAGACCGTTGACATTCCCAACATTAAACATATTGATAGTAACAAAGCACATGTCTTTTTCATTCTAACTCCTCCTAAGTGTATACGATTTATATAATTAGACGTTTAATAGGGGTACAATGTTTCATTAAAATCCAGTTGTGTTGATTATGATTTTTTGAGTATTCAGATTACCGGACTTGGTAATTCCAGTAGAAGGATTATCTGAAGTACCGTAGGTTTTGCCATTATACTTATGAGTATTAAGCATACTTGAAGTTAGATTTGAGGTGCTACCACTGTTAGAGGTTACCACTGTACTCGTATAGGTTACTTGCACATTACCTATGTTAGTACCTGTATAACCTTCCTTAGCCAGTGCTGTTACTCTCTTAACACAAAGTGAAGCAATTTCTGAAGAACTAAAAGATTTCCCGTAATAGAAGTAAATATACTGATTGACACCATTAATATTGGTACCATCTACAAAGTATTTAATTTTTGATGAAGTAGTATCGTAAAGAAGATTGCTGGTTATGGAAGTGCCAGCCTTATATCTAGGAGCGTTCACAGTATAACCCTCAGGTTTGAAAATTTGAGTGCTTCCGTGTGGGCGTATAGAAGCAGAATAATTATCGCTTGTTTCGCTGTATTGCAATCCCGCTTCTAATTTGTAACCAGTAGGATATGTTGAGGAAAGTACATCAAGCCCATTATAAAGATAACCGGTAACATTAATATTCGGTGTTTCAAAATAACTATCCGTAGGAAGTAGAAACGTGGTTTTTATACCTTTATAACCTGTAAATGTTGTTTGTCTAACAAATGCACCAGAATTATAACCATTAATTGTACTATCTAAGGTTACACTTTGTGGAGTTATACTTGAAACATTAGAATTATCTTCTGCTAAGAAGGTTTCCTCCTGTAGATCAAGTTTCTCTAGGATATCTCCTTCCTCGTTATAGACATAACCATTATCATCCATCGTATAAATGTACGCTTTATCAAGTTTATCTTCGAAATAGTTTTCAATTGAGTTCAGATCAACACTGTTATCAGCACTTCGATTTAAACTTACTTTATCATCCAAACCATAATTCATTAAGTATGTTTGACGATTTTCACTAGCTAGCGATTTATACTCATTTATATGGTATTCTACTTGTTTTTCACGTTCGACCTCCATTTCTTTTACTATCTCTTCCTTTGTTAAGAGTGGTTCTAATCCTACTTCTGCATGTACTTTTAGATTTGTTAAAGGATTTAAGAGTAGTACACAACTTAATCCAATAATCGACAATATTTTTTCATCTAATAACCTTCCAAATTTTATTATACCTAGTATATATACACTAAGTTTTCCATATATAAACAATATATTTGAAATTTTTGTAAAAAAAGGTGTAATTATATCTATTTAATGAATAAAGATAGATTGGCTAAAACACGAACTTTTTCATTTCTGGATTTAGAGATGATCTCGGGAAAAGTTAGGTAGAACTATTTTCATACTCTACTATTTGATGGATTAATTGGACTATTTAAAAGAATCAGGACCGAAGTGAAAAGGTGCACAGTGAAAGGCGCTTTTCCGTTCGAGCTGAACGGAAAAGCGCCTTTTAAATTAGAATACACTCTATTGAATGAATAACGCCGCTTCTTCATCGCCCTCGATGAAGACTTAAATCAATTTCGAACCGTTGAGATCTGCTTCTTCAAGATACCTCAATCGTTATAAACAACAAAGATATGCATAACACCATCTTTAGCTCCGCCAATTCCTTCTGTTTGCTTGATATCTAAGAAACTTAGCTTTTCTGCCCATTTCAATCTCTCTTTATCTGAATCATCAGCATAGATCTCAAATAGATAAGCTAATACAAAAACATTGATACCAGCGGATCCGTTGCTTAGTTTAGTCCACGATTTTGGTAGGATTACCTGATTCTCTGTTGCTTTCAACTCTTTCCCTGAGAAATTGAGGATCAACTCAGAACCCTGATTTTTCACTATTGCAATTTTTTTCTTATTATCCCACTTCACAGCATCGACATGGTTCTTAAATATATCTTTAATCGGGATGTAGATCGAATTATAATCTGTAGTAGTGAGTTTATTATTTGCTGAAACATTCAACTCGGTCTTTTTTAGAGATGAGTTATAAGCCTGAGCTGCCCTTTTCTCCAATGGAGCTTCTTTGGCTGATAAGACCGTTGACATTCCCAACATTAAACATATTGATAGTAACAAAGCACATATCTTTTTCATTCTAACTCCTCCTAAGTGTATACGATTCCCTGTGTATATACACTTTTTTGCCATATTTAAACATTATATTTAAAGTATTTGTAAATGTAGGTGGATACTTGTATCAATTTAATGAATGAAGATAGAGATCTTTGATACAGATTCAACCGGCAATTGGCCAAAACACAAATTTGTTCATCTCTGAGTTTGGAGGATAGTCATTAAGAAATCCTTATGCTTATGTAGTCAATCAAAAAAAGGGATTTTGAGTTTAATCTCAAAATCCCTTTTTCATTCTAGAGATAACAATGACATCGGCGTTGCCAACAGACCTTACTGGTTATTCAAGTTTAACACTTTCACCATAGCTGTGATCATACCCAAATGTAAATTCTCATGAGTCATATTTAACTGTACTAGATCACCAATCGTTTCTGCCTTTGCAAAGTTATCCTTTACTGCTACGGGTTCACTTAATTTTCCATGAAGCGTTTCTTGTAGTACTTGGAATTGCTCCCGTAGCTGAAGAATGAGGACATCCCAATGAGGGGGTTCCTTTTGCCAATCTGCGGGTTTAGTTCCGTTCCTGAATAATGGGGCATATGAGGTTGGAATCTTAGATTCTACACCCCCGTAACCAAGTATTACTCCGTCAGAAATCGTAATAATGTGTCCAAGTTGCCAATGAAGACTATTGTTAAAGCCATTAGGTACAAGATTCCTGTGGGACTCAGGAACATTCTCTACTTGATGAATTATTCTTTCTCGCACTCTTTCAAATAGGCCGAACAAAAATGCTTCACTCATCATTTTTCCTCCTTCTTCTTCATACCGCTTCAAAAATCAGGGTATTACTACTTCTATATTATACTCTCGTCAGTCATATTTCCCCATTATTGTGATCGTAGAATTGATTATATGAACCTACCTCAGCTGTTGGAATGCCTAGAAGGCATGTTCGATTAATATAATTTCCGTTTCATCCTTTGGACAAAGATCGTAAAGACGATAATCGCGTATATAAAAGGCACAACTAGCAACCAGACAATTTCCCCACCAGAATATGTTTCGTAATTCATTAGCAGATTCATCGAATGAAATGCTGGTGGGAGAATCCAAGTGATCCATTCCATTGAAGGACTCAAATGGCTCGATATGGACCCTTGGCAGAAAGATAGGACAATAACAAATAAAATACCTCCTATGGCGACACTGGGCCGACTAACAAATTTGCTATTAAAGAAGACGGCTATCGCTACTCCGAGAAACGATAACCCCAGATGAGATAGCAACCCAACAATGATATCTTCACTTCCAAGGGGCCTGTCAAACATATCGCGAATAATCGGGTAAGCTATTGCAATAATAAGGAGAAACAGACTCATTAGTAGTATCGATGATAGTAAACCTATGTAATATTTTGCTGGACTTTTCAAATGTAACAGCGTTATCTCTTCTTGGATCGGACTTTCGGACTGTATAAAGCCATAACAAATCCACGCAGTTACAATGAAAGATAGCACAGCAGTAACCGCGAAGCTTCCCATCACGGGGTTCGGTCTATAGGTGTAGAACAGCCCTATAAAAATGATATATGTGAACAACGGTGGGATGAATTTATATGATCGGCTGTAGTTGCGAAGCAAATAAATCAATAAGTTCTTATACAAGTGACTTCTCCCTCCCATTAACGGATATCAAGTCACTGGCTGTCCATTCTTTTCGTTCCATTGTATTCACCGAGATAACCGAACCTCCGCTATTTAGAATCGTTAACAAGGCCTGATCTGTTGCTTCATTTTCAACATATAAACGGTGGGCTCCTTCAAGTTTCTCCCATTTCACGACTCCCCGTATTTGATCCAGTTCAAAGGTAGAACGATCCGCTGGAAACCTACATTGAATGATGACATAAGATTGCTGAACCTGAAGGGTATTCGATACTACTCTTCCTTCTTCTAAGGAGATGACACGATCCGCTAACTCCTCCAGTAGAACAGACTCATGGGACGTCAGAATCATCGAAATATTAAGTCCTTTCAACTCTTGTAGCAAGCACCGCAAATCTTGCTGTGATGCTACGTCCAGACCAGATAGAGGTTCATCTAATACTAATAGATCGGGTTGAGTTAGAATCGCTTGCATGATGTTCACTTTCTGAAGCATCCCTTTTGAGAAATTGTGCATGCGTCGATTCACAGCTTCCGCTAACCCGAACTGTTCCATTAATTCATTTATTCGTTGATTTATTGAATCCTTACGCATTCCTTGGATTTGCCCCATGGATAACAGATATTCATGAGGAGTAAGACGTAATTTAGGGAATCGCTCCGGAACATAACTAATGCTTGTCTCTTTGGCATGTGTGGTGTGAACCTTTCCGCTTGAAGGTCTCATCAGACCACAAATGATACGCAATAAGGTACTCTTCCCCGATCCATTCGCACCAAGCAGAGCTATTGTCTCCTTGTAGCCAATGGAAAAGGTCACATCCCGCAACACTTGCTTGTGATCGAAATCTTTCGAGACATGTTCTAACTTCATCAAGTCCTCCATGCAATACTCCCCTTCCTAATTGAACGAAATATGCTTTCGATCATCACGCATTACATACAAGCCATTCATAATAACTATTACTCACATCACAAGATGGCTTCAGTTAATCTTAGACTATATTTCCATTAACTTCATGTCAATCCCTCCTATTAAGAGGATTAGAACACATCGTGATCGAAGTTATAAAGACACCAATATCTATTTAGGAGAGTGATATCCCAATGATTGAAGAGGTACGCAAGAACAACGTGGAGCGCTTCGCTGGTTTTGGTGCACTGTATGATCAGAATCGTCCTAGCGCACCACAGGAGGTTGTTGATATCCTCACAACCTATCTACGCAGCCATCCGCAAACGGTGGTAGATGTCGGATGCGGTACAGGCTTATCCTCATTTATATGGCTGAATAAAGCAGAACATATCATCGGATTTGAGCCCAGTGATGATATGCGTGATGTTGCACTTGCTAAGTGGGATGCGATGGGAAAACCTTCGAACCTTCGATTTGAGAATAAATTATCACATGAGTTGGGGCTTCCATCCGGGAGTGCAGACATTGTGACCTGTTCCCAATCCTTCCACTGGATGGATCCTGTCAGCACGTTGCGCGAGTTTGCCCGTGTCCTTCGACCTGGAGGCATCTTCGCAGCTTATGACTGTGACTGGCCGCCCGTCTTCGACTGGACACTTGAAGAGCGGTATAAGCAACTGATCGCCCATGCAGATGCACGCGTAGCCCAATTGGCTCCACAGGAACAGCACGCGCATAAATGGAACAAGGACGAGCATTTGCAACACATCCGTGAATCTGGATTATTCAGCTTTGCCAGAGAAATTGTCTTCCACCACTGGGAACTATGCGATGCAGACCGATACGCGAACATTGCCTTCAGCCAAGGCGGAATACAAACAGCCCTTAAATTGGGCGCGGAAGAGCTTCATGCCGAAGTAGCCCAGTTTCGGGAACTAGTGTCGCAGCTATTCGCTGGGGAATCCCGCAACATTCTATTCAGCTATCGGATGCGACTTGGTATCGTATAAAACTTCTTCCGTCTCCTAATTACATTCATATAGTAGAAATAGCCTGCTGACAAGAACATATGTCAGCAGGCTATTCAGTGTATTCATCGACGTTGCATATCGCCGACGTTATCTGTGCTAATTATCTAAGTTAATCTATCTAAATATCTCTATTTTTCATAAAATGTTTCAAGCTGGCTTACGATTTCTTCTTTATTATGATCGATAACGGTCTGGTGTTGCGACATTGAGAATAACTTCTCGATCTCTGTAGGGAACTCCTGCTTGATGTCACATTGAGCGATCGCTTCATCAAATTTAGCAGGGTGTGCTGTCGCGAACGAGATACAGATCTCATCTTCACCATTATATTGTTCATAAGCCGCAATCCCACAAGCCGTGTGTGGATCTAACAAGTAATCGTAATCGGCTTGGTACTTACGAATCAATTCTAAACATTCCTTGTTGTTAGCACCATAAGCTTCGAAGTCGGATTTGACGCGAACTAGATCCTCTGGGCTGATCACAATCTGTCCCTCTTCTTGGAACTTCTTCATGTATTCAGACACTTTTTCGGCATCCTGTCCCAAGAAATAATATAGATATCTCTCAAAATTACTTGCCACTTGGATATCCATCGAAGGGCTATGGGTGCTTTTGAAGTCACCTGGCTTATATTCGCCCGTCCGAACGAAACGCTCAAGAATATTATTCTCATTCGTCGCAATAATCAGCTTATTAATGGGTAACCCCATCTTCTTCGCCAAGAAACCAGAGAAGATATTACCGAAGTTCCCGGATGGGACGCTAAAGTTAACCTTCTTAGCCTTTTCTCCTTGTTCAATTTGAAAGTATGCATAGAAATAATAGACGGTCTGAGCCAAGATACGGACAAAATTAATCGAATTAATCGCTCGAAGATGATGTTTACTTTTGAAATCTAAATCTGCAAACAATTCTTTGATGATCTTCTGGCAATCGTCGAAATTCCCTTTTACGGAAAGATTTAATACGTTCTCATCATCGACGGTTGTCATTTGTAGCTCTTGCACCTTACTAACTTTCTCGTGAGGATGCAAGATACAGATACGAATGCCTTCCTTACCGCGTATCCCTTGGATCGCCGCCGCTCCTGTATCTCCCGAAGTAGCTCCAAGAATATGAATAATTTTACCCTGCTTAGTGGATACGTAAGAATAGAATTCACCCATAAATTGTAGCGCTACATCCTTAAACGCAAACGTAGGTCCATGGAATAATTCTAAAATATATAGCGAATCATTAATTTTCTTCACAGGTGTTACTTCAGAGTCACGGAAATTTGCGTAGCTCTTATTCACCATTTCCTTCAGGTCTTCCAAAGGAATCTCTTCATTCGTGTAATGTGAGAAGATTTGCAGAAATAGTTCCTTATAGCTTAATTTGCTCCACTCTTTCAGAGTAGCTGGTGAAATGACCGGGATCTCCGCCGGGATCATTAGTCCGCCATCATCAGCCAAACCCATGAGCACCGTATCAATAAACCCTTGGGACTCTACATGACCTCTTGTGCTTATAAATTTCATACCCTGCCTCCAATAATACGTATTTAGAATAAATGATTTCTAAGTCTTTAGTTTAATTATATCTATAATACCTTTTCTAGGTGCTGTAACCCAACAATTATTTTTCGTATGCATGTTTTGTAGTATAATTAAAACAAATATTTCCAATAAGGGCGCATGAGACTATTCTCTTCACACACTCCCTTAAAAATTAAAGGAGCCCATATCATGATGCAAGCAGCTGTGATACATAAATACGGTAAGTCTGATATCTTTCAGATAGAGACTGTACCGAAACCCTCACCTCGATCAGACGAGGTGCAAATACGAGTCATTAATTCTTCCGTAAATCCCATAGACTTCAAAACTCGGTCAGGGAGCATCTTTTTCTTATCCGGCTGGAAATTCCCTCGCATCCTAGGAGGTGATTTCTCCGGTGTCGTGACACAATGCGGCTCTCAAGTAAATCATCTCAAAGCTGGAGATGAAGTTTACGGATTTTCCTCCGCTGCGACGAAGGGTGGCGCCTATGGTGCATTCATGTGTTGCCCAGCTTCTAGAGTAGCTCTCAAACCAGATCATTTAAGTCATCATCAGGCAGCAAGCCTACCTTTAGCTGGGCTAACCGCTTATCAGGCTCTTCACAAAGAAGGAAATATATTACCGAACATGCGCGTGCTCATAACCGGGGCTACGGGTGGTGTTGGGCACTTTGCAGTACAGATCGCCAAAGCTGCTGGATGCCATGTGACCGGGGTATGTCATTCTAGAAATATTGAACTTGCGACTACGATTGGGTGCGATGAAGTACTTCCTTATGACCATTCCGATTTCAGACAAAGTGGTGATCAGTATGATCTGATTTTTGATGCTGTTGCCAAGTATGGATACTATAGTTGTCGTAAAAACCTGCGTCCCCAAGGTTCGTATGTGTCTACCGTGCCTTCTCCGTCTGTCATGATCATGCATGTGATTTCGAAATCCTCTTCTCGTAAAAGAGGAAGAATGGTATCTGCAAATGGGAATACCGCTGATCTAGAGATACTCAGTCGTTTAAGTAACAAGGGTCTGTTGAGTCCTTATATCGAGAATGTATTCCCTCTATCTGAAATTGCTAAAGCCCATGCGCTTAGTGAAACTGAGAAGGTAAGGGGCAAAATCGTGATCCAAGTGTCGCAGGAGCCGATTGTTCCACGCTGAATCCATTTACTCACGACTAGCTAACATAGGTTCACCCTCAACCATCCGACTGTCTTCTTAAGTCTTAATTACATCACAATAGCCGTGAAGTACGATGATTTCGTACCTCACGGCTATTATGCCTACTCATTATTCATCTACAATTCTGGCTCAACACCAATCTCAGTGCTTGACAAAAATATCGAGTTGATTGTTGACGCTACGCTGATGGATTGTCCTTCCGATCGCTGTTGCCCCTAAATTTTTCTTAATCTGCATCTCTTTGCGGTGTAAATTTAGGGGCAAAGGCGAACGCTACGCTTCTCCAAGACAATTCCATCCTCTCCGCTACGATCTGCACAGACTTCTATTTTCTGCAAGCACTGATTATGTTTTAGAGCTACAATTCTCAATATCTCATCAATAGTTCTTCGTTGTCAGTTGATCCAAGCTCTTGAACTCATATCCTTGTTTAAGCGTATCGTCAATAATCTGCGCCAAAGCGTCTGCGTTATCCTTAGAGACAGAGTGTAGTAATATGACGGCGCCTGGATGTAGCTGATTCATGACATGATCATAGGCATATTTCCATCCTTTTTGATCCTTCGTGTCCCAATCTTTATAGGCGATGGACCAGAAAACATTCGTATATCCAAGTTCCTTACTCACTTCAAGCATTCGTTTACTAAAAATACCCTGTGGTGGACGCATATACCGCATTTCTTGTTGCCCTGTTGTTTCTAAGACTTGCGTCTTCAGTTTCGCCAGTTCATCTTCCACGCGGCTATTGGAAATTTGACTCATATCTGGGTGTCCCCAAGAATGATTTCCCACAATATGCCCTTCATTCGCCATTCGCTTTAATAACTCGGGTTGGTCTTTCGCATAATGTCCCGTTACAAAAAAGGCTGCTGGTATTTTCTTTTCCTTCAATATGTCGAGAACTTTGATGGTATAGCCATTCTCATATCCATTATCAAAAGTGAGATAGACTTCCTTCTTCGTTGTATCCCCTAAGAATATAGCCCCATTGTCCTTCAATATTCCCTTGAAAGCTTCATTATCAATGGAAGGTAGAGCCCCTTTTTTACTCTTTATGAAACCGTAGTGATGCGGAACATCAGTAGCTACTACAGTATTCGAAGGAAATACGGTAACAAATAACCCTAACACCATCAACAACAGGAACAATCGTTTCACTAATGTAACACTCCTTGTATCGAATTTTTAGTATTCACCTACATTAATTTTCTCCTATTTGATATCGGATCTGATTCGAATCCATTAATTGAGAGATGGTAACAAATCTATACCCCTGCTTTTGTAATTCAGGTAAGATCACCTTTAAGGCGTTAGCCGTTTGAGATTTACCGGATATCCGATCATGAAATAATACGATATCACCCGGATGGGCATTGGATATTACCCGCTTCACAATTTGATGCACTCCCGGTTTACTCCAATCCTTCGAATCCTGATACCATGTCCATAAGATCACGCTATATCCCAATTGTTCTGCTGTCATCATGATTAGATCATTATAGTATCCTCCTGGTGGGCGAAATAAGGTGGTCTGCCGACCTGTAATTGACAAGATTTCATTCTCTGACTTTACAATTTCCTGCTTTACTTGCTCTTTGGATAAATGATTGAAATTCGTATGACTATACGTATGGTTGGCTAATTCATGCCCTTCCGAAACTTCCCGGCGTATAATGTCTGGATATTTCGTTACTTGCTCTCCAACGACGAAGAAAGTAGCCTTAGCTTGATATTGTTTTAGAATATCTAGAATTTCAATGGTTTCCTGAGGATCTGGTCCATCATCAAAAGTGAGGGCGATCCAGCGATGGTCTGTCTGAACTCTTTTGATAATGCTCCCTTGCTGTGTATATTGATGTAGCTGTTGCTCAACGGGCATAGCTGTTACCTCATGATGAAATGGGTGCCAACATACAAAAGGCAAGAATAATAAACTCCAAATATTCACTATATTCTCTCCTAAAAAACATGATTACAATGGTGCAACAACAATAATTTAGAGGCGACCTAAATTCAGTCCAACCCCATATTCTATTAAGATGTGTATACAGTAAGTTATTTATGCACACATCAAAGAAGCCAACTCCTTATTTATAAAGGAAGTGGCTTCTTTGATTATACTAAAGTAATTACAAATAAGATGGCTACGAACATGGACAATACTCCGAACACTATCGGTCTTTCTCTTCTAAAATTATTTACTCTTCCCAATTCGCCCATAATACTTTATGGTTGTATAATAAAAATAACCATATTAGTAATAAATAGGAGTGCAATTTCATGTCCAATGTATCTGCGACACACGCGTCGCCCACGAGAGTTAATTTGTTCAGGAACCGATTTTACCAAACCATACTCATCTCAAATTTATTCCTGCAAATCGGAATCTGGGTGAGAAACTTTGCCATTCTCATGTTTGTCACCGATCAGACGAACAACGATCCTATAGCTATTTCACTCATTTCGGTGGTCGAGTTCGCGCCGATCTTTGTCTTCTCCTTCATCGGAGGCGCGTTCGCTGACCGTTGGCGACCTAAACGAACCATGATCTGGTGTGACTTTCTCTCATCCGCTTCAGTGCTAATCGTCCTCATAACGCTCCTGTATGGTTCGTGGGAAATGATCTACTTTGCTACATTCATCTCTGCCATTTTATCACAGTTCTCTCAGCCATCTGTCATGAAGTTATTCAAGCAACATGTTCATCCCGACCAGCTACAACAAGGCATGGCATTGTTTCAATCGCTTGTCGCTATCTTTATGATCATGGGACCTGCACTCGGTATTTTCTCATATCATCAATTTGGTATTCACATCTCCATAGCCGTGATGGGTGTCGCCTTCTTATTGTCCGCTGTCGTGCTCTTCCGTCTACCACCCGATGAAGTAGCAACAACTAGTGAACCCAAGAGCCTGAATCTACGCAAAGAGCTGGCTGATGGTTTTCGTTATGTATGGCAAAGACCCGTATTGAAGGTCCTCGCTGCAACATTTGCTATTGCTGGGTTTTCTATTGGGATCATTCAGACTCTGGGCCTGTTCGTGGTCACCGAGCGATTAGGTCAACCGAAGGAGTTCCTACAGTTTCTCTTAATGGTTAATGGTGGGGCTATGCTGGTGGGTGGGGCTATCATCATGACCCTTGCCAAAAAGGTATCTCCACAAATTCTGCTTGCATTTGGTATGAGTGTTAGTGCCTTATGTATCGCTGGTATGGGATTGTCTACTAGCATCACTCTTACGTTAACATTACAATTTCTAAATGGTCTCACTATGCCATGTATTCAAATCGGTATCAACACTTTAATTCTACAGTGGACAGAACAATCCTTCGTTGGCCGTGTAAATGGCGTACTGAGTCCCATGTTTATGGGAATGATGGTCATCATGATGTCTACATCTGGGTTCCTCAAGAAACAGTTCCCGCTCGTCGATATTTATTGTGTATCCGGCATTATCATGTTGGTGGGTGCTCTAATCCTCATTCCCATCTTCAAACATAAACCTGAACCTTCAATGGTTACGGGAGTACCTGAAACAACATAATTTGAATGCTAAGAAGTGTTGATTAAGCAAAAAAAGATTCTTGCCACAAAAAGGAGAACTTTTTTTTGCTTAACTGCTATTAGTTCTTGTCCTTAAATAAATCCACCATTCGCTCGAATCGTCTGACTCGTAACCCATTGTGCCTGTTCGCTTACTAAGAACTCAAACACATTGGCAATATCTTCGGGTTCACCTAAACGTCCAAAAGCATTCATTTTCTTCATGGCTTCAATTTGTTGCTCGGACTTCCCTTCACTGAATAACTCCGTATTCACAGGTCCTGGCGCAATCGCGTTGATCGTAATTTGTTTCGCACCAAACTCTTTGGCAAGTTGTCTCGTGAATTGTTCTTTGCCTGATCCATAGTCAAAAAAAATTACATATCCCGGCAGGTCGGAATTCTTGACAATTCGTTGAAAACCTTGGTAGATATAGGTCGTACCGAAGCACGTGCCCGAATCAAGATACCTCCTCCAAAACAATATTTCTATCACATAAGCTAATCGAGGATGCTCTGTGTGCAACAACGATTATCGTCTTATCTTGTGGTATACTGTTAATCGCATCATGCACAATACTCTCGCTATATTGATCGAGAGCGCTTGTAGCTTCGTCAAATATAAAAATATCCACTTCCCGCAAAAACAGTCTGGCCAGAATGAGCCTCTGCCGCTGGCCTCCAGAAAGCTTAACGCCGCGTTCACCAATAATAGTGTCAAACCCTTCCGGCAAGCTGTTTATAAAATCGTAGATGTACGCTTTTTTGCATGCCGAAACTAGCTCATCGAAGATTGCATTTCTTTTGCCAAAAAGCAAATTTTCAACGATTGAAGTATTAAACAGCACATTCTCCTGCATGACAAACCCAATTTTATCATGTACCTTGGAAATATTAACATCCGAGAGATTAACCCCTGAGAACAGCACATTCCCAGCAGTCGGCTTCACCAATCCGGTCATCAGCTTTAATATGGTTGTTTTTCCACTGCCGCTTTTACCCGTAATGGCTACCCGCTCGCCTTTGTTTACTTGCAAATTCAAATGATTGATTATATCCCTCTCGCTATTCGGGTATCTGAAGCAAACATTGTCAAACGTGATGGTGTTGGAGCCATCCAAAACAAGGTCGTTCTTCTCAGCCTTTGCCTCTACTTTGTCCAGCTCTTCCATAACCCGGTTTATATAGGGCATTTGCGTTTGAAGCTCCGCATCTGTTGTAGATACTGTATTAATTGCAGTAGAGAGTATTCCGTAGTACATGGCGAATATTAGCAAATCACTGACTTTAAAACCTTCGTATATAATTAAAAGACCCCCAAGAAAATATAGACCGAACTTCATAAAAAATTCATCTCGTATTTTCGGTAAAATCAACGCCCGCACCGTCCAATAATTAATCCATTTGGCATAATACAGCGCATATTTGCGAATAAACCTGACGAATCGAATCTTTTGATTATTTTCCAGATTCAATGCCTTAATCTCTTTCCAGCCCTGAATGCTAGTATGTAGCCAAGTGGACATTTTTTGGTCGTTCTCTCTCTGTTCATCATTTAAAACCATTTCTCTTTTACTGAGAAGGTGGTCGATAATAAAGGTAATCGGTATAGCAAGAAGAGAGAAAATTGCCAATCGCCATTCAATCATAAACAACAAGATTAAAGAAATGACTAGAGTAATATACGAAATGATATATTCTATCGTTTGATAACCGGCAAAAGGCGATATGGCGTTCACATCTTCTTCAAAGCGCATTTTAGTATCTCCAACCGACTTCCTCTCATATTCGGCAAAATCTTGCTTGAACAGGCCCTTCCAGATTTTTAGCTTCAGGCGATAATTAATCCGGTTTACAATTCTGTTGTTACCATAGTTCTTGATATAGTCAATTAGCATATTCAAGCCGTGAATGGATAAATATCCTATAATGACAGTGCCTAATACGGTAATCTTACCTTGCAAAATAACTTGTTCGATGAATATTTTATAGAAATAAGGAAGAATAAAGTTCAGCGCGATTACAATCAGGCTCAGGATAAAGTTAATAACAATAAATCTCTTTACGCCCGATGCGATCGGTTTTAACTTCAACATAACCATTAGTCTGTATTTATTTTTTTTAAGCAATGCTTTGCCCCTCCTCCCTTAATTCTTTAACAGCAAAGAGGCTCCTAAAAATATCACTCTTCTCAATTAACTCGCCTGGAACACCCATCTCGCCCAGAAGACCATTTTCGATTATTGCCACCTTTTCACACAGCATGACAGAGCTTTGATTGTGCGCGATTATTATCGATGTGCGCCCCGCCAGCACCCGATTCCAAGTTTGATGAATTTGCTCCTCCGTTTCACGATCTAGCGCCGAGGTCGCTTCATCAAATATAATGATTTTCGGGTCTTTTAAATAAATCCGGGCGATAGCAATACGTTGCTTCTGTCCTCCCGACAAGCCGATGCCGCTTTTTCCAATAATAGTGTTTATCCCGTCTTGAAATGTTTTTAACAGCTCACCTAGCCCTGCATGCTCACATGAGGCAATAATTTCTTCATCCGTAGCATTTTTTTTGCCTAAAAGCAGATTTTCTTTTATACTACCGTCAAAAATGAGTATATCCTGCTGCACGACGCCAATGTTCTGGCGAATCGATTTCAATGAACAATCAGATAGCTTTTGTCCATCGATTTCAATCTCTCCATTTTGAGGGAGATAAAATCCGATCAGCATATAGGCAAGCGTCGTCTTGCCAGAACCGCTTTTGCCGCAAAGTGCTAATCGCTCCCCCCCATGTATATTAAGGGACATCCCCTTCAGAACTTGATTTCTTTGATTGTAGGCAAATTCAATATTGTTGAATGTTATATTTCCATTTGTAACATGTAGCTCTTCTTTACCCTTCCACTCTTTTTCAGTAGGTGCATTCATAAAATCATAAATACGTTGTATCGACGAAATTCTATTTTGCGCCTCTAAGTAAATGCCGCTCAAAAAACTGACACGCTCCGTTATCCCCATAAGATAGGCTATAATGACAGTTAGGATGCCGATAGTCATATTATTTTTAAAAGCCATGTAAGCACAAAGACTAAAAATAGAAAGATGTATGAATAAATTTACAGTAGTTATAATATTTTGAGACGTCATGCTTAACAAACCGTTTTTTATACCTATACGATATAACTCTTTTTGCTGCTTGATGAACGACTTGTTTACTTTATTCTCTGCTCCCAGCATACGAATATCCCGTATCCCTGAAAACATTTCAAACAGCCAGCCGTTGTATACATCGTACTTTTCCCTTTTTTCATCCGAATATTTTCTTACCTTTCTGCCGAATTTCGAAGAGATATAAATCGAAATCGGAACCGTTACAAGCATTAACAACCCGTATTGCCAGCCAATAACTAAAATATAGGCAATGTATATAACTAACGCTAATAAATTATTGACGGTATGAATCATATTTCTAATGACAAACACCATACACTCGTTGCTATAGGACTGAATGATATTTATAATATCCCCTGTTTTTGCATCAGACATATAATTGGCCTGTGCCGCTTGCATCGTTTTAAATATATCTTGCTTAATATCAAACGTAAACATAACTTCGAGGTAAGCATATTGAGCTTGACAAAAAAAATGAATAACGCATGAAAATAACAACATAACAACAAATGACAGGCTGATCTTAAAAAAGACATCGATGTTGTTATAATAAACAATTTCATCAATCATGACCGCAAACATAATGGGAGTGAAAATTTTAAGCAAAGCGTCAAAAAGCCAGCCGAAGTAAAATAAGATGTAGTTTTTTTTATGCATCGAAATATATTTAAATAAAAATTTGATTGTTGTATAATAATTCAGCTTTTCAGTCATCATTAATTTTACCACCTTTTAAGAAAACCCTTTCAAAAAGGGTTGTCTCGCCTATAGGAACATCAATTTTCACGTTGCCTATGTCCGGATCATTCTCGCTTCCCTCAACATATATAATTGTAGCCCCAGCATCATACTTAACCTTATCTGTCGTTTGCATGGGATATACCTTCTCATTTCTATTCGTATATACATATACTTTGCCCGGTATGTTGGTAATTACATGGTTGCTAATAACAATTTTCTGTTTATCCATTTTCCCGTCATACGTGTTTATAATGCTTAACTTAGTAGACATCGTTAAAAACAACAGGGAGAGCACTGCCAGTGCAACAATCCCTATAAAAGGAACTGGGTTTTTAGCAGTTAATTTCACATACATATTAGCCTTTTTTTTGTTCATACGTTCTACCTGTCTTTCGTTTTAGGCTATTCTCGACCCATAGCAGAAAACTTCCGGGAAGAGAACGTTCGAATAACTGTTATCCATCCCATCATACGATCAATAATTAACCGAAATAGATATCACTGGATACATTATTTATTTTTTTCCATTTTTAACATTATTTCATTGATTTATATTAGCTTCATCCTAGTTTAATTGTCAACTTTTTCTTATATTGGATGTCAATGAGTGTGGATTGCAGTCTGTTTCTGTCATCTGCTCATAGAAAATGGCATCGTTTCGTTTCATCATACACATGAGGGTATCCATGACCTCCTGTTAAGACTCCAAGAAGTGGAGTCCATAAGAACAAATTTATTCCAGTATATAGAAGGTCGTTATAATCGAAATCGCATTCATTCTGCTATTGGGTATAAAACTCCTCAGCAGATGGAGTAGTAATGTACAAAGTTAATGTACAATTTAAATATTTCGACATTTTCCAACATTACCCTTTAATTGCTATGTTATAAGCCAAAGAAGATGTCCCTAGCCATTTTCATGACAATTAGGACACCTTCTTTGAGTATCTTATACATTTTAATTTCAACAATACTTAGAACGCCTCGATCTTGATAGACCTCAAATCTTAGAAGGTATAAACCCTTCTTCTCGCAAATATTCCTTTGCCTCTTTCAGTGTTTCGAATACCATCTCAACGTTCTGACCCGTGTAGATATACCATAGATCATCGTCATGTATAAGAGAGAGCAATTGTTCTTCATCATTGGTCCACTTTTCAACTTCATGAAAGTTACTTCGCTCCTGAACGTGGTCATTTACGGTCTTGATTTCCTCCCCACTTGACGAGAGCGAATGAATAGAAGCCTCTACGAGTGTCTTCAATTGATCAGCGTTGAATTCACGGATATTTACAAAACCTTTCTCATCAGAGTCATATCCCTGAAGGAGACCCGCATAGACGAAACCATTTCCATTCGGATGAAGGTGCATAGCAATCGTCTTTTTATCCTGCTGGCTCTCTTCATAGTGGAAGTTCACTCGACCGAGAGATACATTTTTACGTTGTAATTGCGGGAAAGACTCTAGAACTTGAAGTTTTTGTTCAAAGGATAACATATAACCTGACCTCCGGCGTACGATTTTATAGTGTATGGATTATATCATACCCACTGAATACAGACCATCTACACCTGATATGGAACTATGTATTTCAACCTAAGTTATCCCACCAAGGATGCACTTCATACACACATAACCCATCATGTTCTCCGAAGATCTCCATATCCTCTAGCTCCTCGGGTGTAAACGTATTAACCTTGTGGCTCTGTTCAACATAGTAGGTCTTCTTAGATATGTTGGAAACAAACACAAACCTACCCTCGTCACCTGGTGTTTCAACCAATAAATCGCGAGGAATTCCTGTTACTACAACAACTGCATTTAGAGCCATCTCTTCTGTCACGATGATATTCTCCTCTTATCTTTTATCCCTATTTCTTTAGTGCTCAATATTACAACATTACACTATTTCACTGGAGAAGTGAATTATTCTATCCAACCGTCTACTACTATAATAGCTTATTCGGCATCAAATCTGACTTTAACCCGCTTACTTCGTTGCTATGTAGGTTTGTCTAGCTACTACTCTTCTTCGCGCTTAGCTCCGCTGCGGTGCTGAATACTCAACTTTTCAAACTCGCATGGTTAGTTGCCTTCTTAGCTTTACTGTCTAATTTCGACAATTCTTTTTTAGTAGCTAGCACTTGCTGTCCGAATTTGAACCGTTCGGCTTCTTGGTGTAAATTGCGGACATGTAGTTTGACGATTTCCTCATTATTTAGAAATAGCATATTTATAGTACCCCTTTTCTTAATGCGAAAGCGAATTCCCTTTTACTCAGATATGCACCCGCCCGCTCCTTTGTTCACTCCTTCACTATATTCCTATATCCACCCTATATCATGGTACAAAATGGCTTTAACTTTTTTTTCCGAGAAACTCGATCAGCTAGCCCTCCGGAGATACATACACATGGTGACGTCTATAAGCTTCCATTCCTATGAACATGCATAAGTAAGGTTGCACCGCCCACGATACTTTCTTGGACGTATCCTCCATTGTAGGGACGATATTAGTTGTATTGGTCTGGCTCAGAACACCTTCTAAGAGGTCATCCTTGAACGTAAAGAAACCCAAGCATTCGCTTGGATTAGGCAATGTATATTTAGTCTAGATATATATTTAGTCTAGTCGAAATGTTCAATATCAAGTTAGCTATTCGGATAATGGAAATAGTGCCTGAAGTGCAGGGCAAGGTTGTCGATCCAAAAACTCACTCAATGGTGCAGGCATATTACTGAAAATATTGTTTATTTCTGTCCCTTTATTTATGTTCCCGATAATGACAGGATGACATAATTCGGAGATGAGCACGTCACCATTGCTATGAAGATGTAGCTGAGTCTTTCCTTCAATGCAGTGGGGAAAGAACACACCCGGCTGCTCTTGAAATCCAAGTCTCTCTGCGAAACGATCCATACATGTAAAGTAGAGTATGGTATCTTCTTTCTTGTGTTTAATCAGGTCATTTACAGCCTCCTTCAAGGCTTCCCGAGCAGCTATCGATTTCCAACCTGTATGATCCATAATAATACTATTCTGAATCTCATGTGTACGCACACCTAATTGATATACGTGATCACTAATCTCCTTCATATGATGCTCGGTTTCGCTGAACAATAACGTTTCAAGCACCGTATCCACCGAGGTTGCTGCAAACATGGCAATATTCTCTCTTATTTTCTCATATATACTGGGATGGATATTGTAATAGCGTGAGAAATCCTCTGCTGTTGTAAAGTTAAATGAAATATGAATAGTCGTTAAGCCGGCTTCAACTAACTGTTGAATACGCTCCGCATTCAATAGACTTCCGTTAGAATTCAACTGTGTTTGAATACCGCGAGCTGAGCAGTAAGCTACTACCTCGACACAGTCTTGAAATTTCAAGGTGACCTCACCACCGGATAATCTTACTCTCTTCAGCGTAGGAATTTCCTGTATAACACGAATAATCTCTTGCGCGTCGATACTTTGTCCGTCATTTCTCTGATAAGCACAACAGTAATCACAACGAAAATTGCAATTAGAGGTAAGGCCAATCTCTAACCCTTCCAATTCATATGTAGTCGGTTTCTCAAGCTCAAGTGATTTATACATCATCGTTATTCATTTACCTCCTAAAGATTCATAGATTAACGTATGTTCAACCCTAGTGATTATATAGATTTATCCTTATTGTTTGTATGATGTATCTAACAGTGACTACTATGATTTGTAATGCTTGACGCTGGAATAAATTTAATAAACCCAAGCCAAAGGCTTGGGTTAGGTAACGAATACAAGATCATATTCAAGAGAATAATCACCACGACTGTATGTGGCCAATGTAGGTTTTATTGAAGACCGCCACTACTATTGTTAGGAAGTTGTGGGTTTCCAGGGGATGGAATATAGGTGTTCAACATCAACTGGATATCTGAAGTCGCCAACTGGGGTACTTGATAGTAAGCATGCTTATTCTGATATAGAAATATTTCATATGCCATTTCAATGTAGTTCTGTACCTGAGAAGCTAATACACGACGTACAACAGGGTTGACCACTTCAACCGCCGACATGGTCAGAAGTGAAGCACAAGTTTTGATCAAGCCCAGCATATACCCACTAATTCCAGCATCCTTGACATCGTTTAACGATTGATTTGGCTTTTTAGGCTGAGTTGGAGTAAGACCATAATTGACTTGCGTCGTCCCTTGCATCATATACGTTGATGTTTCTTGACTTGGTTTTTGACCTGTTGTAAAGCATTCTGCTGTCAGGTTGTACTGGGAAAGAATGAAATTGTATTGACGATCCAAGATAGATAGAAGCTCTTTATCCTGTACTAAGGGTCTGTAGATCATGAATTGATCAAGAACACTGATCATACCTGACAACACTTCGTGCATATCAAACATTTCATGTCCCCCATGATTCCTATTCAACATCGCTGGAGGTTGAGTATTCACTTGGTTCTGGTTCTGGTTCTGCATTATTCAGCCTCCTTCAATAAACTTAAGTGTGGTAATCTAACTACCATATCTTGAGTATTTCGGGGCTTATTCATACATGGATTAAAAAGGATGTCATATCTCGAGTCCATCTAGTTACTTTGGAGCTCCTTCCACACCTTTTTATTACTATATTGCTTGTCCGCGCTAATATCTTTACCGAACCACACCGGTGCAACGAACCCCGTTGCATCCTCTAGTGAATTAAATTCAACTTCCACGACCGTCAGCTTGATCTGATCATAACAATCAATTTCAATGACGATATCCCCCCACATTGCTGTAATTCTAGTTTTGGTCAATGGAATCGCCCGAAAGGCTTGCGTAATTTGTTTATAGATACTCTCCGAAATACCATACTCGATTTCTTCACGGCTAAGTCCATTCCCTACTTTAAATGTGTGCGTATGCTCCACAACGCCCGAGGGAATATCTACGATTCTTCGTACTCTTAATTCTTGATTATCATCCATCGCAAGGTATGTCTGTTCAATTCTTTGCTCTGAGCGTACACTCAATACCCCCTGTTTTATTAAATCATGAGGAACCTCGGGTAGCAGAAACTTTCGTTCAATTTCCAAAGACATATTGTATATCTCCTCTATATTTGATTAATAATTTCATGAGTGGCTGGCTCAACACCAACAAATCAGTGTTTGAAAAACATTACTATTACATATCACCATCGAGACGAAAAGTAAACCAGCTCGATCTCACCCGATACTTTAAATCCATTATAATCCAAACAGCCGGGATTTCTACCCGGCTGTTGCTTCACATCTATCTTGATCGCAGCTCTTACTTTCATTTACTCCTAACATCTAAGCTTAAGCCTTAGTAAACTGGCTATTATATAGCCCTGCATAATGCCCGCCGCTCTGTAGCAGCTGTTCATGACTGCCGCTCTCGACAATATCACCATTCTTCATATATAGAATGAGGTCAGCTTCCCGGATTGTAGACAATCTGTGGGCAATCACAAAGCTCGTTCTACCCTCAATCATTTTCTGGAAGGCTTTCTGAATACGAATTTCTGTCCGGGTATCTATGCTACTTGTTGCCTCATCAAGAATTAACATAGGTGGATCTACCAGCATGACACGTGCAATCGTGAGAAGCTGTTCCTGACCCTGGGATAAGCTTCCTCCGCCTCCCACGCCAGTGATCCGTGTATTATAGCCTTCTGGCAACCGTTTAATGAAGCTATGTGCATTCGCTGCTTTGGCTGCTGCAATCACCTCTTCATCAGTTGCATCTGGTTTACCGTATGCAATATTATCTCGAATACTTGCTCCATATAACCAAGTTTCCTGTAACACCATCCCGAAATTCTGACGTAAACTATCCCGTGTCATATCCTTGATATTAACCCCATCAATGGAGATGCTGCCTCCATTCAGATCATAGAATCGCATCAGTAGGTTAACAAGTGTTGTTTTACCCGCTCCCGTCTGACCTACGAGAGCAATCCGTGTTCCAGGCTTCACTTCCAAGCTAAAATTAGTAATAAGCGGACGTTCAGGATCGTATGCGAACTTCACCTTATCAAAAATGATCGTCCCTTTACTCTGTTTCAACTGTAACGCATGATCATCATCAGGTTGCTCAGGTGTTAAGTCTAGAACAGAGAAAATACGTTGCGCAGATGCTGTTGCCGCTTGAAGCTGTGTTAACACACCTGTAATTTCATTAAATGGCTTAGCGAATAAGGTAGAGAATATGAGAAAGCTCGAAAGTTCACCTACAGTTACAGTGCCAAGAATGACTGCTACACTACCAATCATGGCGATAACGGAGAATGCCATATTATTGACTAGACGTGTTGCTGGATTGGATAAGGAACCTAGAAACTGAGACTTCACACCCGCATGATACAACGTCTCATTTCGTTCAGCAAATTGTGTAAAGGAACGTTCTTCATATTGAAAAGCTTGCACGACCTTCTGCCCATCAATAATTTCTTCCACATAACCATTTAGTGCGCCGAGAATCTTAGCCTGCTCACGAAACAATGACTGTGATCGTGTAGTAATATACCGTGCAACATAGAACGATATTGGCGCTGAGATGAGCGTAACCAAAGTCATCATTGGACTGATATATAACATGAATACGATCGCTCCAACGATGGTAACCACACCCGTAATGAGTGTAGAGAACCCTTGAAGTATGCCATCTGAGACAGCATCCATGTCATTCACAAAACGACTGATACTGTCACCTTGGGGATGAGAATCGTGATACTTCAACGGTAAAATGTTCATTTGATCAAACAATTGACGGCGCATATCATATACCGTCTGATAGGCGATACGATTCGTTAAATAAATCAGTAACCATCCAAAAAAACTACCTAACGTATATACAATCGCAAGCCCTATCATAAGTTGGCCAATCGCGCTGAAATTCACGGCTCCTATGCCAATCATATGATCGACCGCCCTACCAATCAGGAGGGGGCCGATTAAGCTTGCAATCACACTAAGAATGGCGCAGATAACTGCCCAAAAGGTTATTTTTACATGTTGACCGCTATACTTCAATAGCCTCTTCCATGTGTCTTTGTTGTTCATTTGCCCGACTCCTCACTTGAAAGCTGGGATAGGTAAACTTCCTTATATACCTCAGAGCTGTTTATCAGCTCGTCATGTGTACCAATACCCGCAATCCTACCTTCCTCAAATACAATGATCTGGTCCGCTTGTTGTACCGTACTGACCCGCTGGGATACCATAATCACCGTCATCTCACGACTGTTCTCTTTCAGAGCACGCCTTAACGCTGCATCCGTCGCGAAATCCAAGGCACTTGAGGAATCATCTAGAATAAGAATTTCTGGCTTAGCTGCGATAGCCCGAGCAATGGTCAATCGTTGCTTCTGCCCACCTGATAAGTTACTTCCTCCTCTAGATACTTCTGTGTGAATCCCCTCGGGAAGCCGTGAAATAAATTCATCAGCTTGTGCAATTGTAGCTGCCCGTAGAACATCTTCATCTGTAGCCTGTTCATTACCCCAGCGGATATTATCTGCAATCGTACCGGTAAATAATAAAGCCTTCTGCGGAACGATCCCAATCTTCTTACGCAGCTTCTTTAGCGAGTAATCTCTGACATTCACACCATCGATCAATATGTCACCTTCGAGTGCATCATAGAATCTTGGCATTAGATTCACGAAGGTTGATTTACCCGAGCCAGTACTACCGATAACGCCAATCGTTTCACCACGTTTAATCTCAACCGAAATATCCGTAAGTGCTGCCTCTCCAGTCACGCTATACCCAAATGAAACATGCTTAAATGTAATGACAGGAACAGTGTCCATATTCTCTATGCTTGGAAGTGGAAGTACAGTCCCCGTATCGGGAATAGACGTTGTTGTCGCTAGCACTTCGTTAATTCGAGCTGCTGAGGACGAGGCTTTGGTAAAAATAATAACCAGATTAGAGACAACAATCAGAGCTAATAGAATTTGAGTAATATAGTTAATAAAAGCGATGATCTCACCCTGGGAAAGCCTACCGTCATTAATATGGATCCCCCCAACCCAGAGGATTGCAATGATAGCCGCATTCACTACCAATGTGGTGATGGGGTTCAATAATGCCGAGATTCGGCCTACATGGATGGCCATCCCCGTTAAATCTTCAGAGGACTCATTGAAACGTTGCTTCTCCTGTCTATGCTTTGCGAAGGCACGAATAACCCTTACACCTGAAAGGTTCTCACTCAAGACCAGTGCTAATCTATCGAGTTTCTTCTGATAACTTCGATACAATGGAGATGTCCGTGTGATAATGAAATATAGAATGATTCCAAAGATCGGCGTTGCCGCCAGTAGAATAAGTGACAATTGAAAATCCAATATCATAGACATAATAATCGCACCAATACAGATAAAGGGTGCACGAATAACTAGACGAATCAACATAGCGACAGCGACTTGAAGCTGGTTAACGTCATTCGTAATCCGATTAATAAGCGAAGGTGTCCCGAACTTATCCATCTCTGCATACGACAGTGAGGAGACATGACTGAATATCTTATTCCTTAACGTCGTACCGAAGCCTTGTGAGGCACGTGCAGCATAGTACTGACAGATCATGGAGCAACCAAATCCTAGAATGGATAAGAACAACATAAGCCCACCCATTTTGAATACATACGAAGTATCCCGCATCCCTATCCCTTTATTGATGATCAGAGCAACAATCGTAGGTAATAGTAACTCAAATATGGCTTCAAGTAGCTTAAAGAAAGGACCGATAACCACTTCTTTTTTATAAGGTTTGAGAAATACAGCCATTTTGAACAACACTCATCAGCCCCAACATAAATAATATTTAAGTCCTATGTAAATTGATTGACTATTTAGTAGTTCCGGTTATGATTATGACATAACATCTTCCATATTAAAAATATTAGTTTCGTATCATTCCCATATGCTAATCATATGTCAGTTCCGAAGGGTGAGATTCTATGGATATCAGACAGCTCAAATATTTTCTTGCTATTGCAGAGGAAGGTCAGATTACATCAGCTGCAAAAAAGTTACAGATGGCCCAGCCTCCCTTAAGCCAACAGCTTAAGCTTCTAGAGGAAGAACTAGGGGTTAAGCTGGTAGAGCGTGGAGCCCGCAGTGTCCAACTAACCGATGCTGGAATTATATTAAGAAACAGAGCACAACAAATTATAGAACTAACGAATTCAACAGCTAGAGAGCTTACTGACTTCGTAAAAGGTTTAAAAGGGACCTTATCCATTGGCACAGTCTCTTCTTCTGGTGCGACACTTATGAAGGAAAGGCTTTCCGATTTCCATAAGATTTATTCTGGGGTAAAGTTTGAAATCTATGAGGGTAATACTTTTACCATTATTGACCTGCTGTCCAAGGGAATTGTAGAGATTGGTATTGTTAGGACCCCATTTAACACCGCAAACTTGGGATATAAATATGCTGAATCAGAGCCTATGATCGCCATCATGACGCCAGAGTATGACTGGAAAACACCTGAAGATACTATAGACATCCGTGAATTAAAGGATAAACCCTTAATTATTTACCGTAGATTTGAGCAACTCATCCACGAGACGTGTTTGAGGAATGGATTTGAACCTGATTTTTTCTGTAAAAATGACGACGCGCGGACTACGATACTATGGGCTAATGAAGGATTGGGTATTGGTATCGTTCCTAAATCTGCCTTGGGCCTCGCCAACAACGAGAATCTAATCTATAAAGAAATAAATAACGAGGCACTACGAACCAAAGTTTCCGCCATCTGGATCAAGGATAAATATATGTCCTCTCTGGCAACCAAATTTATTGAGAACTTCAGCGAAGAGTAAGAAGTTATCTGCCTAATATTAAACACCAAAAGGAGGAGCTAGTTTCACTCCTCCTCTTACAAATTAACGAAAAACTTAGCGACTTCAAATCGTGCGATTGATGATAGATTATCTTTTTAATGGTGTAGTAACCAGATATTCGCAACATTATTTAGCTTGGTACCGTTATACAGATAGCAAGTAATATAAGATTACGGTGTCGAATAAGAAAAATATGGTGGTCGCCTCTTGCCTGTTTACTGTAAACGAGACAAATAACAAACTTCGACGAACATCCGTTTCTTCTAAACTGACGGGCTTTCATGTGCAATTTATGAGAAAGGGGGTAATGTAATGAGAACATTTTTATTCGCTGCGGTTGTAAGCTTGTTCTTGTTGAGTTCATGTTCATCTCAACAAAAGTATACTTCCGTAATCGAAGCCATGAATTCCGAAGAAATTAATATCATTCAAATTGATTCACCAAAAGAAGCTGAACTTAATGAGATCAAACCCCTTATCTATAAACTAGATAACAATGAAATCATAAGGGTTTATGACTTTGGCTCGCAAGAAAAACGAGAGCTTGGATATATACATTTCCAAGAACAACAACAGTTTCTTAGTTCCCATGCACCAATCGTTTATCAGCCAAGCCATTTATTAATTCTTTATTTCAGTAATACGAATTCAACAACTCAAACTCCAAAGCTGACTGAAACGAAATATGGAGAAAAAATTAAAAAAGCATTAGATAGCTTAGAATAACGTAAAAACAGGTAGCCGATGGCTACCTGTTTTTACGGAGTACAATCCACATTGAAGTGTAACATAGCCAAAAACCTAGCGCTATCTTAATCCCCTTACTCCTACATACAGTAGGTACAATTCGTGTTCTGCATGTGAGAACATAACTTGCCCCTAGCCCATAGCATAAGTAAATCTCCATTAGAAACCCTGAATACAAAGGGGTCATCCACTCATATTCACTTTCAACACACTACGTGAAGAAGTTGTAATCGACTTTTTAAAGAATACAACACAATAATTAGATAGCGCTTACATAAATAAACTCATGTCGCCATTATAACCTAAGCCAAATCAAATATCGTCTATAATCGGCAAAATTATTTTTTCCCCGACCTTCCATTTCCACTAATATTTCCTTGTCCACCAAGCTTAATTTAGATATAATGCATGGAGTATAATTATTTGCTAAGGGAGTTGTCCTAACGTGTGGAAAGAATTTAAATCATTTGCGCTCAAAGGTAATGTTATGGATCTTGCAGTCGCAGTCATCATTGGAGCAGCCTTCGGCAAAATCGTAACCTCTCTAGTTAACGATCTCCTAATGCCGCTGATTGGCATATTACTAGGGGGTAAGAACTTGTCTGGAAGAGAATTTGAATTCGGTAATGCCATTCTCAAATACGGGGCCTTCCTACAGACGGTCATTGATTTCTTCATCGTTGCCTTCTCAATCTTCCTATTCATCAAAGTAGTGAGCAAATTTAAGCGTAAAGAAGAGGTTATATTGATTGAGCTGCCAACCTCTTCCAAAGAAGAGCAATTGCTTACCGAAATACGAGACTTGCTTAAACAACAACAAACGCAGGGCTAACCCCCTGAGTTTGTTGTAAGTTACTAGATCGTACCAAAGAAGCCGTTCATAGAAACGGCTTTCTATTGGATGTACTGTCACGGGAGCTTAAATGCAACTCGTGTTTTTTATGGGGTGATTGTTTTTTGTTCACTACTGGAGCTTTAAAGTATAAGTGTCCACTTTGCCCATTTTTTTGCTTTTATACTTAAATTTCAAAGTACCTTGATCTGCTTTATCAAATGTGATGATGTGATCGTACTCCATTTCATTTGAGCGATCCAGTCCCGCTTGGACAAGATACTCTTTTTCATATTCCGGAAGGGATATAACTTGATGAACATAAATTTTCTTTTTTGCTTTAAAGTCATAAACGATAAGATGCTGAGAATTATACTCCCTTAAAATCATAAAATCATTACTGTAGTGTTCAATCATGTAGATTTCATCTTTTTGCATGAGTTCAGTTAAGTCATACGAAGCTTTAACAACACCTTCGTTGTTAAGAAACTTCACTTTTTTCCCATCTGTTAGCAACACATTACCTTGTGCTTTATCGATATTACTATCAGGGTAAAACCCCATAAAAGAGAAATTTGCTTGATCATAAACTTCCCCATTAATGATAAGAGCCTGACCGGATATGTTTACTGTTCCAGAGGGACCTGAAATCTGATTAATCCTAATATAAGAAGATTTTTCCGTTAATTTCACGACTTTGAAATTTTTCAATATGGAGAGATCAATTTGTAAACCCCCAATTCTAGAACCTGTATTCTTTCCTACAGCTTGAAAAAGACCTCCGCTTTTAAGATGAATCCAATAAGTCAGATCATCATCCGTTCCCATTGCATAGCTGCTCGGAATAGACAGCATTTTTTGTGAGCTGTTCCACGTTACTGATTCGCCCATTGTAGAGGCCACAAATTTTAATGGAATATAGGTCTTCCCATTGACTACCTTAGCAGCCACATCTAAAGATACCTTTTTCTTATTCACATAAGCCGCTTTACTGCCTATGGTTAAACTAATTTTCTTATTTACCCCATAAAGTGATGCCGTCTTTGTTTTCTGATCCCAAAAAACCTTCAAACTTAAATAATCACCAATCTCTCGAATAGGTAACAGTACTCTTCCGTTACTAATAATGACCGGATCAGTCAGTTCAGACAACTGTTTATCTGCTCCTAATTCAACAGTAGCTTTGACTGAAACTAAAGCATCTTTTGCTTCTGCATTTGTAGCAAATCCAAAGATCAACACAATAAATGATAAAACGCAAACAATATACCTCTTTCGTAACATCATTCTTCCTCCTCAATTTTCTAGTTCATGATTAAAACGACTAAAAAAAGTAAAAAGTTGCACTTATTCAAAAAAATCTCTGCTCATAGTGGAGAAGAGATTAGAATCTATTCATTTATTCTGAATCATTCTGGAAGAGTAGAATCAACGATAATAGTGGCGCTATTTCCACTTATCGTAATAGTGGCGCTATCGCTTGCCCCTAAAACTGGGGTCTTAGATACTCCATCTAAAGTAATTCCACTAAAAGTTGAACGGACTTTTCCTGTAGAGTTAGAACAGCCAGCATTCGCACAGATAGCTAAACCTGTTGTGTTTAACCGAACGGCGTTGCTTGTTCCTCTTGCATTATCGCTATAACTTCTCCAAAATGCAGTAGCTATTGTAGCGCCAAGAGCATACCCGTTACTTAACCCAGTATAGATTTGAATGTTACAAACCGGGTTCCGATTCATCTTCAAATTTAGACTTTCCAAGAAAATTAATAAAAACATCATTTGTTTTTAAGCTGATAACATCTCCTTCCCAACCGCATTGATATTGTAAGGTGACTAACTGACCAAAGGATATCTTTCTAACAGAAATCACTCCGCAATCCTCACAGTCCATATAACAACCATCAGCAGAATTTTCCCAGCTTTTATGAAAGTGAGAAATTGCTTTCGCCTGGGCAACGTCTTCATTGATCCAAGGGCACCAAATAGTTACGAAAAGCGAAATTAATAAGGCGAGTGTCCCTCCGGTGGTAATATAAAGCAATTTTCTTTTTTTCATGTTTTTCTTCTCACACCTTTCTTAATATTTTTTGCAAGTTCAATTGATGAAACTTATTATCCGTAGTCGTTCAACAGCTCCAAATTTTTTTACAATAATTGCAAAAGAAAAGACTACTGAGATCGTAGATCCTTCAGTAGTCTTTATATGGAAGCTGAAAAACGGGCTGTGTTACCCCATTCGGCTTAATTTACCTGAACCAGCCCTTCTCTTTAAAACGAGTAATGGCTTCAATCCGATTACTTACACCTAGCTTATCGAGAATAACGGAAATATAATTGCGAACCGTCCCTGTTGTTATATACAATTTACTAGCAATTTCCTTTGTATTCATACCGTCAGCGACCAGTGCAAGTACTTCTGTCTCTCGTTCTGTCAGAGGATTCTCTTCCCCATACGCCTCATCCACCAATTCCGAGGCGAAGATGCGTCTACCGGCCATAATACTACGAATCGAGGTAGCTAGTTCCTCACTTGGGCTATCCTTTAATAAATAGCCGTTAGCCCCAGCCTTAAGCGCTCGTTCAAAATAACCTGTCCTTGCAAATGTCGTAAGTATCATCACTCTGCAGCCAAATCCCTTTAATTCCTCAGCCGCATCCAACCCACTCTTCATGGGCATCTCAATGTCCATAATACATATATCTGGCTTATGCAAATGAACCAGCTTAACGGCTTCCTCGCCATTGCTTGCTCTTCCCACAACCATCATATCCTCTTCCAAATCAAGCAGGGAAGCAAGTGCGCCAAGAAGCATCCGTTGATCCTCTGCAATCACAATTCTAATCATATCCCAGCCTCCATTTCCACTGGTTTAAGAACATTAGGTACTCGAAATATAATCATAGTTCCCTTAACTGAAGTAATTTCCATACTTCCATTCACGAATTCAAGCCGCTCTCTCATGCCACGCATTCCGTTTCCTCTAGAATACATGGATTCATCAGCTAAGCCTACACCATCATCTTGCAATCTCACAACTAATTCACTTCGTGTAGGTTCAATGACGATGGAACAAGTCGATGCACTACTATGTTTCACAATATTGGTCACAGCTTCCTTTAGACACATACTAATCACGTTCTCATTCAACAAAGAGGTGTTGGTCAAATTCGTGTCCCCTTCGAAGGTCAAGTCAATTTCTGCAGCCTTTAGAATCTGCTTTATTCGAAACAACTCATCTGGGAGTCTTGTCCCACGCATCTGAGTCACCATTTCCCGGACTTCCTGAAGTGCCGTCCTCGCAGTCTGACGAACATCATTGATCTCGATCTGTGCTTGGCTCGGATTCTTAATGATTAGTTTGCCTGCCAAGTCACTCTTTAACCCAATGAGTGATAGTTTCTGACCGAGAGTATCATGTAGATCACGGGCAATTCTTTGCCGTTCCTCCAGCTTAACTAATTCAGAAATTCTCTTATTGGCATCCTCTAGTTGTTCCTGCAACTTATCACTCTTATTCCGATTATAATTAGTGACTGGAAGAAGAATAACACCCATTAAACTGACAAGAACAAATGGAAGCTGTGTAATCACTACAGGATTCCGAGTAATAAATCCATAATTTATGGTCACGATCGTCGTTACGAGATGAATAATATACAATGTAAGAAACCCAGCCCGGTTCTGAATATTACCTATAAAAAATGCTAAAAAGAGTGAGAAGTATACATAACCGAATAGCATACTCATTGCAATCGATATTGCCATTTGTACACTTGTCCAAAAGTATACCTGCCAACCTTTAGATACAAAAGACAGTACATAACAAATAAAGAATACTACAATCATCCCACTGCCGATAACCACCTGGTAAATAGCAGATGAGTGAAATATGAAATAAAAAGGGAGGATATAAAACACGACCCATATATACGGGCTAAGCCCTGTATTCTTATGCAAAATCTGATACCATTTCTGCATGGTCGCTCTCCCCTCTGTTCCACTCGTATTACTATTCATTATATATGGATATCATCATGAAGTCTTTATTCACCTTCAACGCTAGGTCGCGGAATCTTTACCGTCTCTACAGCTGAACCAGTCTTCTTGAGTAGATGCTTCACTTTTCTAAAAGAAACAAATGTCTTACTCTTCTCATCCCACAGACGGAAGTTCAAAGACTGCAGACTAGTACTGATGGTGATCGTCGTCGCTTTTTGTAGAGGAGGTATAGCATTATGCGCTTTCTCCAAGTTATAGTTAGGCACTTTGGGACTCAAGTGATGAACGTGATGGAATCCGATATTTCCAGTTAACCATTGGAAAAGCTTCGGTAACTTGTAATAAGAACTCCCCTCAACCGCAGCATTCACGTAACTCCATTCTTCATCGTTTTCAAAGTAAGATTCCTCAAACTGATGTTGTACATAGAACAACCAAATTCCCAGACTACCTGAAACTAAAAAGATCGGTATCTGGATTAATAAAAATGACTGCCAACCCACGGCCAAGCATAATGCTGCATAGAGAACTACAAGGGAAGTATTCGTAATGTAAGTACCGATTCTCTCCTTACGTTTCGCAGCTTTACGATTGAAGCGATATGAAAACAAGAAAATAAAGATCGGCCCTAATCCGAACATGACCAAGGGATTGCGATAGATTCGATACGCAAGTCGACGCCATTTGGAAGACTCAGCATACTCTTCCACGGTTAAAACCCACATATCACCAGTTCCCCTTTTATCGAGGTTACTGCTCGTTGCATGATGAATGGAATGCGTATTTTTCCACTGTTGATACGGAACAAGGGCAACGACACCGGTAATCGTACCCAGTATTTCATTTGCAAGACGACTCTTGAAGAACGACTGGTGACAACAATCATGAAATATAATAAAGGTCCGGATCACAAACCCGGAAGCAATAATTGTAATAGGAAGTGTAAGCCAATACGATACAGATAGACTCAAATACGCGGCATACCAGAGCAATACTAAAGGCGCTAAGGTGTTAATTAGTTGTCTGATACTTGACTTCGTATCGACATGTTCAAAAGGAGCCACACTGTTTTTCATACTTTTTAAGTTGGGTTGTTGAGCCATAATTATGTTTTTCCTCCTCGATATGACGCGCCAAAAATGCCCTGTTCGTCACACGTAGTTTTATATTCTTATTATATTAGCATGAAACCTCTCGTTACAGTCATAAACGTCAAGTACGGAGTATGACAAACGTCATATAGTAAAATGATTAACCAAGCTTTTATTTTCATAAATAGGACCAATCTATAATTTCCCATAAAGTGCGATCCTATTTATTTTCTATTAATAATCGTCATTTCGAATATTTTATTATATAATGTTATTCAAATTGAATAACAAAGACTGGAAGGTGGTTTTTAAATGCCGAGGAAAATATCGGTTGAGATCCTGTTATTACGTTGTGTAGGTTGTCTATTTGTGGTTATGGTTCATGCCTTAATATTTACAGGTAGAATATATGAACAAAATGCTTTACTGAATGCGGCAAGGCTTGTCTTTAATGTTGGTACGCCCATATTCATTTTTATCACAGAATTCCTCATTGCCAAAAATTATAAGAATAACTTACCCGCGGATTTCATCTCTAAACGACTAAAAACACTAATCCCGCCATATATAGCTATGGCGATTATAGGATCAATCTATAAAGTTCACGAAAATATTGAACCGTATACGGCGCAAAATGTACTCGTCGCTATTTTCAGAAACATCTTTATGGCAGATTATAACGGTTACTTTATTTTAATAATTATTCAATTCATTCTTATTCATTACCTATTACATAATAAATTAAAGATCTGGTCCGCCAAAGTTGTTCTGCCTGTTTCTTTCATCATTAATGTCATCTATCTTGGGTTCTTTAATTTCGTTCCACCATTTGGTTTTGGAAGTCAAGCGGTTTCAGAATACATTTGGTATTATACAAGTTGGTTACCCTTTATCGGATGGGCTTTTTATTTCGCTTTAGGCTATTATTGCGGTAAGCACTATGATCAATTTATTAAAGTCTTACATCGTAAAAAAAGGCTTGTCTTCCTATTGCCCATTGTAACGGTTATTCCCGTGTTAGCTTTGAAATACCTTGATATTTCACCTGTTATTAGCTCAAAAGGGATTGGATACTTGCTCTTTGCTCCCTCAATGATTTTCCTTATTTTTTATATATCAAGTAAGATTACACAAGTACCTAACTTCGTTGTTTCCATCTCGGATCACTCTTTTGGAATTTATCTAACGCACAGTGTATTCATGAGAATCTTCGTTATTCTATACTTGCCGATTTCCACAAGCTTGAACCCCTTCGTTACAGTTCCGCTAATCTATATTTCTTGCCTTATCGTTGCTTGGTTAACAACCAAATATTTGAATAAGTTACCTTTCGGCAAGTTCATCGTTGGACCTGTTAGAAATAATTTAAAGGCGGTCCAACGTGATCAGGCGGTCAAGAGCATTCCTATTGTAGAAAGATAGGTTTTGCATAATAATCAAAAATCACGCTGATCAAATGATTAGCGTGATTTTTTGATATATCTCTATTTTTCTATACGAAAAAGCTCCTTGAAGAAGTTAATTCTTCAAGGAGACTTTCCATTAATGCCTCTTTGTGCTCTTGATCACAATTTCTTTGTTCAAAACAGTTCCGTCTTTACTAATGGCATCACCTTTAGCTTTATCTTTGTCTGATCCTTTAACATACTTCACAGGGTAAACCTTGGGACCATTCTTACCTATTTCTGCTTTATTCCACCGCGTCCAGCCCTTACTCCCTGTTCCTCTACCTGTACCGCCCTTACCCTTAGCTTTACTCATATCATCACTCCAATAATCTTTGTATGTTGAGATACCCACTTCATCAATGCGCTAAGAATGACTTAACCACTACAAACGATATCCTTTATTACTCTTTGAAAAAGAGAAGAGTAAATTCATCTCATTAGTATACCATACCCTGAACCTTATCATGTCATGATTGAAGAACTTGAACTTTTAAGAAGCCCAGCTATACATGAAGTTGGAGCTATTACACGTAACCTTTTCATTTGAGAGGATCATTGTATGGAACATTTTTCCTCTTTATTCGAAATGTGTGGTAGTATTTAATAGGATTGTTTCAACATAAACATGGTGATAACTACCACATCTAACTTATTCAAGTTTAGGAAGGAGAGAAGTGATGATGGCTAAGAAGTCTTTTATATCAGTGCTCGTTCTCATTATTATTATAGTTGCAGGGGGTATCCTCTTATACGTGAAAGACGGGACGTCGTTTAGTAATACGGAGCCAGTAAGTGTGAAGAAAACGGTCGCTGCAGAGGGCGTCCGGAATATACAAGTGAAGTCGGATACCGAAGATGTTGAATTCGTAACTTATTCAGGGCAAGACATTCAAGTAGAACTTATGGGAACGGCAACGGAAAGTTGGTTGAATAATTATGAACTTCAGGTTGATCATAACAACGGAGAGTTGAACATTTTCCTAAAAAAAATATCCAATCAAATATTTTCCTTAAGCTTCAATAGCTTCAATAGCCTCAAGCTGATCATTCAAGTTCCCAACACTGTACTGGATCAAGTCGACATCGAAACGGATACTGGTAACACTATCGTCAATCAAGTCTCATCGAAAGAATATCGTCTACAGACTGATACGGGAGATATACACGCAAATGTTGAAGACGGGACGTTTGAATTGGATTCAGATACAGGCAATATTCTTCTGCAATTGCAGCATATTACTTCGGACATATCGGCCAAGACAGATACCGGTAACATTACGGTAACCACAACAGAAGTACCCAACGACCTACAATACCAGTTGAAAACAGAAATGGGCAGTCAAGAGGCTAATATTCCTCAAAGTCCAGGTAACGAAGATGGACCCATGGTTACTCTAACTTCAGATATGGGCGACCTCAAGCTAACTCAACGTTAATGAACTTACATTAGAGACGATCCCATCCCTCAATTACAACATCTATTGAAAATCCATATCTATTTCGTCATATTAGCAAGTTTCATCGGAAATTCTAAACCGTTCTATTCAACGAATAAAACAGTTGGACAAGAGGAAAAATAGCCAAGCGTTCAACGGTACATCAAAACAACATATTCAGGAGGTATTTCCGTGGCTAAACCCGACGATCGGTCAGACAATGTAGAGAAACTTCAGGACAGCATTCAGAATACGATTCAGAACTTCCGTGAAGGTCAAGATTATTTAAGCGAATTTGCGGATGAAATTCCAGGCGAAGAAATAGCTCAAATTGAAAAAAAGAATTCAAAACGTCTTAACGCAATTGAAGGATTCAGAGCAGAAATAAAAGATGAGGCGTCCGACAAACAATAAGTAACACATCGTTAAAAAGGAAAAAGGCAACATCTCTCTTTAAAATGTACCCAGTAAGATAGACACTTGAAAAAGGTCATCTTATTGGGTCTTTTTTGTTTATAATGAGAAAAATAACAATCGGAGCGAATGAAA